>CAWEHT010000195.1:0-8965 GCA_963808455.1 uncultured Chloroflexia bacterium | reverse complement strand
TGTGTAGCCGCTTCGGCCCAAGATTACGTATTGCTGTCCCGTTACCGATCGCAATGACGGTCACCTCGTCGAGGCGGGCGAGCTCGGCCAGGGTCACCAGGGCCTTCTGCTCCGGTCATTTTGGGGCGGGTGGGTAAGATCGTCACCGTATGCAGCAGCTTGCCGGTCCTATCGACCGTCGCCACCTTGCAGCCCGTGCGGAACCCGGGGTCGATGCCGAGCACGTGACGATCGCGAATCGGCGGCTGCAGCAGCAGATTCCGGAGGTTCGTCGCGAAGACCTGGATGCCGTGATCGTCAGCATAATCGGACAGGCTGGCCTGAATCTCGCGTTCCACCGAAGGCTTGAGCAAGCGCTCATAACCATCCTCGACAGCCGGCCGGAATCTGTTCGCCCCATCGGCTCGTGGGAGCCTTCAAGAACCGGTTGACTGTCTCGGCCACGATCGCCGCATCAGGGCCCTCCAGGCTAACCTTGAGGCACCCATCCTTTTCTCCGCGCCGCAGAGCCAACCACTGGTGGGGTTGGACGGCCCGCAGCGCCACCCGGAAATCGTGGTAGGCCCGGTAATGCCCTTCGGGATCGGCCTCGTCGCTCGTACGCCGGCTGGCGATCGTGCCGGTCGCGGCAAAGTGCTGGCGGGCCGACTGGCGCACGGCCAGGTCGTCGCTAATCTGTTCGGCCAGGATATCACGAGCGCCGGCCAGCGCCGATTCTATGTCGGGCACGTCGGGGCCGATATGTTGCAGCGCCAGGGCAGCCAGGTCCACATTGCGCTCCTGCGCCAGGAGCGCCTGTGCCAGCCGCTCCAGGCCACGCTCGCGGGCCAGCGCGGCCCGCGTGTGGCGCTTCGGCTTATAGGGCCGATAGAGATCCTCGACGGCCTGGAGCGATGTGGCACCGTCCAACTGGGCGGAAAGCTCTTCGGTGAGCTTGTCTTGCGATTCGATTTCTGCCCGCACTGCCAGCTTGCGCTCGGCCAGCTTGCGCAAATACTGGAGCCGTTCGTCGATGTGCCGGAGCTGAACTTCATCCAGCCCGGAGGTAACCTCTTTGCGATAGCGCGCGATGAACGGGATGGTGTTACCTTCGTCCAGCAGGGCCATCGCGGCGCTCACCTGGCGAGCGGGTAGGGACAGCTCGCGGGCGATAACCCTCTCGATGGTATCAGTACTCAAAACGTCTCCTTCATCCAGAAACGCCTGGGCGGTTCGGTGTCTGTTAGATCGTGGCATTGTAACATGGGCGGGCCTTTTCCCGCCCGAGCGCGGCAGCGGATGCGGTGGCCCAGGTGGCCGCGCAATCGAAGTGCTGCCCGACTGCTGAAGCAAGGCCCGGCGGGCCAGCCACTCCAGGAAGGCAAGAGCCAGCAGCGCCACCAACGCGCAGAATACCAGCGCCCGGATGCGCCCTTCCTTGTGCAGATAGACCGGGCGCACTGCCAGCGCGCCTTGGAGCAGGGTGCAACGATTCTCGGGGGAACGAGTGCTAAGCTCGGGGACGAAGAAGCGAGCGGTGTCCACTTGCATCCACAGAGCGCCACCTTGCCCTGCTGACAATTGTGAACAATCATATCCGTACGCACCCGTTGACGTTCGCGCCGAACCCTGGTATACTTACGATGTAAGCACACAACCCCAAAGAGGTATCGGAATGCAGCGCAAAGTATTCAGGACTGGAAATAGCCTCGTCGTCTCGCTGCCCAAAAACGCGCTCGATTTTCTTGGGATTGCTGAGGGATCAGAGGTGAGTGTTGAGTTAGACAGGGAGCAGCAACGGCTGACCATCACGCCCTTTCAACCCGACATATCGGCGATTGGCGAAGACTTTGCGCAGCAGGTGTCGGAGTTTATCGAGCGTTACCGCCCGGCATTGCAAGCCCTGGCGCGGTGACCTACTTGACGGTCGAGCAAGTCCTTTTTCTGCACATGCGATTGGTGCAGGAGACCGGGGGCACGCATGGCATCCGTGACCTTGCGATGCTGCAATCGGCCGTTGCCCGACCGCAGGCCACGTTTGCGGGCCAGAATTTGTACCCGGACCTACATGCCAAGGCCGCCGCGCTAATGCATTCTCTGGTCGAGAATCATCCAATGCTCGATGGCAACAAGCGGCTGGGCGCGGCATCGGCGGGTCTCTTCCTGCAACGCAACGGGTGGCGACTGACAGCAACCAACGCCGAACTTGCAGCCTTCACCTTACGGGTCGCCAGGGGTGGCGTAAACGTGACTGAGATCACCCAATGGTTGGCAGCACACTCGGATGCGCAGGCCGCTCAGTGAAGATAAAAATTCAAGGGCCAGCCTTCAACGACCGTCAACCCGTTAGCTGTTAGTGGCCACGATCATCACGTCAAGCACCCCCGGGCTCGCGCCCGGTTGCGATCTGCCCGGAGGAGACCCCCGGCGCGGTCCGTCACATCGTTACTATTTCCCGGGACTCACCCGTTCGCGGCCTTGCGGCCCGGCCCGCCACACAGCGCTGGCGCGGAGCAGGACCAAAGCCCTATTTCCATCGGTCCGTCGCTGGGCTACCCTGGAGGTGCGGCTCGTGACCGCGGTGCTACTCGCAACAGAAGGCAGGGATCCGGTGTCACCGAGCTCAATATTCCTCTGGCTCTTTGCGACCTGCTTCGGCTTCTTGTACGGCTTGTGGCCTCTGGTCATGCTCGCCAGCCTGACATGGGGGCGCAGGCCACTGGCGAACTTATGGGCTGCGTGGCTTTGCTGCGTCTTGGGACGGCTGCTCCTGATGGCGTTTCCCCCGGCGACGGCCCTGCCCTTTCGGCACATCCCCGAACCGCTCAGCACGGTCCTCCTTCTGGCAAGCGGGCCCTTGTTGTACCTCGCCGGGCTGGCCCGGACGAATCGCCGTCGAGCAGGCCTCTGGCGGCATGTGGATCAATCAGGCAGCGTGCAAGATTTGCGCCAGATCAGCCCAGACGGCTTCGAGGACCTGGTGGTCGAATGGCTGCGCGCAGAAGGGCACGAAGCAACGCGCGCCGGTGGGCAGGGCGACCACGGGATCGACGTGGTCGTCAAAGCTGGCAACGGCGAGAAGTGGATTGTTCAGTGTAAGCGCTGGCAGGGCCAGGTGGGCGAGCCCGTCGTGCGCGATTTCTACGGCGCGATGCACCACGAAAACGCCGACCGGGGCCTGATCGTGACGACGGGCCGGTTCACGCCGCAAGCGTGCGACTGGGCGCGGGGGAAGCCTATTTCGCTGATAACGGGCCATGAGTTGCTGGCCGCCCTGAGGAAGGCCAGGGGTGGGCAGGAACCGAAGGCTGATGCAGTCGCGGCTTATCAGTTGACGACGGCGCCGGCCAGGCCAACGCCCACTGCCGGGCCGCGCTGCCCACTGTGCGGCTCGGCCATGGTGATCAAAACCGCCAGGCGAGGAGCGCATCAAGGGGAGCGCTTCTACAGTTGCTCGAACTACCCCCGCTGTCGCGGTTTGCTTCCCTGGCAAGGATAATCCTCTCGACCACAGGTCTGCGCCCCCGCCCCGCGCAGGCGCAATCTGGCTGACAGGGAGCCGTCTGGATATCTCCAGGTTATTTGGCCAATACCCGTCTTATTGGTTCATCCGGCAAGTTGCCTGCACAACGACGCCGGGCACTGAAGTAACCCTGCTGGCACACAAAGTGCGCCAACGCGGACTGGCGGCCGCCATGTGAGCCCCTTTGAACAGGCTTCGCGTATGATGCGATATTGCAGATTGACGGAAACGGCCTGCAGCCTGCGTGTAAGGCAGCCCTCCAGGGCGTGCAAGCGCAAGGAAGGGTGGGAAGAGAAGCCACAACCCCGAAGATGGGGTTGATTGGGCAACCGGTGCTGACAAACTGCCAAGCTTGGAGCGTGGGGTTGATGCCCGTCAAGGCTGTGCCGCTCGCCAGCGACGAATACGGCGGGGCTTGACAAAGGCTTACGCACGCGCTATGCTTTACTGGCAAAGGGCGGAGGAGCACTGTGAATAAACGAAAACTGCTAGCCAAGGCCATGAACAGCCCGTAAAGCAATTGATCGAGCTTGAAGCTGCTATGGGCTAACTCTGGAGGATCAGCCATGAAGGACTACCATATTGTCATTTTTTACAGCGAACAGGACGGCTACTATATTGCCGATATCCCAACCTGCAGTATTGCTCCGCTTCCGGCGCGACGCCCGAGGAGGCGTTGCGCGAAGTCCTGATCGGTAAAGCGCTGTGGCTCGAAGTTGCGCGCGAGCAAGGCAAGCCCATTCCCGAGCCCAGCTACAAGCCCCCCCTCGAGGCGTGGTGGGACTCGGAGCCGCGACGCATCCTGACCACCAAGGAAGCCGCCATCTACCTGGGTATCGCCGCGGCCCGTGTGCGGCAGCTGATCCTCAGCGGCCGCCTACCCGCCGAGAAGGAAGGCCGCGATTGGCTGATCAAGGAGGTCGATCTGAATACGGTTAAGGAACGGCCAACAGGCTATCCCAAGGGGCGGCCGCGTGCCAAGGCTGTGGGATGATACACCCGACCGAGCCGGGGAGAGAAGCACAACACACGTTCATCATACATCCCGCCGGGCCCCAAAGGCATATTTCATCTCCTCGACGCCATGACCGCCGATCTGCTGAATCTGCGATTGGTCGGCGCGGATCCTTCGCACGCCGGGTGTCAGTGATCGGACGATAACACAGGATCTCCGCACACCAGGTGCCGCGCTGCCTGCTGTCACGCCAATTTCTAACCAATCCCCAGCGCCTTCATAGCCGCAATCAACGGGTCGCCGTAAAAGACCGGGTTGACGTGCTCCACGACGTCGGCCGTAACGTCGAAGAAGCTGCGCTTGTTTTCGATGGGCACCAGGGCGCGGCTCGCGCCGTTGTCCATCCCCACCTGCAACGGCTCGGATAAGGAGCGGACGGGGTTGATGTTGCCGGTGATGCTCAAGTCACCCAGGATCAGCAGGGCCGGTTGGGCCGACTGCTTCTTGATGGCTGAGTAGATCGCCACTACCAGCGCAATGCCGAGCTCGCACGATACGTGGTTTGCCAGCAAGTCAATGGCCTCGACGTGGAAATCGGTGGTGTCGAACACCTGCCCAATCCCCAGCTGGCTCTTATGCCCCTGTACGTATGCAAAAGCGCGCTGCACGGACTCGCGCATCACGCTGTCGAGGCCGCCGGCGATGTGCAACTTGCCCGTCCCGCTGGCGCTGCCGATTTCCAGCCGGTAGAGGCCGACCCTGCCCTGGTCGTCCACCGAGGCTGCGTAGACCGAGCCGGGGGCCAGTGGGTCGGTGGACACCAGGTTGCGACCACCTTCTTCCGGCACGCCGACAAAGCGCTCTGCCCGGCTCTCGTTATCGACGTACGAAAACGACGTCTGATAGTATTCGAAGGAGCCCAGTTTCTTCAGTTGCTCGTTTTACCCGCCGGCGGCCTTCCAGCGCCATCTCGAGCAGTTCGGCCAGTTCATCCTTGGTGGCCTCGCTGTGGGGGTAAAGCAGCTTTGCCATGCCAGACACTGTCCGGCGCACCGCCTTCACGTCGCGGGCGTTCAGGTGGGCACCAAAGGAAAAATCGTGATTGCCCCAACCAACCGCGGCCCACCCCGTGGGCGCCGTACGGAGCCAAACACCGGTGCAAAGGCCACGGGCTTGACAAGGCCACAATTATGACTATCATTGACACTATGGTGCCAGCCAGACCCTACGCCATTTACTACGACGAGCAGGTCAAAGAGCATCTCGCCGCGATCGGAACGCAGGCACCACAGCTTCATTCGGCGGACCGTTATGCGACAGCTTAGCCACGCTCCCGAACAGCAGAGCCGCAATTGCAAGTCGCTGGAAGGCGAGACGCTATTCGGGCACGAGCCTTGGGAACTGCGTTTCGGACCAGGCAATCGCTTCCGTGTCTTTTACAGTGTCGATCGTGTCAAGCAAGAAGTCTGGGTAGTCGCGATCGGCGTCAAAGAAGGCAATCGCCTGCTGGTTGGTGGACAGGAGATCAATCTATGAGAATTGCACCGGTAGCCGATGTGAAGGCGCGTTTCAGCCGCTTTCTGGAAGAGTGCCACGACGGGCCGGTGGTGGTGACGAAAAACGGCCGAGCGGTGGCTGCGCTGGTTTGCATCGAAGACGATGACGAGCTTGAGGCGCTGCTCCTGGCCCACAACCCCAAGCTTCGTCGTCTTTGGGCTGAGGCCGAACAGCGCATGCAAGAGCCCGACAGACGTATTCCTCACGATGAGTTTTGGGCTGAGGTGGAAACAGAAGCGCGCGATTCAGATCCAGCCGCCCCGTGAGGGGCACAGGGGGCAAGGGCAGCTATCCGTGGCAAACCCGCGCATGATGAAGGCCAATGTGAAGGGCAGCAGCGCGCCAACATCACGATCGCCCATTTCCACCGCGATCGACGCTCCCCGTCAAGGGTCACCGGTTGAGGATCGCGTCCGCCCACTCCCGCTCCTGATCGGTCATCGGCTCATCCCGAAACATGTCATCGAGGATGTCCCGGAAGGTCTGCTCCTTCGTGCGCTGTGCGAGCGTCTCGACGACATAGGCGCTCAGGGAGGGCGCGCCCGAGGCCCTGGCATCGGCCCTCAGCCGCAGGCTTACCTCGAGCGGCAGCGAAATCGTCAGCCGGTCGTACGTGCGCCGGCGGCTGGGGCGCCTCCTGATCGCGCTGGTGGGCGTCTCGCCGGCCTTCGTTTGGGCATCCATGGCCGCCTCCGGCTTGTTCATACTGCTATCATAACATGTGTTGCCTCGGGCGGGCCAGCAGGGTGCTGCCAATCCGCGATCTGCTCGCGACATCCTGTTTCACCGCGTGCCAACACCATCGGCGAGACGTAGCCCTGGCTAAGGTTGCCCAGTTGGCCCTTCTGCCGTTCCTTCCAAGCTGAAACTGGGCCGGCTTGAACTCCCCGGGAGCCAGAATCGCGAGCTGGTCGACGACGCGAGCCCTACACTCGGTCGCTAACTTCAGACCCATGCTCAGCTCCTCGTCCTTCAGCTCCTCCGACGTGGCATGCGGAAAGATGAGCTTGAGCAAACCGGCCGTCGTCTTGCGAATCGCGTCCTGGTTGCGCCCCGTCAGGCTGCTGAAGTCAATGCTATTGCTCGTGAAGTTGGGTTGCACTGGGTGACGGTCAAACAGTGGTTGCTGCGGAGCGCACCGACCGACGCCAGGCCCAACGCGGTCGCGCGCCCGACGGGCCCGCGCACGCAGCCCCGGGCGAGCAAGGCGAGCCGGGCGCGCCCCAGCGCCCGTGGGCTCCGCCAGCTTGCCTGGCAAAGCTACGCCGCCACCGGCGCCCTGGCAGAATTGGGAGCAGGTGCGCCAGGTGCGGGATGCGCTGCTTGCGCAGCGTCGCTTTCTACTCCTGCGTCGCCCAGACCATCTCGACGGCGACTAGGCAGCTCTGGTGACGGCGCTCCTGGCCAGCCCCCTGGCGGAATTGACCGTCGCTCACACGTTCATGCGCGATTGGTATGCCCTGTGGAAAAACGAACTGGGACAGCGTCGCACGGTGGCCGAGGCGCGGGTACGCTACGAAACCTGGCGCAGCAACCCGGCCTACCTGGCCCTGCCTGCCTTGCGCCGCGCCCTGGCCCCGATGACCGACAGCCATTTGGAACGCCTGAGCGCCTTTTTACAGCCGCCACATTGAGAAGCGACCAATAACGGAGCCGAGCGCGGGGCCCGGGCGTTCCGGCACCGCCAGGCCCCGCATTTCAGCCTGCGCAGCCAGGAGTCCATCGCGGGCGATTTGGTGGTCTCCCGGTTCCTGCGCAATGGAGCCATGACGAATCGTGAGCCCCAGCGGGCGAGTCGCTCTGGTCGCGGTCGCAAGTCAAACGCTTTTGGCCGAAGCCGGGCCATCATCACTGCCGCCAGAGGCGCAATGAACGCCAATTACGCGGTCCCACCATGCGCGGTACACTTCCGTGCGGCTATTGACACAAGAGCGGGCCCAGGTCGAAAAGTTGGCGGCCAAGGTTCAGGAAGTGTCCGACTGCTTGGTCGAAGTGGCTTTCGTTGACCAGGGCTACACGGGCGAGGCGGCGGCCGCCACCGAGGGGCACGGCATTCGCCTGGAGGTCATTAAGCTGCCGACCGCCAAGCGGGGCTTTGTGCTGCTGCCGAGGCGTTGGGTGGGGGAGCGCGATTTTGCCTGGGTGGCCCGTTTCCGCCGCTTGGCACGCGAATACGAGCGCTTGGCTGAGACGCTGGTCAGCTTGCATTTTATCGCGTTCGCCATTCTGTTGGCGCATCGCTTCATCACCTTCATGGTTCAAAGTGCATAACACACTCTAGAGAAGAGACTTCTCGATGTTGCAGTAGTAAGCGTGATTGTGATACCATAGGTGAACTTAGTGGATAAAGTAGCTATTGGGGTGTGGCTTATCGGGCTAATCCTGCTGCCGTTCCACACCACATCCTCGTGTGTTCCTCTTTGCGAGTTACTACGGGAGGAATGACCTATGCGATCCGGCAAGAGAAGCTCACAAATGATCCTGCTCATCCTTCTTAGCTGGACTGCGATACTGCCGATAGCTTGTGGTGGCGGCAATAATAACCCCAAAGCGGAGTCCCCAGCAGACCAGCAGATTCTTGTGTTACCGATCAGTGGCTATTCAGACATCTCAACGTTTGACCCTGCGCTCTCCACCGATTTCTCCGCCACTACTGTTATCAACATGGTCTTCACCGGTCTGGTTTCGGTCGATGACCACTTGCAGATACGCGATGAACTCGCGGCATCACATTTCTTGGCAGATGATGGCCTAACCTGGACCTTCACACTCAAACCGAACTTGAGGTTCAGCGATGGTACGCCGTTAACCTCGGCTGACGTCGCGTATAGTATCGACCGTGCGCTCAAGCCCGAACTCAAATCACCGAACTCGTTATCATACCTGGGCCTGATTAAGACGCGGACAAGCGCAATACAGGTCAGATCAAGACCCTCATCTCAGCAATGAGC
>CAWEHT010000194.1:0-8918 GCA_963808455.1 uncultured Chloroflexia bacterium | reverse complement strand
AGTCCCGGGTTTCTGGCTGAAGCCCGGGACTTTCATGTGAGCACGCCATTCCGGGGCTTCCCGCCCCTGGCGCGCGGCGCGCCAGGGGCGGATGTGGGGCAAAACCGACGAGGACGCCGAGCGCAGATCGGTTCGCGGCCGTTAGGACGAAGAGCGACCTGTGGATCAGGCGAAGGCCGCCGTGGCCAGTAGGTGCTGCTCGTGCGCTCGTTTGATCACAGCCAGGAGCTTTGCCGAAGGGCATGGCTTCTCGAGGAACTCGTACACCAGCGATCGCGATTCAGGGGGGACATGATCGCGTAGATTGACCGTGCCACTGAGCACCACGCATTGCAGGTTCGGGTCGCGGGCTTTGGCCAGGGCAATGAATTGGATGCCATCCATGACGGGCATGGCCATGTCAACGACCGCCACAGAGTACCTCTCGCCGCTGTCCAGCAGAGCCAGCCCTTGCTCGGGCCCTAAGGCAATGCTGAGGCTCAGGCGCCGGCCGAACAGGCACTTCAGCGTTTTCAGGATCATCTCGTCGTCATCCACAAACAATACGCGCTCCGTCACGGAATCAGGCTCCTTCCAGAGGGAGGCGGATGATGAATGTCGTCCCTGTCCCCATCTGGGTCTCGAAATGGATCGTGCCACCATGCTGTTCCACGATCACGCTGTGGGCAAGGGAAAGGCCTTGACCGGTGCCCTTCCCAGGCTCCTTTGTGGTGAAGAAGGGGTCGAAAACTCGCGACCGGATCTCTTCGGGGATGCCGCTGCCGGTATCGGCGACGCGGATCTCGGCAAAGCCACCGTCGCGTCGCGTGCTGACCGTAATGGTCCCTTTGCGGGTCTTCCCGTTGCCTGTGGCGTCGGCAATGGCGTGGGCCGCATTGACCAGCAGGTTCAATACGACCTGATTCACTTCACCGGCCAGGCAGATGACCGGGGGCAGGTTGGCATCGAAGTTGGTGGAAACGTCTGCCACGTGCTTGTATTCGTTCCGCGCGACGGTGATGGTACTTGCGATTGCCCTGTTCAGGTCGGCAGGGGCCTTGTTCTTGCTGCCCGGATGGGAGAACTCCCGCATGGCTCGCACAATCTGCGAAACGCGATCGATGCCCTCGAGCGCGCGCTCGACCGCGCCGGGCACTTCTTGCAGGTAGTATGACAGGTCGGAGGGATCGATGGCGCCGCGCAAGAACTCCGCCAGATCCGCCGGGCACGCGCTGGATTGCCCTTCGCAGACCATCTGGTCCGCCTCGAGGAGGGGCCGGAGGTCGTCGAAGGCTTGCTGCAGAAAGAGCATGTTGTCTCCGACATACTGGGCAGGCGTATTGATCTCGTGGGCGACGCCTGCTGCCAGCTGGCCGATGGCCTGCAGCTTCTGTGCCGCGGCGAGCTGCGCTTCCAGGATGCTCTGCTGGGTGACGTCGTCCCCGAGCAGGAGGATGCCGCTGCCGGCGCTGTCCTGTCCCTGAAACGCGCTCGAAGTTGAGGTTCAGCAGGCCGTCTCGGCCGTCGGGACGCTGGTAAAGGAACCGGCGCAGCAGCACAGGCTGCTCCTGGCCGCGGCACTGTCGGATGTGCGACACGATGACCGCCCGGTCCCAGCGGATGCCGCACTCGACCAGTGGCCGTCCGATGGTGTCCGCCGGTCCTCTGCCAAAGGTGCTCTCGGCTATCTCGTTCCAGAGCGTCACGCGATCTGCCTCATCGACCGCGATCAGGACCGACGAGATGGCAGCGAGAAGCTGTTGGTTCTGCCGGTAGGCCCGGCGCACATCTTCGTGCGAGCGTTCCAGGGCAGCCAGCATGGCATTGATCGAATCTCCCAGGCTGGCCAGCTCGTCGTGGCCGGCCATGTGCACACGTTCACTCGGGCTGCCGCTGCGGGCTATCCCGGCGACGCTGGCGCTCAAGCCGGCCAGGGGCGCCAGCGCCAGTCTCTCGAGGAGCACAAGGATGAGTCCGCCGAACAACGGCCCGGCCAGTAAGATGGCCAGGATAAAGCTGCGCAGGGTGCGTTGGCTCTCGGCGAGCACTGCATTGGTGCTCGTCACCCGGAGCAGCAGGCCCGGCTGGTTGTGGACATCGGGGAGCCATACGTAGCCGGCGATCTCGTCGGTGCCTACTGCCGCCACCGCCGCCCCGCCGCCTGGAGTGATCCGGGAAGCTTGCGACCGCATGTCGGGCGGCATCTGTGGGTCGCCTTTCGCGACGCCCAACACTTCGAGGTTGGTAGCTTTGCCGATGCTCTGGATCTCGTCCGAGCTCAGGCGACGACCGAAAATGAGCGTGCCGCGGGCGGGGCCCTGTGCGCTGCTGGGCACGATGGGCTGCGCGGCCAGCAAGACCGGCCCGGAGGGCGTCAGGAGTACGCCGGCCAGCCCGTCCGTGGGCAGCATGCGGTAGTGGAGCGCGGCGTCCTTCAGCAGAGCGTCCAGCAAGTCGGAATCTATCGAAAGGAGCTTGTAAGTGTGCCGGTCGCACGCCCGGCTCGCGGCGACCTGGTCCTGGCTATCCAGGATCACCAGGAAATCGAGATCGAGGCCCGCGAACGCCTGGCAGCTAAAGTTGGCGTTGAGAAAAGCCGGGTCATGGCTGAAGAAGAAAGGAAACGGTATCGTCCCAGGTTGCCCAATTGGATGCCTGCACGCGCAGAAAGAGGATACTCGCCGCTCAAATACTCGCGCACCTGGTCAACCTGGCGCTCAACATCTGCCGTCTCCATCCTGACGGCGCTGCTGACCAGGATCACCCTAGACACTAGAAGGAGGATGGTCAGCAAGCCGATCATGGTGACGACCCACAAGCAGTGCTCTGCGGCGAAGGGTCATGGTAGTGGGCGCTTCCTGGTGCCTGCACGTCAGCGCGCGAGCGGCTGGCCATGGCAAGTGATGGTGTCGAGCTTGGCGAAGACGTGCGCCCGCACGCTGTCGGGTAGCGGGCCATAACCCAGGTCGGTGGCAGAGCGAGCCAGCAGTCAGTGCCCAGCGCCAGAAAGCCAGCATCTTGGCTGCTTTTTCGCAATTGGTCTGGTCCTGGTAGATCAAGATGTAGGTGTAGGCGGCGATCGGCCAGGAGCCGGCCCCCGGGGCGTTCACGATGGAAGTGGCCAGGGTCTCCGGCATCTGGCTCGAGAAATCGCTCATGGCGGACTGCGTGCTGGCAAGCGAAGGCTTGACTCTGGCCCCGGCCGAGTTCACCATGTCGGCAGATTGGGCGTCGTTGGCCACTGCATAGCTCAACTCCACGTATCCGATCGATCCGGGGCTGGCCATCACCCTGGCCATCACGCCATCGCTGCCCTTGCCCCCGACGCCTGCGGGCCAGCTTGGTATGGTCGTCCGTCCAACGGACTTTCGCCAGGCCGGGCTGACTGTCTGCAAGTAATCGGTGAAGATGAATGTCGTTCCCGACGAATCTGAGCGATGCACGACAGTGATGTCCTGGTCGGGCAGCTTTAAGGAGGAATTCAGCGCGGCGAGAGCCGGATCATTCCAGCGGTGGATCTGGCCGAGGAATATGCGGCTGAGCGTCGCACCATCGAGCAACAGAGTGGGATTGAAGCCAAGACCGGACAAGTTGTAGATGATGACCACCGTGCCGGCGACCGTGGGGATCATCTGCAGACCCGGGGCAGCAGCTAACTGTTGTGGTGTCAGGATTGCATCCGACCCGCCGAAATCCGTCGCATGCGCGGTAATCTGCATGATGCCGTTTCCCGAGCCCACAGCCTGGTAGCTGATGCGGAGGTCCGTCGCGGCCGCGTAGTCCTTGATCCATTCCGCGTAGAGCGGCGCGGCCAGCGTCCCGCCAGCGCCCTGGATGTCATCTGAAACCGGTGCTTGCGGCGATGGCGTGGCCGCAGGGCTGGGAGTTGCCGTGGCAGGTGCCTGTCCCGAACAGCCGGCCACAAGCAGCCCAGCGAACAAGGCCTCCAGGAGTAGTGGACACAAACGCTTCCGTGGACGCATGGCTAGCTCCCGGTGCGGAATAAGACCCAGAATGGCTTCGAATCGGCGGATGGACAGGAGTAAGCAACCTCACCGCAACCCCTATTATTGCACCATCGCGTTAACCCGGCGACAAGAGAATGTGATGCCGGGATTAACGACATGTTAAGACTCCATAACCTGGTGCGCTCCGCCGCAACGCAAGGCAAAAGAAGCGGCTCATGTACGGGGCGCGGGGAGCCCTTGCCACGCCGGGGTGTGACGTCCCGCGGCGCGGCAAGGACGTCATTCTTTCGAACCGAAATCCAACCAGTTTTCGAAATCACCTAGTTTTCCGTGATGACACGCCGCGTGGTTCGTGGTATGCATCTCTTGGCAATGCACGTCGGGGGCGCCATGCCCTAGATTTTCGCTTCATTGCTCTCCGTGCCGGCGCCAGGTGTGACGTTCAGCAGTTTCGAGCATAGCCCCGGTTAATCGCGTCCAGAGATCTCATGAGAAAAGGAGGCACGCAGGGCATCTGGCTACAAGCAACAGGTCCTGGCAGACGGGTTGGTTGCAATGCAGCGGACGTTGCTCAGGACCGCGGAACCCTTTTGTGCAGTCGGGCGCTCGAGGCGTCCGGACTGACCCATCGAGGAGGACCACGGAAAATGCGTCACCCACACCGTCTCACCTTCTTTCTCGCGCCTCTAGCCCTGGCAGCCATGCTCGTCGGGACCCTTTCGGCCCTGGCCACGACCCCAGCGTCCCAGGGTGTGCCGGCACGCTTCTCGGCGCCCGACGCGACGTTGCGCGTGCATGCTCCCCACGCCGTCACGGTGGCCTCTCGTCACCAGGGTTCCATGACACTCCCCAAACGGCCACACTCGACGGCCGTGCGCGAGCCCGGCGTCCAGCGGCCGCCCGCTGCGCATCTCGCGGCGGCGCACGCAAAACCGACAGGCAAACTGCTCCATGTCAAGCCGCCCAGCGCGGCGCCGGCCAGGAGAGGGGTTCCCAAGAGCGGGATCTCCAGCAGCACAGCCTCCAATGGCGCGACCTCCAGGATCGCTGGCACAGCCGCGCTGATCGACTCCGGCAGCTTCGGGACGATCCAGGCAGCCATCGATGCGGCGAACCCCGGCGACACCGTCAGCGTGCCTGCAGGCACATACACGGAGAACCTGGTCATCGACAAGGCGCTGACCCTGGAAGGCGCGGGGCCGAGCACCATCATCGAGCCGGCCGTGTCGGAGCCGACGT
Source organism: uncultured Chloroflexia bacterium (assembly GCA_963808455.1). Classification (GTDB taxonomy): domain Bacteria; phylum Chloroflexota; class Anaerolineae; order CG2-30-64-16; family CG2-30-64-16; genus CAWEHT01. The sequence goes on along the minus strand of CAWEHT010000194.1, from coordinate 3,732 downwards.
GCCCGTCCGGGGACAGTGGCTCGCTCTGCACCGACTCCAATAACGCGGTGCACGGCAGCAACGTGATCCTGGTGCAGGCTGCCAGCGTGACCATCCAGAACCTGACCATCGACGGCCATAACCCAAATCTGACCAGCGGGGCGACCGGGGGCGGGGTAGACCTGGATGCTCGCAACGGTATCGTCACCGACTATACCCAGAGCACCGCTGAGGACAATCTGACGGTCTCGAACGTGACTGTCCAGAACATTTACTGGCGCGGCATTTACACTTACGGAAACTCGGGCTTCACCTTCCAGGGCGACGCCGTCCATAACGTTCAGGGCGACCCCGACTCCATCTGCGTTTTCAACTTTGGCGGCTCCGGCGTCATCGAGAGCAACCACGCCTCGGGCTGTAATGACGCCATCTCGGCCAACTGGTCCACCGGCACGCAGTTCCTGAACAACACGATCACGAGTTCGGGCAGCGGCATCCACACAGACAACAACGGCGGTTCCGGGGGCACCGCGGATGTGATTCAGGGCAACTCCGTGTCCGATGGGAGTGCCGGCGCCTACGGCGTCTGGGTCTTCGCTCCGTATGTCGCTCCGACCTTCTCCGGCAATACCATCACGAACGTAGCCGTAGGGCTGTGCAGCGCCGGAGGCCAGGCCACCCCGGCCACACCGGTTTTCACGAACAACACAGTAGACGGGCAGGGGGTGGCGGGCAGCACTGGTGTCTACGTGACAAATTACGAGCTCGATTGGGGCTACGGCAACGAGTCCGCAACCTTCACCGGCAATGTCATCACGAACAACCCCACCGAAGTGTACCTGGAGTCTGAGAGCGGCAATACCCTCGCGGGCAGCTTCGCCAACAACGCCTTCACGAATAGCGCGGGCGGCGTGACCGAGGGCACACAGAGCGGCCAGAGCGCGGGCACGGTCAGCGTCAGCATGCTGAACAACTGGTGGGGCAGCGCCAACGGCCCCTCCAACGCGGCCAACACATTCAACATGAGCGCACAGGGCCTGGCGGTGCCGAGCGGCGTGCCGTTCGCGCCCTGGCTGAAAAGCGGGACGAACACAATCAACCCGCCGGCGCCGGGCTTCCAGCCGGCCGCCGGCACGAGCTTCGCTCCGGTGAGCGTCTCGGCCCCGTCGGGCCAGTACGCCTCGATCCAGGCCGGCATCGACGCCGCGAGCGCCGGCGCCACGGTGTCCGTCGTCCCTGGCAGCTACAACGAGACGGCCGCCAACCGCAGCCCGGTCAAGATCGCGGGCACCTACCAGTTCGGGCTGTTCATCAGCACCAACAAGAATGGCATCACCGTCCAGGGCGTTGACGCCTCGGGGAATCCCATCACCGCTTGGTCCGCGGTCGGGACCACCATCACCACCAACAGTACTGCCGACTTTGGCCCTGACGGCGTCTTCGTCGAGGGCGACAACGTCACCCTGGCCGGGCTGGGCATCGCCCAGAACCTCGACGGCGAGAACAAGACCATCGAGATCCTTGGGAATAACTTCACTCTCAAGGGTTGCAACCTGGAGGATATCGGAGGGTCGGTCTACTTCAACGACGTCGCCTCCACGGGCACGACGTCTTACATCCAGACCTATGACATTTTGAACAACAATTTCCATGCCGGGCTCAGCCTGGACATCACCAACGGCGCCGGGTTGAGCGGCCCGGCCAGCGGGCGCGTGGTCCAAGGCAACGCCTTCGACGCCGGCTACACCAGCGCCGCTTGCGCCGCCGCCAACGGCGGCTCGGCGTGCACGTGGCCTGAGGTCAGCTACGACGGCTCCGGCACGGGCGTAGCCTGGTTCGTCAACTCGGTCGGCGGAGCGACCCTCAGCGGCAACAGCTTCGTGGACGGGGCCCAGTACATCCGGGCCCGCGGCACCTACGACAACACGACGTATGACTGGGCCGGCTACTGGGCCCACAACACCTTCGACCGCTCGGCTGTCGACGGCCCCAACCCGCCCGGCCAGCTGACGCCGTACACCTACACGAGCAGCGGCTACACGTTCAACAATGTGCGCCACATCAGCGGCCTGGTTCAGACCGAGGTGGCCGACGCGAACGCGGGCGACACCGTGCTCATGGCTCCCGGCACCTACGTCGAGCAGCTCAAGATCGCCAAGAACCTGACGCTGAGCGGGGCCGGCACCGGCACGATCGTCCAGTCGCCGGCCTCGCTGGCGAAGTCTTTCTCCGTGGCAGGTGGCCCGGCGAACCTGCCCGTCGTGTGGGTGCACAACGCGCAGGCGGCCCTGCAGAGCTTCGAGGTGGATGGCGCCGGGCAGGGCAACGCCAATTACCGTCTGGATGGTGTGGCGTATTACGACGTGGGCGGCACGATCAACGGCCTGAAAGTAGTCCGCGTGCGCGACCAGCCCTTCGACGGAATGCAGGCCGGCGTCGGCATCTACGCCTACGTGGACAGCAGCCCCGCCCAGTCGCTGAACGTCACGAACAACACTGTCACCGACTTTCAGAAGACAGGCATTGCGCTGGGCGGCGCAGGGTTGAGCGTCTCGGTCAGTGGGAACACGATCACCGGGCAGGGGCCCACCACTCTCAACGCCCAAAACGGCATCGAGGTGATCTACGGCGCGGCCGGCACTATAGGGCCGAACAACACTATCTCGGGCATCTCCTACACCCCAGACAATTGGGACGCCTCCTCGGTGCTGCTCTATGGCCCGCCGTCGGGGGCGATCATCGTGACGAACAACACGATCACCGGCGGGCAGGCGGGCGTGTACGACTACGGCTACCCCGCCACGGTCAGCGGCAACACGATCAGCAGCTCGCAGGCGGCTACGGGCGTGCCGGACTACGAAGGCGTCATCGTCAACGACCCGCCCCACTCGCTGCCCAGCCCCTTCGTCATGGCGGGCAAGCCGGGCACTCAGGCCCATCGGCTCGCGGCCCCGCAGACCGCCCTTAACACAGTCCAGGCGACCGTCAACAACAACGTGCTGAGCGGAGGTAGTGACAGCAGCGAGTCGGTCGGCCTGGAGCTGGACGCCGGCTGGCTGGGCGATAACCCAGCGATCGCGGCGACCGGCAACGCGTTGACCGGCTGGGGCACGGGGGTGCTGGTTCATCAGGCCTCCTCGAGCGACCAAGGCTACGTGGGCGGCACCTTTGCGGGTCTCACCTTCCGCCAGAACAGCATCTCCGGCAATACCATGGGCATGAATGCCAACTCGGCGGTCAACGCGGCAAACAACTGGTGGGGCTCCGTGTTTGGTCCCGGCGGGGTCGGCCTCGGCTGGGGTGACGCGATCAGCACACTGGTGAGTTACATGCCCTGGAGCGGCGACAGCGCCTCCACGACAACCGGACACTATGTGTGGGACGTCAATGGCGACGGCAGGTGTGACGTGACCGATCTGGCCTTGATTGGCATCCATTGGCTGGAGCGCGGCACCCCGCTGGATCCCGGAGGACGTCAATCACGACGGGGTGATCGACATAAGCGACCTGGCCACCGTCGGCCTCCACTGGGGCACACGAGATCTACTGATCCAGTCGATGCAGCCGGCGGCCCGCCTCTGCGGGGCCGCCGGCTCGCAATTCCCAAGGAGACAAGCTGCACCTGCCGCACGGCTTCGTCTTCGGAAACTTCGTTTTTCTGGGAGATCCCAAGTTGAATCAGAGGAAGAATCAAAGCCTGCGCCAGCTAATCTTGACACTTCTTGTAGTCGCCCTGGTAGGGGGCCTCGCGGG
>CAWEHT010000193.1:0-15116 GCA_963808455.1 uncultured Chloroflexia bacterium | reverse complement strand
TGGCGTACCTGGTTCGGTTGCGTGTTATTGCTCATTGCTGCTGCCGGCGGCAATCAATCGCAGCATCAGGCGTTCCTGCTGGCTGAGGGAGATGAGCCGGCGGGGTACCGGGGGCATTTTCGTTGGTGGCGCGTAAGATGTGCCTTGCGAAAGCGACCTGATTCTTGTCGTCCAGCGCCGGTAGAATGGCGCGCAGCAGGGCCACTACTGGCTTTCCCCCGTCTACAAAGACACGCCGGGCGTCGCCGGGATGGGCCTTCACGAGCGCGGTCGCAAGGGTTTGCTGCGCATTCGCTGCCTGGTCGCAGGCGGCATAGGCCAGCGCCAGCGCTACACGCATTTCCAGCGCGAACGCGCCAATGCCCATCCTTCTCGGCATCGGCCAGCAGCAGTTCAAGCCGCTGCGCCGCTGGGCCGGGGTCGCCCTCCGCCATGTGCAGCCGGGCCAGTAAAATCTCCTCGCGTTCCCATGCGATCCGTGACTGTTCTACGTTGGTGACCCGGCCGGCCCACCAGCGTTGAGCGGCATCGAGGTCGCCCGCAGCCAGGGCGATGCAGGCCTGCTCGAACGCGATAGCCGCGTCGTTCTGCTTTTCTGTTGATAGGATAGCCGGTGGTCGTCCCGCCAGCAGCGCGGCGCAGCGAGCCAGCGCGGCCTCACTTTGACCACGCGCCTGCTCCACACGGGCCAGGATCAGCTGTGCATAGACGTGCGAGGGCTCGTGCGGGTACTGGCGCGTGACCTCGATAACCTCCTGAGCCTGTGCCCAGGCAGCGTCCAGGTCATTCCAGCATAGAGCGATTTCGGCCAACCCATGCAGGGTGCGAGCCACATCGTCCAGGTCGCCGATGGCCCTGGCTTCGGTGAGTATCTGGCGGAACAGCGTTGCGGCGTGGCGCAGTTCGTTTTGTTCCAGATGGATCCAGCCCAGCATGGCGGTATTGCCACGGGCGAATGGCCGATTGCCGAGCGCCTCGCATAGGGCGTTAGCTTCCGCATATCGGGCGGCCGCGCTGCCGAGATGGCCGCTATTTTCTTCTCCTAAGCCCAGCATGGATAGGCAGGTGCTGCGCCAATTTAACTCTTATCGGCGGCAGCAGGTCCAGCGCGGCCCTGGCCCGGCTCACCCCTGCCATGACCTCACCCTGTAATCTGAACAGCAACGCACGAAAAGCATACGACTGGCCCAGGTGACCTGTTTCGCCGGCGGCTTTGAAACCGCGCTCGGCCTTGACCAGCAAGAGGTTGACCTGGCTCACCATGCTAATGCTTATGGGTTTCATTTCCACGACATTGGTGAAGATCATCGCGATGGCCAGGGCCATATTGAGCAGCGGGTATTCGTCCAGCGTGGTTTGCGGCAGCCGGGTTAGCCAAACTTGCAAGATGTAGGGCCGCAGCGGGCCGATCATCGCCGACGATTCAAAGCTGAATTCCGCTCGGCCACCGTCTCGATCAGGTCGGCGGCACGCTGCATGTCCTCGGTGGCGAAGGCGGCCTCGATGGCCTCGCTCGACATGGCGTGCGCTTCGTACCAACGTCCGGCACGCTCCAACAGGTCGCGCACGGCCGTCTCGCCCAATCGACGCCGCGCCTCGCCCTGCATCGCCGTCGCGAAAAGTGCGTGGTAGCGATACCAGAGACCAGACGCATCCAGTGGCTCGAGGAACAGGTTAGCCTGCTCCAACAGCTCGAGCAGCGCCTGGCTATTGTCGCGCTCGGTGACACTGTCGCACAGCGAGGCGGTCAGGCTACCGAGGAAGCTGGTTTGCAACAGGAACAGTTGCAGCGGTGCGGGCTGATGATTCAGCACCTCGGCCACAAAATAGTCCCCAATGCCGCGCCGCCCTGCCACGAAATTCGCCAGGACAAGGCTAAGCGCACCCGCCTCCTGTCGCCCCTGAAGCGCCAACGCCAGCAGACGCAGCCCCGCCGCCCAGCCCTCGATGCGCGACACAACCTGGGCCATTTCGGCAGGTGGCAAAGCCAGGGCGGCGGCCTGCTGCAAGAACGTCACCGTCTCCGCTTCCGTAAAACGCAAATCGGGAGCCTCGATCTCCGTCAACTCGCCGGCGGCGCGTAAGCGGGCCACCGGCAGTGGCGGATTGGTGCGCGTGATCAGCAGCAGCAGGAAGTGCGGCGGCAAGTGGTCGAGCAAAAAAACGACCGCTTCATGGATCAGCGGTGCCGTAATGACGTGGTAGTCTTCCAGTACAAGGATACCTTTGCGCCGGGTCTGGGTCAGCTCGTTGACGAAGGCCGTCATGATCATCTCCATCGGCGATCTGAGCGAGATGCGTGACTCCAGCAAGGCCAGGGATTGCAAACCGACGGCGGAGTCGAAAATGCGGCAGGCAGCGATCAGGTAGCGCCAGAAACGCAGGGGGTCATTGTCGCCCTGATCCAGGGATAGCCAGGCCACGGCAGGCGCTGTGCCCTGCTGTGCTGACTCGTCCAGCCATTGACGCACCAGGGTGGTTTTACCGAATCCGGCGGGAGCGCTGACCACGATCAGCTTACCCTCGCGTCCGGCGTCAAGCTGGGCCAGCAGGCGTGTGCGTCGCACTAACGAGCTGTGCAGGTGCGGTAGCTGGAGCTTGGACACCAGCAAAGATTCCGGCGGGGCAAACCGATTGTCGTCCTCATGGGCTGTCACCCCGGCCTCGGGTTGGGGAACAACGGGCAGCCCGTCGTGAGCCGCCAGCGCCTGCGCCAACGCCTCCAACCGCGCAAACGTAAGCTCACCCGAACGCCCGGCGTAGCGCTTAGCGGTGTGCTCGCCCTGGCGGCGATAGGCGTACCAATAGCCTGGCCCGGCCTTACGCCGCTCTTTCAGCAAGCTCAACCGCCCCAGGCGGCCCTTGAATGAAAATGAGTCATGGTCGTCCAGCCAGTTTGCCCAGTCGGCAGCGAACATGGGCGAGACGCGAGTGCCCTCACGCAGTTCGTAGGCATTTTGTTCAGCGGCCCAGGCCAGCAGATATCGAGCCGGTTTTGGCAAGTTACCACCCCCGGAATGCTTTGTTCCCCAACCGTCCGGTCATTCTAAGTGATAGGGATGGCCCGCGCAAGTCTTCCCCAACTTTCGCACAGCGCACTGCTTCTTCTCACGGGTCCCTACCACGTGGCCGGCGGTGTGTGCATCCGCAGAGCCCTGGCCCAGGCGTTCGCAGAGCTGACCGAAGAGAACAATCGAGATGTGGTCGGCATCCACACTTCTGCGGGCCAGAGCCAGGCGTTAGCCGGGCAAGTCGTCGAGGCGTTGGGTGTGGCAACCGCCGTCGGCGACGGGAACGCAACAGCAACGCAGGAGATGACGGCGAGCATCGGGGAGGTGGTCCAGGCTATCGCGTCGATAGCCGCCACCGCCGAGAGGAGTTCGGCATCTGTCCGGGAAGTCTCGGCCACAGCCGAGGAACTGGCCGCCGGCGTGCACGAAGTCTCCACGTCCGCGCAAAAACTCGCCGGTCTGGCCACCACCTTGCGGGAGGCTGTGCAAGCCTTCACCCTGGAAAGCGGCGAGCCAGAGCAGCCTTCAGCTCACCGAGGCGCTCTTTCATCGCCCCGCGTTCCTCGTCCGTGAATCCCTCGACCTTCTCGCCAATGGCCGTGCTGCCCTCGGCGGGCTTCTGCGCCTCCTTCTTTGGGCTCATGGAAACCTACTTATGCGTACTCGGGTGGGAACCCACGCCGGGGTTCGAGCGCCGGCCCGCGCTGGTTGCACCGTTCGCCGCAGCACCCCGTATGGCCGGGCGCTTTCCCCTGTTTCCTACGTGGGGGCATGCATAGACCGGTATAAGGCGTCCCCATGACCGGGTATGCGGGGGAACTTCCTATGTCATGCGCCCCAGGCCCCGCTCTGCCAACGCCGCGCGCAGAAAGCCCCAACCATTGGACCAACGCCGGAAATCGGTAGGCAGCCGCCGCCCAGTCAGGCAGGGCCGGCGATCCAGGGCGTGCAGAAGCCATCGCTTCCGCGCATCCTACACCCCAGCCGCTCGCGGCCCTGCACGTCGCAGCCCTCGAACCATCCGCTGCTCAGATCGCCCCAGAACGGATTGACGAACCGGATCAGCGCCACCTTCTTCGAGCGCAGGCAACCCTTGACCCGCTTCTCACGCGCGATCGCTCTGGCCGAATAGATCGGCCCATAACCCCAGGCCCCTTTGGCTCATAAGCCTGCCTTTCTTGCCAGTTCCAGCATTTCCTCAATCATTTGCTTGAAATGAGGGCACTTGTCGTAAACCGCTTGCGGATCGAGCTTATCGAATAGGCCCGTACCGTCTACCAGCTTCTTGTAGGTTCGCCCTGACTTTGCTCTGTACAACCGTGCGAGCAATCTGGCGGGCGGCTCATCAAAGTCCACTGTCTCGGGCTCTTGTGTCTGAACCGGCAAGGCCTTTCTGATCGGTGCTGGAAACAGCCCGGGGTCGCTCAGAAGCCAAGCTTCCAATTCATGCACAGCAAAGAAAAGCCTGAAACGTTCACTGCAGATCTTGCTCTCGATAGTTCTGGTTGCCCAGGCCAAGCGCTCCTCGACGGTATCCAGGTGGGCCGGATAGAACGTGGGCCCATACGAGGTCCAACAAGGCAATCACGGCGATGATTTCGGTGGACTGCGGGCTGGCCAGGTACGCCAGGGCTCTGCTCGGCATATCGTCAACCAATTGAGGCCAACCCTCGAAGCGCACTATCTGGATCCCCACCCGCTGGCTGAGGCGGGGATTTAGCCAACGCTTCAAGAACGCGGGAATGACCTTTTGCTCAGTGTAACCCTCCACCATCATCACGAACTTCACGCCAGCGCCTCCAACTCGCCGCTACGATACAAGCGGCCCAGGGTGTACTTCTTGAGCCAGTAGTCGAGCGCCTCGTCGGGGAGCATTTGCAGATGGGTGCGTCCTTCCTGCCACTGCGCAACAATCGTCGTGGGCCGAGCATCGCCAAAAGCATCTAGAAACTCGGCAGAGTGCGTTGTCAGGATTACCTGCGACCTGAGGGCGGTATCTACGGCGTGTTCTGCGACAATCGGTAACATGGAGGGGTGGAGGCCCGTCTCCGGCTCGTCAATGGCGATTAGCGCAGGAGGCGTTGGATTGACCAGGATAGCAAGCAAGAATAGGAAGCGTAACGTCCCGTCCGAAAGGTCCGCAGCCGTTTGTTCGCGCTGCAGGCTCTTCCAGCGTACGCGGAGCTGAATCCGCTGGTCGGCGGCTGGAGGAAAGATCAACTCATCGAAGTCGTCTCCGAAGGCGACCTTCATGGCCGCGTTGACGTCTCGTTTGAAGTCACGGCTGCTGGAATACAATGTGTGGAGGACCGAGATCAAGTTGGAGCCGTCAGGGGCCACGGAGGTTTCCGAGCGCGCGAGCGTGGGTTGCCGTACGGGGGCCTCGCGATGGACCTGGAAGTCCTGATAGACCCGCCAGTTCGCCAACTCGTTCTGGAAGTAGGAGATAGTTCGGTTCGCCGCGAATGGACCCGAGGCCAGTGAGAGCAAAGTTTCTTCCTCCGGCACGGCTTCTTCAGGCGCATCCAATCTCCTCTCCCGTGCATCGAACACCACCGCGTTGCGCGGCGTGCGCTCCAGGTACTTCATTGGTTGATCCTTCTCGCCGGTTACTACGCGATAGTAGTTGCCGAGAAGCTCATGCTCGATACGGTACGCGCTAGTAAGGCCTAGTCGCAGCAACTCCAGCTGATAGGTCAAACTGCGACGCTCTGACTCAGGGTCTCGCCCCGCGATGCCAGCAGGGGCGGTCCTGACAAGAAACGAAATCCGGGGCTCCTGGCCATCCCAGACTAGGGGCTCGATTCCTCCCTCACGTTGGACATACTTTCCCAGCGCACCTCGCGCAGAAACAGCGAGTAGTTCAAGCACCTTGAGCAAATTTGACTTTCCGCTACCATTTGCACCAATGACCACATTGATGTCGCCTGGCGTCCAACTTATGTCGTAGAGTGAACGAAACCTCTTTACATCCAGCTGAACCAACTTCTCCACACTTGCCTCCATAGCTGAACACAGTGAACAGTCCTTTCCGTGCCGTGGCCGTCCAATGCGGAATCTCGTTTAGGCAGATTCCGCGCTCAGAGGCGCTCTCGGCTAGCGGACGTTCTTCGTGCAACACTCGTTGCACAGGCTCGGACTTGAACTAGGCGTTCTTGTTTCTTTGTGTGCCTGCGATTGTACCTTTAACTCGGGCAGTTCTGATGCACAGGTTTGCCGTGAACGGCATAGCAGCGGGCATCAGAAGCCGTTGCGTCGTACTGTTCATGGTTCTGGTGTTCCTGGAAAGCTCTCCTGCAGGGTGTGCTCAAGGCCGAAGGATTAGAGCAGCGCGCCCACATTCCATAGCCGTGGAGAACGAAAATGGAGCCATGCAGGAAGATCGCCGGCATCGCGGGGGCCCTGTTCATGGCGCGCCGCCGACACGGATGTATAGTCGGCGGGAGCCAGCGCATCGACCCACGCCAGAAGGAGGCCCGGCATGCTGGAGCAAGGTAGAATGCGCACCAGGCCGCCGCGGCACGTCGCACGGGGCACCGAGGCCGTGGACATGGCCGATCCTTTTCAGAGGCAACGGCGCATCCAGCCGGTCCTGCTGAACGGCACCGCGCAGGATATCCGGACGCTCGACCTGGGCGCGGTAGAACCGCTGCTTGATGAGCTGGGCCTGCCACCGCACATCTACAGTCTTTTGCAAACAGCCCTTCAGCCCGGCGACGATGCCCTCACCTGGGTCCACACGATCAGCCCCACCAGCATCAGCTCCACCAGGATCAGGGCCGCCATGATCACCACATTGACTGTGCCATGCCCGTGCTCCAGGATGGCCTCCTCGGGCCGGGCAGGGTTGTAGAAGACCTCAACCTCGGCGCCGGCCGGGAATCTGGTCACGATCTGCTCGGCCCAGTCGGGCGAGCTGGCCGCGGCGCGCCCGCCGTAGCTGATCTCGCTGCAGCGGTACGCCTGGCCGCCTACGTCGTACTCATACCAGACGTTAGGCTCGTACATCGTGGACCCGTGCAGATCACCGCGCGCCGACACGCGCGCCGAAAGGACGCGCCCTGAGGTCGCCGGCCAGCGGGCGCTGGCGCGCGCCTTGTACACGCTCCTGGCCATCACGAGGATGAGCACCAGCACGATGATCACGAAGGGAGACATGATCAAAGTCATGATGTTTTGAAACAGATTCTGGGGCTCGAACATGGTCTGGCCTCCCTGCGGGGGCAGCTCATGGCTTCCGCTCGCACGATTTCGGGGCTTGCCAATGTCCGGCGCTGGCAGCCGGCCAACCCGCCCTGCAAGGCCACCCCGAGTCCCCGCCCTCGAGAGGCCCCGCCCCGCCCTCGCGCGCCTCACACTTCGCGCGCTTCGCGTTTTGTGCGTTTCGCGTCGTTTCGCGTGTTTCGCGATCCAGACGCCCCTCGCGTTTCGCGATCCAAACGCTCCCCGCGCTCCCGCAGCCAACGTACGCCCCGCCCCTCGCGCGCCTCACGCTTCGCGACTTCGCGTTTCGTGCGCTTCGCTCCGCTTCGTGTCTTCGTGTTCCAAACGCTTCGTGCGCTTCGCTCTGCTTCGTGTCTTCGTGTTCCAAACGCCCCCCGCGCTTCGCGGCCCAATCCCCGCGGCCAACGTGCGCCGCGCCCTCGCGCGCCTCACGCTTCGCGACTTCGCGTTTCGTGCGTTTCGCGTCGTTTCGCGTGTTTCGTGATCCAAACGCCCCCGCGTGCTTCGTGATCCAAACGCCCCCGCGCTTCGTGTTTCGCTGATCCACACGCCCCTCGCGTCGTCTCGCGGTCTAAGCGCCGCCCTGCCGCTTCAGCACCAGGATCGCCTCCTCAGGAAACGTCACCTGCACCTCCGTGCCGGGGCTCGGCAGCGCCAGGTCGGGGGTGTTGAACTGGTCCAGATAGAAGCAGTGGTCGCCGGCGCGCACCTGCGCACGCACGATCGAGCCCAGGAAGCTGAAGCTCTCCACCGTCACCGAGAGCACATTCGCCGCTACCGCGCCTTCGGCCAGGCGGATGCGTTCGGGGCGCATCGCGATCGGCGTATCGGCTGCCCGGCGGCGTAGCCCTCCAACGGCCCGCGGGCGCGGATCGTCTGCCCTTCTATACGCAGCAGCGCGTCCTCCGCGTCCTCGACCTGGGCGTCGATCACGTTCAGCGTGCCCACGAACTCGGCCACGAACCCCGTCTGCGGGTGGTTGTATACTTCCAGCGGCGTGCCGACCTGCTCGATGTGGCCGGCGCTCATCACCACCACGCGATCCGAGAGCGAAAGCGCCTCTTCCTGATCGTGCGTCACGTACACGGCCGTGATGCCAAGCTGGCGCTGGATGCTGCGGATCTCGTTGCGCAGCGAGACGCGGATCTTGGCGTCCAGGGCCGACAGGGGCTCGTCCAACAGCAGCAGCTGCGGGCGCAGGGCCAGCGCCCGCGCCAGGGCCACGCGCTGCTGCTGCCCGCCCGACAGCTGGTGAGGGTAGCGGTCCCCCAGCGCCGGCATGTGGATCAGCTCCAGCATCTCGGAGACACGTGTCCGGATGTCGTCCGCCGGCTGCCTGGCCACCCGCATGCCAAAGCCGATGTTCTGCGCCACCGTCATGTTCGGGAACAGTGCGTAGGACTGGAATACCATCCCGATGTGCCGCCTGTTCGGCGGCTGCCGGGTGACGTTGACGCCGTCGATGAGGATCGTGCCGGCGCTGGGCAGCTCGAACCCGGCGATCATCCTCAGCGTCGTGGTCTTGCCGCAGCCGCTGGGGCCCAGCAAGGAGATGAACTGGCCCTGCTCGGCCTGCAGGTCGAAGCCTTCCACCGCCGCCGTTTGCCCGAACGACTTGTACACGTCGCGTAGCTCAAGAAAAGGCATACCCGATCCCTTTCAACGAGTGCCGCCCAATTGGCCTTGCCCCGGCGCCCCGCGGCCCAGCAGCTGGATCACCCCGATGCAGGCCCAGGTCAGCGCAAAGCTGATGATGGCGAGCGCGGCGGGCTCGTAAGCCCTGTTCTGTCCCAGCAGCCACATGTAGGGGCCGAAGGCGGGCCGCGCCAGGTACTGGGCGATGGTCAGCTCGCCGATCACGATGGCGAAGGTCAGAAACGCGCCGCTCAGCAGCGCCACGCGCAGGTTCGGAAAGATCACCCTGATGAGGATCACCGGCCAGCCGGCGCCCATGCTCTGGGCCGCCTCCGTCAGGGTCCGCACGTCCATAGCCATCAGGCCCGTGTCCACGGAGCGGTACATGTAGGGCAGGGACAACATGACGTAGGCGCCCACCAGCAGACCATTGGTCGAGGCCGTGCTGCTGGTCAGCGCCAGGGGCGGCGCGTCGTAGACCCGGATCAGCCCGAAGACCAGCACGATGGCCGGGACGACGAACGGCAGCAAGGTGATGAACTCGATCAGCGGGCGGACCTGCGGCAGGCGCAGGCGCACCCAGTACGCCGTCGGCACGACGAGGACCAGGCCCACCACGATGGTCAGGGCGGCCATCTCCATCGAGAAGCTGAACGTGTGCGCGAAGTCCGGGTCGTTGAGGACGTTGGCGTAGGCCGCCAGGCTCAGCACGCCCTTCCTGGCGCGCAGCGAAAAATCGAGCGTGGCCGCCAGCGGCACGAGGAAGTAGGCCGCGCCGATGACGATCCACAGCCAGGCCCACCAGGTCGAGCGCTTCATCGCAGCCTCCTCGCCGTCATGCCCTGCAGCCAGGTGTAGAGGGCGATACAGACGCTCATGATCACCACCATGCCCAGGGCCAGCGCGTAGCCCAGGCCCGGATCGTGCAGCACCTCGCCGCGGATCTCGGCGCCGATGACGATCGGCGCCAGGTTGAGCGAGCCGCCGGTCAACGAGAAGGCCGTGGCGTAGGCGCCGAAAGCGTTGCCGAAGAGCAGCAGCATGGTCCCGAGCAGAGAGGGGGCCAGGATGGGGAAAGCCACAAAGCGCCAGTAGTCCGTGCTGCTCGCGCCTAGGTTCTCGGCCGCCTCCCGCCACCGCGCCTCAGCCCATCCAGCGCCGGGGCGATGATCAAGACCATCAGCGGGAACTGAAAATACATATAAGTCAGGCTGAGGCCCCAGAAGCTGTAGAGGTTGAAGCCCACCGAGTAGATGTCGAGGTGAAAGATCGACCTGAGCACCGCCGTGACCATCCCCGTGCGGCCCAGCGTGGCAATGAAAGCGAAGGCCAGCGGCACGCCGGCGAAGTTGGACGCCACGCCCGAGAAGGTCATCAGGCCCGTGCGCAGGAACCTGGGCAGCCCGCCGAGGATCACGGCGTACGACAGCATGAAGCCGAGGATGCCGCCGCCCAGCGCGGTCACAAAGCTCACCTGGATGCTCAGCCAATAGGCGTTCAGCACGAAGGCCTGCCCCAGGCTCAGGATGTTGTTGAGGGTGAAGTGCCCTCGATCGTCGAGAAAACTGCCGACAAACAGCCCGGCCGAGGGCAAGATCAGAAAAACAACGGCGAACACGATGAAGGGAGCGATCCCCAGCCAGGCCCACGACAGCGCCGTGGGCGTCCGGCGGACCGCGGCGAGGCCAGGACGCTGGGCTTCGCCGATCTGTTGTGCCACGGCGCTTCGCCTCCTGTGCTAAGAGACTTTTTGAAAAGGTCCGGCCGGGGCGGCTGCCGCCCGACCCTGAAGGGATCGGGCTGAGAGGACCAAGCCCGAAGGGCTTAAGTCCGGTCGCCAGCCCGCCAGGGCTTGTCTGTTCGGCCCGGCGGCTTCAGCCCCGGGCGGGCCGCCACCGACGCGCCCGCTTCTCAAACAGATTCTGAGAGGAACGGGACCGGGCCCTGGCCAGGGCCCGGTCCCGTTCCCAGTGCATATGCAGGGGACCTCGTCGGTAGCGGCGTCTGTCAGTCCGAGTTTTCCAACCCTCCGCGGCGGCACACGGCATGGCAAGCAACCCCCCGCTTGTCATTCTGAGCGGGTCTATCCACAAACACCGTCGCCGGCGAGCCACAGCGAAGAATCCGTCGCCAGGGACTTTCTTCGTAGCAGGTATGCCAGTCGGCCTGCGCCGCGGCGAGCCGTCAGCGTAGAGTCCGTCTCTCTGTCACCGAAAAGGGCCCCCTGTTTCTGCATCAGGCGGGCTGTTGCCCGGCGGTGGTCACTTGACCGTCACGTTGACGATCTTGTCCCAGTTGTCAAGGATGAACTTCTTGGCGTTATTCTGCTGATCCAGGCTCGGGAACTGGGCCTTGGCGTAGACGTCAGCCGGCGGCAGCTTGGCGGCCAGGTCGGCCGGCACCACGCCCCGCTGGGCCAGGTCGTTATAGCGGATGGGGTGGCCATAGCCGCTCAGCCAGGTGAGCTGGCCGGCGTCGGAGTACAAATACTCCTCCCACAGCTTGGCCGCGTTCGGGTGCGGCGCGTAGGCGCTGATGGCCTGCACGTAGACGCCTGCAATCAGGCCGCTGGCTGGCATCGACACGGTGATGTCGGGGTTGCCGGCGAGCTGGTCCTTGTCTGCCAGGGCAAGGTAGTCCCAGCGGATGGCAATGGGCGTCTCGCCCTTGGCGATCGACGCCCTATCGGCGATCACCGGCACGAAGTTGCCGGACTGGACCAGTTTGGCGAAGAACTGCAAGCCTGCCGTCATGTCGTCGAGGCTGCCGCCGTTGGCCGCTGCGGCCGCGATGATCGCCAGGATTGCCTCGTTGGACGTGCGCGGGTCGCCCGCCAGGGCAACCTGGCCCTTGTACTCGGGCTTGAGCAGGTCGGACCAGTCCTTCGGCACGTCCTTCACGACCGTCGTGTTCACCTCGAAGCCCAGGACCCCATAATAGTCGCCGTACCAGTAGCCGTCGGGGTCCTTGGCGCTGTCCGGGATGGTGGCCCAGGTCGAGACCTTGTAGGGCTGGATCAGCCCATCCGTTTTGCTGGAAGGTCCGAAGGCATAGCCGACGTCGATGACGTCCGGCGCCTGCGGGCCCTTGTTGGACTCGTTAGCCTTGATGGCCTCGACCTCATCGCCTGAGCCGGCGTTGGGGTCGAGCTCGTTGACCTGCAGGCCGTACTTGGCCTTGAAGTCGCTGATCATCTTGCCGTAGTTCAGCCAGTCGTGCGGCAGCGCGATGACTGTCAGCTGGCCTTCCTGCTTGGCAGCCGCCACGAGGGCATCCAGGTTCGCCGTCGCCGTGACGGCGGCGGTGGTCGTCATGGCGGCCGTGGTCGTCATGGCGGCTGTGGTCGTCATGGCGGCCGTCGGCGCAGGCGCCTCGGTGGGCGCGGCTGTCGGAGCAGGCGCCTCAGTGGGCGCGGCTGTCGGAGCAGGCGCCTCGGTTGGCGCTGCCGTGGGGGCAGGAGCCTTGGTGGGCGCGGCGGTAGGAGCAGGGGCCTGGGTGGGCGCTGCCGGCGCCGCAGTGGGCGCGGCCGGCGCGGCCGTGGGTGGCACGGGGGTGGTGCAGCCCGCCAGCAGGGCCAGCAGGGCCAGCGCACACAGGCAATACGAGATGCGAGCGTGGCGATGTCGGGAGAGAACAAACATGGGTGCCTCCTTTTTGTGGGTGAAAGAACCATCCGGTTGCACGGAAAGCCAGCGATCACAGCAAACGCCCAGCGCATTATAGCACCGGCCGGCAGAGCCAGTAAAGCAACTCTAAACTGGTTGCACAATGGATTTGCGCTCCGCTGTTGACGGAGTCTCCCCCTGGGAACGCCGGCATCCCTGCCGGCCCTGGTGGTAGGTGACGTAGCCGGCAAGATGCCGGCGCTCCCGGGCCAGGCGCTATGCACTTTCATGTTGCGATCAGTTTGGATGCGGATGCAGGGTCATTCGGTTTCCACGACGGGCGACTGGAAGTCGCTGCAACGCCGGCGAAGTGTGCGTGCGCAGGCTGGCTCGATGGCCGAATCAGCCGGCGGAGGCCGGCCTGGCCGGTGTTGCTGCGGTTTCCAACCGCCGGGCAACAACAACTGAATGCCCCTGGGTGTCACCGAAAGGATCGCCTGTTTCCGCGCCACGCGCAGGCGCTCCACGACGCCATGAGCCGCGCCCGCTCCTTCCGCCTGCAAGAAGACGACGCCCGCCTCGCCTCCCGCGCTCCAAACGGCTGCGCCAGGCGCCCCCACGGCCCCGCTTCGTGCTGTTCGTGCTTCGCGTTCTTCGCGGGGCTTCGTGCCTTCGTGGTCCAAACATCGCGTTCTTCGCTACGCTTCGTGCCTTCGTGGTCCAACCCTTCGTGGTCCAACCGTCGCGTTCTTCGCGTCACCTCGTGCCTCACCGGCTCTCCGCAGGAGGGGCGTGATCCAAACATCATGCGTGACCTCGCGGCGCGCAGTCCCTGCGTCACCCGCGTTCCAAACGCTGACACCCCACACCCGCGCGTCGCCTGGGGCCTCGGGTGACAGTTGGGCCGGGGAGATGCGCAACGCGGCGGGCGAAGTTTGGACCACGAAGGCACGAAGCGACGCGAAGCGCGCGAAGCACGAAGGACACGAAGACCGCGCCGTGGGCCACGTTTGGACCGCGAAAAACGCGCAACGTCACAAAAGGCACGAAAGGCGGGGTTCGCGATCCGATAGGCATGTGGCAGGCGCGCTGTGCGCCAAGCGTGCTAACTCCGAGAGGTCCCTCGCCGCGACGGCCACCATCCGCGCATCCGTGGTCGCATCCGTGGTCGGCCCCCCCTCGCCGCGGCGTGCCCCATCCGCGCATCCGTGGCCGCATCCGTGGTCGGCCTCCCCCGCCGCGGCGTGCCCCATCCGCGCATCCGTGGTCGGCCCCCCCCCGCCGCGACGTGCCCTATCCGCGCATCCGTGGTCGGCCCCCCCCGCCGCCGCATCGGTATCCGTCAACGGTATCCGTCAGCGGAGGCAGGCCACGGCCGCCGCGGCCAGGTTCGACGCCCGTGGCTCGCCAACCCGGAATGGCCACAGGTTCGTGACGTAGCCGAAGCCGGCGCCGGCTTCGGGGTCGGGGTCGGCGAAAGCGATCGATCCGCCGGAGCCGGGGTGACCGAACGACGCAGGCCCGCCCCAGGGCATCGGAGGGCAGAAACGCGATCGGCGGCACTTTTCGCTTCCCTCGGGAAGGCATAGGAGGCATGGTAGCAGGCTACACCAGGCACATCAAACACCGCGTGAAGCCAAGATGGCCCAGCTGGAAAAACACTATGTCTGCGGCAAGGCCGAGTTGCCCTGCATGCCACAACACGTCGATCGCTGACTGAATAGCCCTGCCTTCTTGCGGGGCGCCGGTCGGGGGCAAGCCAGCCACCCCTCAGGCGCCGGTTGGAGGCTCGCGCACGGCCTTACCATGGCAAGGTCACCGGGCAGACCATCAGCACGGGCCCGTACGAGCCCTATCTGCAGGCTGCCGCGGGGCCCGGGCAGATCCTTTTGACCGGGCGCGATGTCGCAGCGCGATAATCGGCGTGCAGGCTGAGACACCATCCGTTGGCCGGTCAAACCCGTGCCACTGATCCTCGATAGGGGGAAACCTCATGTATCAGACGGATATGTATGAAGGCATGTTAGCGGAGACGGTCACGCTGCAGGCCGCGCACGGCGACTGGATCAACGCCTATCTGGCCCGGCCGCTCGGCCCGGGACCTTTCCCGGGCATGGTCCTGGCGCACCACATGCCGGGCTGGGACGAATGGTATCGCGAGATCACGCGGCAAGTTCGCCTATCACGGTTATGTGACGATCACGCCGAATCTGTATTTCCGCGCCGGGCACGGCACACCTGAGGATGTGGCCGCCAAGGTGCGCGGGGCGGGCGGCGTGGAGGACGATCAGGTGGTGGCGGACCTCGACGCGGCGCTGGGCTATCTGCGTTCGCTGCCGTTCTGCAGCGGCAAGGCCGGTACGCTCGGCACCTGCTCCGGCGGGCGCCATGCCTACCTGGCCGCCTGC
Source organism: uncultured Chloroflexia bacterium (assembly GCA_963808455.1). Lineage (GTDB taxonomy): Bacteria > Chloroflexota > Anaerolineae > CG2-30-64-16 > CG2-30-64-16 > CAWEHT01. The sequence goes on along the minus strand of CAWEHT010000193.1, from coordinate 233 downwards.
CGCGCGCCCGGCCATTTCGATGCAGTGGTTGACTGCTGGGGTGGCCGCGTGGTGATGAATCCTGAGGAGCTGACCCCCAAGCAGCCGGTGGCACCTCTGGATTACACGGCACAGCTGCCTTGCCCGATCTTAGGCCTCTTCGGTGAGGAGGACCGCAGCCCCACACCAGGACAGGTGGCCGTTCACGAGCAGGAGCTGAAAAAGCACGGCAAAGACTACGCATTTCATATGGG
>CAWEHT010000192.1:0-4735 GCA_963808455.1 uncultured Chloroflexia bacterium | reverse complement strand
TTTTATGTTGATCTCTTCGACTTTTCAGCGTATTGCTATCGATGCCATCTGGTCGGATATTTGCAAGCCGTGCAGTGTCAGACTATAGGCACGCTGCGTACGGAGCAAGTTGATCATCTGCTCCGATGCGTTGACGTTGGATTCTTCCAGCGCTCCGCCAAGGATCTGGCCCATACCGTTGGCGTTGGGCACTCCGGTCACCGCCGCGCCAGAATCGGCTGAGGGCAGATAGATACCGTTGCCTTGTTCGAGAAGGCCATCGGGATTGGGAAAGCTGGCCAGCTGAAGTTGTCCGAGCAATTCGGGCTGCCCGTTGACCGTCGCGGTGACGTTCCCATTGGCATCCACCGACGCGTTGCTGGTCTCGGCTGGCACCGTTATGGGCGGGTTCACAAGGAAGCCCTCCTGGCTGACCAGGTGGCCGTTTGAGTCGATATGGAAAAGGCCCGAGCGTGTGTAGCCCGTGACGCCATTGGGAAGGCCAACCTGGAAGAAACCCGCTCCGTCAATAGCCAGGTTCCACGTCTGCCCGGTGGTTTCAATAGGCCCTTGCGAGAAACAAGGGCCGGCGCTGCCCATGACCACCCCAAGGCGCTCGACCGTCTGGGTCTGCCCAAGCGCGGCTTGAAAGGTGACGCGTTGCTCTTCGTAGGCAGTGCTATTGAGATTTGCCAGATTATTGGCGACAGTGTTGAGCTCCGTCTGCCGCGCGTTCAGCCCCGTGTAGGCGATGCTGTACAAGCGTCCCAATTCTACTGGCATATCTCCTCCCCAATCAGCTCAGCTGGCCGACCGCCATCAATTGCTGCAGGCTGGTATCTTGCTGCTGGATGCTGCGTTGGACCGCCTCATAGGTGCGAAGCGCTTGCATCATGCCTACAGTGACCCCAGTAAGATCCACATTGGATTGCTCGATCATACCCTGTTTGAGCGTCCCGATGCCCGCCGCGACGGGCTGCACCGCAGCGCCTGCCGGGTTCAGAAGGTCCTGGTCCTCGCGCACCAGCGCGGTGGGATTGGCGACCGTCCCCAAGGCAATTTGCGCCGTGGGCGCCGTGGCACCCGGCATATAGATCGTGCCGTCCTCCAGGATGGTGGGATCCCCGGTCCCCAGTTTAATCGGGCCGTTGGTACCCAGCAAGTAATTGCCATCCGCTGTCACGATATTGCCGGCGCTGTCCCTATGGAAAGTGCCGTCCCGCGTCAGGCGCAGGCCTTGAGGCGTCTGCACCTGAAAGAAGCCGTTGCCGTTGATCGCGAGGTCCAGGGGGTGCCCCGTTTTCTTGAGCGGCCCCTGGCTGTAGTCCACGGTCAGAGCGCTGCCGTCCACACCGAAGGACAAGGCGCCGATGGATTGCGTGCCGGTGCTGTCGACGCGCGCCATGTTCTCTTCGGGCGCTGCCTCAAGCCGGGTGATCTCTTGCTTGAATCCGGGCGTGCTGACATTGGCCAGGTTTTGCGAATAGGCTTCCTGGCGCTGCAGCAGCGCTTCGAGACTGCTTGCATCGTCATATAGCCCCTGGATCACGCTTTGCCTCCTTGTTTCAGGTTGCGCCAACGCAGGAAGGCGCCAGTTGCGGCCGCCAGCAGCAGGGCCCCCCCAGCGTAATCGAGGGCCCCCGGCTGTGCTCCCTGCCCGCCAGTCGTCGGCAGGTAGGCTGGCTTGGGTCCGACGATCGTGACGGCGCTGCCCGGCACCGGCGTGCCGTTGTCGCCGACACCGGGCGTCCCAAGGCCGGTGTTGTCAAATGCCGGGGTGGCTGTGGCCGTATCAATGGGTATGATCCCTGCGATCGAATCCTGAGCGCTTGGGCCTGGACCACCGCCGGTTGCGGGCTCCACGGTAATCAGCAGCATACGGTACTCCTGATACGGGACCCCATCATTGTGCACGTCGAAATGGGCTTTTCCAGAACTGTTGACCGCGAACGCCCCGACCGCATAGTACTTGCGATTGGCACGGCTCTGTAGCCAGACGCCGTAATGTTGGCCGTTGCCGAGTGCCGCGAGCCCTTGTACATCCAGCGTGACATACTCATCGGCGATGGCAACGACGGCCGTGCCGCCGGCGGTCTGCGGGCCCCAATTGGAGAACCCTGGGAGATAGTTCAGATAGATCTTGACTGGCACCCCGTCGGCATATGCCGGGCTCGCCAGACGGCACAGGATCAGCACCGCCAAACCTACCGCGCCCACCAGGCCCAGGGCCGTCGGCCACAAACTATTGCGGGATCGGCAACAACACATCTTCATCCTCCACAAAGTGATTAGCGAACGAGAGGGGCGGCGCGCAGTTTGCTCAGGTTCGATCGCGCGGCTGGCCCTTTGACCTGATAGATCAAGCTGGCGCGCAGCGTCATGATGGCCCTGGCCATCAATTGCGACACCCGGCTGGGCGAGATATCCAACACCTCACCAACCTCACGGATAGTCAGTTCCTCGTAGTAGTAAAGCGAAAGGACAAGCTGCTCACGCTCCGGGAGGTCACGGATGGCCTCCGCCAGTTCGCGGCGCAAGTCGCGCTCTTCAATTTCCTCGATCACGTCTTGCACAGTTGGATCCTCCAGCGCCTCCCCAAGAAGCAGGCTTTCGTCGCCTTGCTGCAAATCGAGAAAGGGGCTATCGAGCGAAAGAAAGGCGATTTGCGCTTGGTCCAGAACCTCGTGGAACGCCGAGACGCTCCACCCCAGGTGCGTGGCGATCTCATCATCCGTCGGCCAGATCTTGTCCATCGTCCGAAGCTCATGGATGGCACGCTCGATCTGAGCCGCTCGCTGCCGCACAGAACGAGGGACTGTGTCCAGCAGACGGAGTGTGTCCAGGACAGCGCCTCGAATGCGCTGGCTGGCATACGTCTCGAAACTGACGCCACGAGCAGGATCGAAACGATCGAAGGCTTCGATCAGTCCAGCTATGCCGTGGCTCACCAGGTCCTGATGATCCAGCGTCGGGAATGCGTTGATGCCAAGGCGACCGACAACGCGCTTGACCAAGGGCACATAGAACACAATGAGCTGTCCGCGTGCCTCTGGATCACCGTTCTCGGCAAACCTCGTCCACAGCTCGGCAAGTTCGGCATCTGATGTTCCCATTTCTTGCCATGCCTCCACCAGATCGCCGCGCTACCTGCTAGGAGCAACCGGAGGGCGAGCCAGCTCAGTTTCCAGGTCGTCGCCGGCCACCATGTCGATCTTCGGCCTGGCGGCGCGCTCGGGCTTATGAGCAGCCTCATCGTAGCAGGGTGCCGGTGAGGGTACCGGTGGCGTATTGCGCGTCAGCCACAGGACGATGTTCGCCAAGTAGCCCAGGGTAGTGCATGCGATCAACGCCAGAGCCGACCGGATCAGCGTGCCTTCCAGGGTGGCGCCCGAGCTATAAGCCAGCAGGCCCACCAAGACTGTGAGCGTTACGACACCGTAATACGTGGTATCGGTGACAGTCTGCGCGGCCCCCGCCCGCCCTGACTTCGGTTCACCCGCAGGCTTCCCATCACGAGGACCCCGCTGGGGGTTTGTAGGGTTGCTTTTCATGCAGCAACACCTCCTTTTGCCATACGTTTGGATCCGGGCTGCGGGCCCGTCTGCAAGCCGGCGATCTTTCTCCTGCCTGCGCGCCTGGCCTCAACGGGCGCCTTCGGCGCCAGCGCCGGGGACGAGAGGGGCTGGCGCGCCGGCTCTTTTTCGGCGCACTCCGCCTCCAGACGAGCCGCGCCCAAAAGCAATCCGCTGAGATGCTCGGGCGTGGCCGCCTGGATGTCGTGCGGGATACGGCGGCCGTTGGTAAGGTAGGCAACGGGCACACTCGAATCGCAAGCGAGGCTGACCGCGGGGCCCAAGGCACCGGTCTCGTCCAGTTTTGTAAAGATGATACCGTCCAGCCCAATGGGTTGGTAACTCCGCAGCGTGGCCTCCATCTCGACCAGGGAAGTCGAGGCGTTCAACACCAGGAAACACTGCCGGCGCGAGGCCGACTCGGCCAGGCCACGCAGCCGGGCCAGTTCTAGCCGATCTTGACGGCCGACTCCGGGAGTATCGACGAAGACTGCATCGCGAGCACTTTGGGCCGCAAGCTTTTGCTGGAAGCCTTCGTCGGTGATGGCAGAGTTGACCGGCACCATGCTGAGCGGTTGAATCAGCGCATCCAGTTGCTCGTGCGCGCCGGGGCGGCTGGTATCCAAATTGATGATACCCACCCTGCGGCCTTCGATCAACGCCTGGCGTGCGGCCAGCTTGGCCAGGGTCGTCGTCTTGCCCACGCCCGTTGGTCCAAGCATGAAAATCACCAGCGGCCCGCTTCCGCACAGCACACGCGGTGAGCGCGTCTGGAGCTTCAGCTCGATCTGCCGGCGGATAGCCGCCTCCACGACCTGGGGTTCTGTCTGTGCGCGGCTGCTCAGGTCGTCGCGCGCGGCGAGTACCAGGGCCTGGCTCAACTCGGGCTTCATCCCCACGCGGCACAACTGCTCGTAGCAACTGATGAGCGCCTCGCCGCAGCCTGGCAGTCGGGCCAGGCTGGCCGTTTGCACCAGCATCGTCAGCTTAGCCTTGAGTTCGGCAAGGTCCGCGCCGATCGGCAACTCTTCCCAAGGAGGCACGACGCGATCGGCAGTTTGGGCCGAAGATGCCGTGTCTTGCGCCGGTTGAACGGCTGCCACCTCCCATTGCCTCGCACCAAAAGGCCACCAACGAGATGTCGCCACCCTCCGCTGATAAAGCACGACAGCGTTTTCTCCAGT
>CAWEHT010000191.1:0-3725 GCA_963808455.1 uncultured Chloroflexia bacterium | reverse complement strand
GCCTGGACCTGTGCCCGCGTGGCGGCCCATGCCACGGGCCATCCGCCAGGCGCCAACCGTCTAACCGAGGGACCGGGCCAGGTCCCCCTGGCCGGCGGATGGGCCGCCGTCAGCCGCCAAAGCGCGGCCGGAAATGCCAGCAAAACGCCGCGCCGGGGCAATAGTTTGGGCAGCCGCCGCGCGGCGTCGCGGCCGGGAACTCGCCGGCGCGCGCGGCGTGCACGGCCCGCCACATGGCGGCCAGCCCGTCGGCCACCGCCTGCTCCGGTCCGCCCTCGTAGCTCCTCAGCGCCAACGGGCTGGCCTCCGCCTTGCGGATGTGCCAGTAGAAACCTTCAACGGGCAGTTCGCCGCCGAAGACATCCCGCACGGCCAGCGCGTAGACCGCCAGCTGCAGTTTCTGGCCTTCGGCCAGCGCTTCGGGCCGGTAGTCGCTCGGGCCGCCGGTCTTGTAGTCGATGACGCGCCGCCGCCCATCAGGCGCACGGTCGACGCGGTCGATCACGCCGCGCACCCGGAAGGAGTCGGCCCCTTCGCTCACGACCAGCGCGGGGCGCAGGAAGGCCCGCTCGGGCGGGCGCTCGATGGCCCAGCCGTCGGCCCGCGAGCTTTCTTCCAGCGCTGCCACGGATCGACGCAGGTCGGCCTCGATCTCGGCGCGGGTCTGCTGCCACCAGGCGTTCGTGCGGAAGCCCTCGCGGCGGGGGGCGGCATCCAGGACCTCGGCCGCAACGGCAGGCAAGTATTCGAGCAAGCACTTCACGTCGGCGGGATCGGCGGCCGAGGCGTAGAGGCGCTCCAGCACCCGGTGATAGATGGTGCCCAGCTGGCGCACGTCCAGCCCGGCGCCCGGCTCCTCGCGCGGCGCAAGCGCCAGGGCGTTGGCCAGGAACGCGTAGAACGGGCATTGGCCATGCCGTTCCAGGCGCGTCGCGCTCCAGCCGAACGCCGGGCCGAAATGCGCCGCCAGCTCCGCCGCGGCCGCTCCCAGGTCGCCGTCGTAGGGATCGGGCGCCCCGCCGCGGCGCGCCCGGACGCGCAGCACACGGGCGGCGTTACCCAACGCGTCCCAGCGGGCCGCGGCGCGGGCGGCTGCCTGGGCGGACAGACCGGGCGCCTCGGGCCGCTCGGCCAGGCACTCCATCAGCTCGGGCCATGACGCAGCTGCGGATAGGGGCAAATCGCGCGGGTCTGCCGCCGCTTCCTCCCGGGCCTCGACCAGCCGGAGGGCCTCCTCCCAGAACGGCGACGCCTGCCAGGGCGCGCCGTCCTCGGCCTGGCGGGGGCGCGTCAGGAGCAGACGCTCGCGCGGGCGGGAGACGGCCTCGTAGAAAAGCTGCGCCTCGGCGCTCTCCGTCGAGAGCTCCAGAGGCAGGCCGCACTCGTCGCACAGGCGCTGGCGGTCGGCATCGGGCAGGAAGGGGTCCTCGCGCAAAGTGGCGGGAAACTCGCCCTCGGCCAGGCCCAGCACCGCCGCGGCGCGAAAGGCCAGGCCGCGCGCCTGCGCCACGTCGGCCACCAGGATGGCATCCTCGGGGGCCGGCAAGAGGTAGCCGGCGGCGTCGACCGCGCCGGTTAGCTCGTCCAGGAAGCCGCCATACTCGACGGGGGGCAGGGCGAGGGCACCCTCGGCCCAGACGAGCCCGCGCAGCACGTCCTTGAATGCGACCAGCGCGGCGATATCCCGGCCGGCGATGGCCGGTGGGGCCAGGCGGGCCTGCGCCACCACCCTCAACGACGCCGGCTCGTCAGGCCGCGGGTAGCGGGCCGTCTGCGCCGGGTCAGCGCCGATCAGGTCCTCAAGCCAGGCCACGAAGTCACGATAGGGTCGCCGCCCGGCCGGCGGCGCCACGCGACGGGCAAAGCGCAGGAGCTTGCCGCGCAGCTCGGCCGCGGCGGCCCCCACTGGAACGCCTGGGTCCACCCCTCGCTCGTCGTCGGCGTGCGCCGCGGCCTCTTCCTCACCTGGCTCCCGGCGCGCCGACAGGTCGTCCAGCACTTCCTGCCACTGCCCCAGCCCCTGCAGCACGCGGCCCCAGCGTGCGACCGCAGCCAGAGCCAGGGCGTCCGGTTCGCTCACGCCGATCGCATCCGGCTCATCCTCCGCGGTGGGCGCCGACCAGTCGAAATACGGTGACCGCCAGGCTTCGCAGACCAAGCGCGGCGGGAGCTCGGGCTCGGCCGGCGAGCCGGGCGCGGGCCGCGCCAGGCGCAGCAAATCCAGGAGCGCCGCCACGGCCGGGTTGGCGCGCAGCGGGAGGCCGCCGGCCAGCCGGATCGGCAGCCCGAACTCGGCTGCCGCCTCCAGGATGAATGGGCGGTAAGGCGGGATCGAGCGGGCCAGCAGGGCGAGCTCGCCCGGGGCCATGCCATCCTCGTTCATCCGCCGGCGCAGCCATCGCAACGCCGCTCGCGCTTCGCCTGCCCGGTCAGGCGCGGCTATCAGCGCCAACTCCGAGTCCTGCGCCCTGCGGTCTGCGCGACCAAGGAGATGCTCGGCCAGGTGGCGCAGCGCTGTGGAGGAGGCAAGCGGCTGCTTTACGGGCAACGGCTGGCCCTTCACGCCCAGGGCCAGCTCGAGGCTGCGCCGGGCGCCTTCGAAGCGCCGGTGGACCTGCGACGGTCGCCCGTCCGGCCCCGGCCCGGCCAGCAGGATGATGGTCTGATCAACACGTTTGGCAAGCTCGGACAGGATCTGCACATAGACCGGGGCGAAAGTGTCGAAGCCGTCCACGATCAAGGTACCCCAGGCCGCCGCCAGCGTGGGGCTCGCCCTGAGGGCCACGAGCGCAAGCTGCGCCATTCCTACCCGGCCGGCCCAGCCCAGGGCGGCCAACCGTTCCTCGCAGCCAGCATAGAGCGCGGCGATCTCGGCCAGGCGCGGCTCGTTGCCCGGGCCCGCGACGGCCGTGCTGAAACGTTCCGCGGGTATGCCGGCCGCACCCAGCTCGCCGAACAGATCCTGCAATGCCTGGCTGAAGCCGGGGCTGCGTCTCAACCCGGCGAAGAACTCCAACGGCGCGTTTTCGGCGACGGATCGGATCAGGCGGTATTCGACCGGGTCGGCCAGATGGACGTAAGGCCGGCGGGCCTCGGCCAGGCACTCGGCGCACAGGGCCTCGAAGGTCCCTACTCGCACGCCCAGCGCGCCGCCGGCAGTTGCCAGGCGGGCGCGGAACGCCTGGGCCTGCAGGTGATCCGCGACCACGACGCGCGGGGTACTGCGCAGCCCTTCGGCGGCGGCCCTGGCGAGTTGCACCGCGCAAGCGGTCTTGCCCGCGGCGGCAGGAGCGAGGTACAGACGAGGGGTTGCTGGCATGACGGCCTCCTGCAAGCGACAAGCTTGGGCTCCAGGATAACCGGTCTGGAAGCGCACGACTTCTCGTTACATGTTGTGGCCCGAATTATAGCAGTAACGCGACAGGTGGCATCATCATGGCGCTTATGGCTCATTGGCTGATTGCGTAAGGTATGCTACAATTTCTTTTGTCTGACGCCGATTGCTGCAGCTCGCATATCTGATTGGCTGAACTGCTCGTGCAAAGCACTACAGTCCCTGCTGACGGACAATCTCAGCATACCCACGCTTCCCAGGCAGAACTGAACGGTTTGGACCGCTCTGTGCCCTATTCCGCAGTGTGGCCTTGCCCCGGAGGCATTTCTTGTTGGCATAGGAGCTATCCGGGATGCCCAACGCCTACCTCTTTGCGAGTTCATCATTGGGT
>CAWEHT010000190.1:0-15027 GCA_963808455.1 uncultured Chloroflexia bacterium | reverse complement strand
CTGGCGTGGTGCCGTGGGGTTAGACACGGCGGAGCTGTGCGAACGGGTCGTGGCCGGCGTGTCCCGCCGGGCGGCGACGGCCCTGGTCAGCAAAGCCCTCGAGGACCGGACCGGCCAGCCCTGCGATTGGGCGCCCGGGAGCCGGCCGCGGCGGCGCTGCTTGCCAGCGGGCTGTGCGATGGCTGGCCCCAGTTCGTCCGGCGCCGACGAAGACCTGCGCTGCCAGCTGGCCCTGGCGAGGCCCATCGTCGCCATCGGCGCCCCGGTCGCGGCCTACATGCCGCAGGTTGCCCGCGTCCTGGCATACCGAACTTGTCATCCCGCCTCATGCCGAGGTAGCGAACGCCGTTGGGGCAGTGGTGGGCGGCGTCGTGCAGCGCGTGCGGGTCATCATCGAGCGCCTTCCCGGCGAAGGAGGGCTGCTGCGGGCGTACCTGCCCGACGGGCCGCACGACTTCGCGGCCTTGCCGGAAGCCGTGGCCGGGAACGGGTCGTGCTGCCTTTTGCCGAGGGCCTGGCGCGCCAGGTGGGAGCCGAGCAAGTCGAAGTCAAGACATCCCGCCAGGACCATTGGGCCAGGATCGGCGGCTCGCCCGCCGGTGGCTCGCCCGCCAGCTTTACCTGGGCAGCGAGCTGACTTTCATTGCGGCCGGACGACCCTCCTGGGTGCGCAAGGTGTGAAATCGAGATGAACCGCTCAGACTGCCTTGGGAGGTTCCGTGCTGGTTAGCGGGCTCAGGCTGCTGCGGGCCTTGCCGTGCCTGGCCGAGCCCGGCAAGCTGATCGTCATCGGTGAATCCGATGAGCCGCTGGATGGCGTCTTGCCGCTGCTCAACGCGATCTTGCCCAACGCCATCAGTTACAACCCGATGGCGGGAGCGATGACTTTGCGGCGGCAGCCGGGCCTGATCACGATCTATCCTCATCAGGTGATGATCACCCAGGTGAACGATGTCGAGGACGGACTGGCCATGCTGGCAGCCACCCGCGATCTGCTCAACCGGGTATGGGATCGGCGAGACGAAATCCAGCCCAAGCTGGAGGGCCTGCGGGTACCCCGCCCCCTGGACGTCTACGAACTCCTGCCCGCGCTCCAATTGTGGCGCCTGTGGCGAGGCGACCTGCATGGCATTTGCCTTCGGGCTGCTGGAGGCGCGGCACCGGCCCGAGGAGTGTGCCGGCCTGGCCGAGCCCCGGGCAGCCACGCAGCGACAGGCCGTGGTCGATTTGCTGTCCGGAGTGGGGGCCAGCCCAAATACGCCAAACCTGCATGGCCTGGATTGACTGCGCGCGGTAGCTACAACCGCCGAAGAGGTTGCGGTACCGCCAACCTGGGTGCTCTGCGTTCGACCCTACGTGCGGGTAGGATTTGAGGTAAGCAAGAGGTGAACCATGGCGGAAGTTAGCGTGAAAAAAGCGGCTCGCACTTTTGCTGTCCTGGCTTGCCCCGGTCGTCGACCTGCTGCTCGCACTGGCGAGCCGCCAGGTTTGTGATGTGGCCACGCTGGCCCGGCTATCCGATCGCTCGCAACCCTATGTCTCGCAACAGCTCCGTGTGTTGCACGATATGGGTTGGTCGTTGGGCAGCCGTGCCGCCAACGCGTGTGCTACCGCCTCGGTGGGCGGGATGTGGAAGCGGTGATGAAGGCGGCGGGCCTGGTCTGGGTCCCAAGTCCAGACACGGACGTCGAGGTGAGCCAGTGTTGATCGAAGAGTTGACGCTGACCAGCGAGGCCCCTGCCGTCGGCAGAAGATGAGGGAAGATGCCATACTGTTCGGTCAAGCTCCCCGTGGAGCTGGCTCGCCGATACGGGCTGTCCACCGGCTCCGAGATCGAAGCTGTGGCCCACTCGCAAGGCCTGTTGTTGCGGCGGGCGCCCGATCACCTGGCCAAGGTCTACGTCGAGGTCACCTCGCACTGCAACCTGGCCTGCGAGATGTGTGTTCGCAATGCCTGGAACGAACCGCTCGGCCGCATGCCGCTGGATCTCTTCCGACGACTCGTGGTGCAGCTGTCAGGCTTCCCTTCGCCCCATCACCCTGATGTTCGCCTGCTACGGCGAGCCGCTGTGAGCATCCCGATATTCCTTCCATGATCGAGGAGGCCAAGGGCAGGAGCGGGCCTGGCCGTCGAAATCACCACCAACGGCCTGTTGCTTGACAAGGCCATGGCGGGCACGCTGATGGACCTGGCTGTGGAACGGGTATGGGTCTCTGTCGATGGGGTGACTGCCCAACGCTATGCCGAGATCCGCCGGGGTGGTGAACTCGACCTCGTCAGACAGAACCTGCAAGATCTCTTCACGGCGCACGTGCAGAGGGACAATAACCTGCCTGAACTGGGGCTGGTTTTTGTCGCGATGAAGTCGAATGTGGGCGAGCTCCCGGACCTGCGCGGGCTGGCGAGTCGCGTTTGGGCAGCCGATGTGCTGGTCACCAACCTGCTGCCGCATACGCCCGACATGCTGAGCGAGATCCTCTATCGGCGCACGCTCAACCTGGGCCCCAACGCACTCTTGAGCAGCGTCGCCGCGTATGCATCTGCCGCGCCTCGATATCACCAGGCTGACAGCGGAGCCTATCGTAAGCCTGATGCGCCTGGCGCTGGACCTGAGCCTTACCGGATCCGAGCCGCGCAACGCAGCAACTTCTGCCCGTTCGTTCAGGCTGGGGCCACCGCCGTGCGCTGGGACGGTGCCGTCAGCCCCTGCCCGCCCTTGCTGCACACGCATCCGGAATACGGCGTGGAGCGCTGGCGCGAGATCAAACACGCGGCGTTCGGCAATATCGCCGAGGACGATCTGGGCAGCATCTGGCGCTCGCCGGCGTACAGCAGTTTCCGCCGCCGGGTTCATGTCTTTGATTTTGCGCCGTGTACCTTTTGCGGTGGCTGCGAGCGGGCCGACAGCAATGAGGAGGACTGCTTCGGCAATGCCTTTCCCGTGTGCGGGGGCTGTCTTTGGGCGCAGGACATCGTACGCTGCCCGTGATGGATACACAGGAGGATCACATGATTGACCAGAACGCGGAGCCGGTAACCGGGGATGCCCCGGAGACAGAAGGGGGCAAGCCGCCGCAGTGCTCCTGCATGCAGGATCCGTTCGCCGCACTGCCCCCGGAGCTGCGGCCCCGGCCGGCCTCCGAGCTGAACGGGCTGCGCAAGGTCGTCTGTCCGGTCTGTGGGCTGAACTACTGGACAAACCGCAACACCGATCTGTGCGTGGACTGCGAGAAGAAGGCAAGGAGAAGGGATCCCGGCAGTCACACGTAGAATCGGCCGACCGGGGTTGACCCGCCTCCGGCAGGGTTGTGGACTTGGCCCCCGACCGTCCGTGGGTAGAGGAGATGCCAACATGCTTATCGAACACTACGACCTGGACGTTTTCACGCCGCCATGCGAGCCGGGCGCGGAGCGCTTCTCGGCCGTCGCTCGCCTGGTAGCCGACATCTCGGAGGCCCTGCCTTATCTCAACGCCACGCTGCGCGAGGCCGTGTACAGCCCGGCAGCCCACGCGCTGACCTGGAAGAAGGGCGGCCACAATATCGCCTTTCATGCTTACCAGATCGCCACCAGCAACGTCGCAGACCGCCAGGCTGCGGTCAAGGAAATCGAAGGGCTGATCGACCTGGTGAACCGCACCTGGGAGCAGCGAGGCGAGATCGTGCCGGATGGGGAGACCCACCAACGGCCCACTGCCATGGCCGTGTATAAGCTGCTCCCGGCCACGAACTGCAAACAGTGCGGGCAGCCGACGTGCTGGAGCTTCGCGCTGAAGCTGGTGGCGGCGCAGATGAGCCTGGAGGCCTGCCTGCCGCTGCAAGAGCCGCGCTACTCTGGCCAGCTGGCGCAGTTGGCGGCGCTGGTCGTGCCGATGCCCGCGATCGGCCGGCACTCGGCCGAGGGGGTCTGAAGACCATGGGGATGCTCACGAAACCGTTCTTGTTGACCCGCCGCTGCCCCGCGCAGAAGGATTTGTGCAAGGCGATTGGCGCCTGCGACAAAGGGGCAATTTACTACATCGTAGACGAACAGGCGCCCCTTGGGGGCAGGATCGCCTTCGACTACGACAAATGCGACGGCTGCGGCCAGTGCGCGACTGAGTGCTGCGGCCAGGCCATCGAGATGCGATCATAGAGAAAAAGAGGATACCTACATGCCAACCCTGACGAATTACGTCGAGTATCATCAACATCTGGCGGTACGCCTGGAGCAGTTGGGCCAGGAGTTGCCCGGCCCGATGAGTGGCTTCTCCCGTCTGCATAAGAAGGCAGGCGAAGAAGGCTCCTTGAGTCACAAGACCAAGGAGCTGATGGCGCTGGCCGTGAGCATCGCCGTGCGTTGCGACGGCTGTATCGCCTACCATGTCCACGACGCGGTCGCCGCCGGCGCCACCCGGCCCGAGCTGCTGGAGACCATCGGCGTGGCCGTCCTGATGGGTGGCGGGCCGGCGGCCATGTACGCCGCCCACGCCATGGATGCCATCGAGCAGTTCATGGCCACTCCCGCTGCCGCTGCCGCCGGTTAAAGGGTGATAGGAGAATGCAATGGAACACGGCGCCCGCTTCCCGAGAGACGAGGGAGAGGCAAGACATGCGCCGGCACAGGGCCAGAAATAGGGCCGGGGGCTGCCAGTACCAGTGTGGGCACGGGCCTGGCTCCAGGCGTTCGCCCCCGGAGGGCGGTCGGGCAGCACGTCCGACTTTTCGACAGAACGCTCGATCAGCCAGATAAGGAGACGCCTGAGATGCCAGAAGCAGAGATGTATAAGGATTTCCTGGGGATCCCGTGCCAGCTCATCCCCTGGTACCCAACGATCGACGAAGAGCAGTGCACCGCCTGTGGGCTATGCGTGAGGGCCTGCAAGCACGGCACATACGCCTACAGCGAGAACCCGGGCCGGGTCATCGTCGCCAACCCGTATCACTGCGAAGTGTACTGCGAGAGCTGCCGCTTCCAGTGCCCGGTGGGCGCGATCACATTCCCCGACCGCAAGGCCACTAAGCTGGTCTTCAAGGAGCTGCGCAAGCAGTATCCACCCGCCGAATAACCGGCCGTCCAAGGAGCTTCATGTGTCTGAACAAAACAACCTGCCGCGCTTCGTGCAATGCATGTGTCGGGGAGACTGCCCGGGTTTCAGCCAGCTCAATGTCTGGAGCCTGGTGAACTACGTCCGCAATGAGCTTGACGTGGAATATACCGTCGTGCACCCGCAGTTGTGTGTTGACGACGGCGATCGCTTCTGGCAGGACCTGGCCAAGCCAGGCGTGACCTATGTCGTCGGCGGTTGCGATCCCAAGATGCAGCGCAAGATGTATAAAGACGCGCTGGCAGCCGTGGGGGCCGACTTCGACAAACAGGTCATCCCGCTCGACCTGCGCAACATGCCGACCGAGGAGGCGATGAAGAAGGTCGCTGCCGTGTTCGAGAAGATGGGTGCGGCGCAGGGGTAGCGTCTGCGGCCAACTGCCCGTGGTCGCTACGCCCGCTGATGGCCCGCGGCCAGCCGGCAGGCACGGACACGCTCGTCTCTGCCCGTGCCTGCTTCCTGGGGTAGGAGACTCGCCACTGTGGCACAGCGAAGGAGAAGAATGACAGGCGACCAGCTCACCGAGCTTGCGTTACGGAAAGCTCAAGCCATCCTCAGCAGTGAGTGCAGCCCCATCGGCCTGATGGCCTCGCCCGAAGGCTATCCCCACATCTGGGCGCGCGATAGCGTGATCACCTCACTTGGTGCTTTGCTGTCACCCGGCCACGAAATCTGTTTGCCGACCTCTCTCGAGACCTTGGCCAGAATGCAATCCGAGCTCGGGGCGATTCCCAACAACGTGAGCGTGGCTACGGGCCGGCTCGACCACACCAATGCCGGCTCGGTGGACTCCAACCTGTGGTTCATCCTGGGCCATGCCTTCCAGCTCCGGGCCACGGGGGACGTTCGTTTCTTGCAGGCGCAATGGCCTGCGCTGGAGCTGGCCTTGCTCTGGCTGCGCTACCAGGACTCCAACGGTTGCGGGCTACTCGAAGTCCACGAGGCGGCCGACTGGGCCGACCTGCTGGCCAATCGGTTCAACGTACTCTACGACAATGTCCTGTGGTTCGCCTCGCTGGAAGCCATGGCGGAGCTGGCCCAGGCCCTGGGGCTGGACGGCTCGAAATACGCCGAGCTGGCTGCTGACGTGCGGCACAAGATCCGCATCGTGTTATGGGTTGGCGCCGAAAGCGCGGCCGAATGGGGGCCGGGCTGCCCGGGCCACACCGAATGGAAGCATACCCTCAGCCAGGTGGACCCCGTGCTGGTCAAGCGGCCCTTCTTTTTGCCCTACGTGGCCTTTCGGGATTTTGGCGACTACTGCGACGTGTTCGGCAACCTGTTAGCGATTCTGCTGGGCGTTGCGAACTCTGCCCAAGAGAAACGCATCCTCGACTATATGCGCCAGGTGGGCGTCGCCGATCCCTATCCGGTGCGGGTGCTGCACCCCGTGATCCATCCGGGCAACAAGGATTGGCGCGAGTACTACCGCAACAACAACCTGAACCTGCCCGAGCAGTATCATAACGGTGGTATCTGGCCCTTTGTGGGTGGCTTCTACGTGGCCGCGCTGATCAAGGCGGGCCGCATGGCGGAAGCTCGACACCAGCTCGAGAAGCTCGCTGAGGTCGCCAAAATCCCGAAAGGCCACGTAGGGCAAAAAGAAGGGCCGCTTGACCAGCACGGGGTCCACCTGGCTGAGGGTATGCTTCCATTCGGTGTGGCCCGGGCAGCCCGGCCCCCATTCGGCCGCGCTTTCGGCGCCAACCCATAACACGATGCGGATCTTGTGCCGCACGTCAGCAGCCAGCTCGGCGTATTTCGAGCCGTCCAGCCCCAGGGCCTGGGCCAGCTCCGCCATGGCTTCCAGCGAGGCGAACCACAGGACATTGTCGTAGAGTACGTTGAACCGATTGGCCAGCAGGTCGGCCCAGTCGGCCGCCTCGTGGACTTCGAGTAGCCCGCAACCGTTGGAGTCCTGGTAGCGCAGCCAGAGCAAGGCCAGCTCCAGCGCAGGCCATTGCGCCTGCAAGAAACGAACGTCCCCCGTGGCCCGGAGCTGGAAGGCATGGCCCAGGATGAACCACAGGTTGGAGTCCACCGAGCCGGCATTGGTGTGGTCGAGCCGGCCCGTAGCCACGCTCACGTTGTTGGGAATCGCCCCGAGCTCGGATTGCATTCTGGCCAAGGTCTCGAGAGAGGTCGGCAAACAGATTTCGTGGCCGGGTGACAGCAAAGCACCAAGTGAGGTGATCACGCTATCGCGCGCCCAGATGTGGGGATAGCCTTCGGGCGAGGCCATCAGGCCGATGGGGCTGCACTCACTGCTGAGGATGGCTTGAGCTTTCCGTAACGCAAGCTCGGTGAGCTGGTCGCCTGTCATTCTTCTCCTTCGCTGTGCCACAGTGGCGAGTCTCCTACCCCAGGAAGCAGGCACGGGCAGAGACGAGCGTGTCCGTGCCTGCCGGCTGGCCGTGGGCCATCAGCGGGCGTAGCGACCACGGGCAGTTGGCCGCAGACGCTACCCCTGCGCCGCACCCATCTTCTCGAACACGGCAGCGACCTTCTTCATCGCCTCCTCGGTCGGCATGTTGCGCAGGTCGAGCGGGATGACCTGTTTGTCGAAGTCGGCCCCCACGGCTGCCAGCGCGTCTTTATACATCTTGCGCTGCATCTTGGGATCGCAACCGCCGACGACATAGGTCACGCCTGGCTTGGCCAGGTCCTGCCAGAAGCGATCGCCGTCGTTGACACACAACTGCGGGTGCACGACGGTATATTCCACGTCAAGCTCATTGCGGACGTAGTTCACCAGGCTCCAGACATTGAGCTGGCTGAAACCCGGGCAGTCTCCCCGACACATGCATTGCACGAAGCGCGGCAGGTTGTTTTGTTCAGACACATGAAGCTCCTTGGACGGCCGGTTATTCGGCGGGTGGATACTGCTTGCGCAGCTCCTTGAAGACCAGCTTAGTGGCCTTGCGGTCGGGGAATGTGATCGCGCCCACCGGGCACTGGAAGCGGCAGCTCTCGCAGTACACTTCGCAGTGATACGGGTTGGCGACGATGACCCGGCCCGGGTTCTCGCTGTAGGCGTATGTGCCGTGCTTGCAGGCCCTCACGCATAGCCCACAGGCGGTGCACTGCTCTTCGTCGATCGTTGGGTACCAGGGGATGAGCTGGCGCGGGATCCCCAGGAAATCCTTATACATCTCTGCTTCTGGCATCTCAGGCGTCTCCTTATCTGGCTGATCGAGCGTTCTGTCGAAAAGTCGGACGTGCTGCCCGACCGCCCTCCGGGGGCGAACGCCTGGAGCCAGGCCCGTGCCCACACTGGTACTGGCAGCCCCCGGCCCTATTTCTGGCCCTGTGCCGGCGCATGTCTTGCCTCTCCCTCGTCTCTCGGGAAGCGGGCGCCGTGTTCCATTGCATTCTCCTATCACCCTTTAACCGGCGGCAGCGGCAGCGGGAGTGGCCATGAACTGCTCGATGGCATCCATGGCGTGGGCGGCGTACATGGCCGCCGGCCCGCCACCCATCAGGACGGCCACGCCGATGGTCTCCAGCAGCTCGGGCCGGGTGGCGCCGGCGGCGACCGTGTCGTGGACATGGTAGGCGATACAGCCGTCGCAACGCACGGCGATGCTCACGGCCAGCGCCATCAGCTCCTTGGTCTTGTGACTCAAGGAGCCTTCTTCGCCTGCCTTCTTATGCAGACGGGAGAAGCCACTCATCGGGCCGGGCAACTCCTGGCCCAACTGCTCCAGGCGTACCGCCAGATGTTGATGATACTCGACGTAATTCGTCAGGGTTGGCATGTAGGTATCCTCTTTTTCTCTATGATCGCATCTCGATGGCCTGGCCGCAGCACTCAGTCGCGCACTGGCCGCAGCCGTCGCATTTGTCGTAGTCGAAGGCGATCCTGCCCCCAAGGGGCGCCTGTTCGTCTACGATGTAGTAAATTGCCCCTTTGTCGCAGGCGCCAATCGCCTTGCACAAATCCTTCTGCGCGGGCAGCGGCGGGTCAACAAGAACGGTTTCGTGAGCATCCCCATGGTCTTCAGACCCCCTCGGCCGAGTGCCGGCCGATCGTGGGCATCGGCACGACCAGCGCCGCCAACTGCGCCAGCTGGCCAGAGTAGCGCGGCTCTTGCAGCGGCAGGCAGGCCTCCAGGCTCATCTGCGCCGCCACCAGCTTCAGCGCGAAGCTCCAGCACGTCGGCTGCCCGCACTGTTTGCAGTTCGTGGCCGGGAGCAGCTTATACACGGCCATGGCAGTGGGCCGTTGGTGGGTCTCCCCATCCGGCACGATCTCGCCTCGCTGCTCCCAGGTGCGGTTCACCAGGTCGATCAGCCCTTCGATTTCCTTGACCGCAGCCTGGCGGTCTGCGACGTTGCTGGTGGCGATCTGGTAAGCATGAAAGGCGATATTGTGGCCGCCCTTCTTCCAGGTCAGCGCGTGGGCTGCCGGGCTGTACACGGCCTCGCGGAGCGTGGCGTTGAGATAAGGCAGGGCCTCCGAGATGTCGGCTACCAGGCGAGCGACGGCCGAGAAGCGCTCCGCGCCCGGCTCGCATGGCGGCGTGAAAACGTCCAGGTCGTAGTGTTCGATAAGCATGTTGGCATCTCCTCTACCCACGGACGGTCGGGGGCCAAGTCCACAACCCTGCCGGAGGCGGGTCAACCCCGGTCGGCCGATTCTACGTGTGACTGCCGGGACCCCTTCTCCTTGCCTTCTTCTCGCAGTCCACGCACAGATCGGTGTTGCGGTTTGTCCAGTAGTTCAGCCCACAGACCGGACAGACGACCTTGCGCAGCCCGTTCAGCTCGGAGGCCGGCCGGGGCCGCAGCTCCGGGGGCAGTGCGGCGAACGGATCCTGCATGCAGGAGCACTGCGGCGGCTTGCCCCCTTCTGTCTCCGGGGCATCCCCGGTTACCGGCTCCGCGTGTCTGGTCAATCATGTGATCCTCCTGTGTATCCATCACGGGCAGCGTACGATGTCCTGCGCCCAAAGACAGCCCCCGCACACGGGAAAGGCATTGCCCAAGCAGTCCTCCTCATTGCTGTCGGCCCGCTCGCAGCCACCGCAAAAGGTACACGGCGCAAAATCAAAGACATGAACCCGGCGGCGGAAACTGCTGTACGCGGCGAGCGCCAGATGCTGCCCAGATCGTCCTCGGCGATATTGCCGAACGCCGTGTGTTCGAATCCCCGCCAGCGCTCCACGCCGTATTCCGGATGCGTGTGCAGCAAGGGCGGGCAGGGGCTGACGGCACCGTCCCAGCGCACGGCGGTGGCCCCAGCCTGAACGAACGGGCAGAAGTTGCTGCGTTGCGTGGTCTCGGATCCGGTAAGGCTCAGGTCCAGCGCCAGGCGCATCAGGCTTACGATAGGCTCCGCTGTCAGCCTGGTGATATCGAGGCGCGGCAGATGCATACGCGGCGACGCCGCCAAGAGTGCGTTGGGGCCCAGGTTGAGCGTGCGCCGATAGAGGATCTCGCTCAGCATGTCGGGCGTATGCGGCAGCAGGTTGGTGACCAGCACATCGGCTGCCCGAACGCGACTCGCCAGCCCGCGGAGGTCCGGGAGCTCGCCCACATTCGACTTCATCGCGACAAAAACCAGCCCCAGTTCAGGCAGGTTATTGTCCCTCTGCACGCGTGCCGTGAAGAGATCTTGCAGGTTCTGTCTGACGAGGTCGAGTTCACCACCCCGGCGGATCTCGGCATAGCGTTGGGCAGTCACCCCATCGACAGAGACCCATACCCGTTCCACAGCCAGGTCCATCAGCGTGCGCGCCATGGCCTTGTCAAGCAACAGGCCGTTGGTGGTGATTTCGACGGCCAGGCCCGCGCCCTTGGCCTCCTCGATCATGGAAGGGAGATCGGGATGTGACAGCGGCTCGCCGTAGCAGGCGAACATCAGGGTGATGGGGCGAGGGAAGCCTGACAGCTGCACCACGAGTCGTCGGAAGAGATCCAGCGGCATGCGGCCGAGCGGTTCGTTCCAGGCATTGCGAACACACATCTCGCAGGCCAGGTTGCAGTGCGAGGTGACCTCGACGTAGACCTTGGCCAGGTGATCGGGCGCCCGCCGCAACAACAGGCCTTGCGAGTGGGCCACAGCTTCGATCTCGGAGCCGGTGGACAGCCCGTATCGGCGAGCCAGCTCCACGGGGAGCTTGACCGAACAGTATGGCATCTTCCCTCATCTTCTGCCGACGGCAGGGGCCTCGCTGGTCAGCGTCAACTCTTCGATCAACACTGGCTCACCTCGACGTCCGTGTCTGGACTTGGGACCCAGACCAGGCCCGCCGCCTTCATCACCGCTTCCACATCCCGCCCACCGAGGCGGTAGCACACACGTTGGCGGCACGGCTGCCCAACGACCAACCCATGATCGCGCAACACACGGAGCTGTTGCGAGACATAGGGTTGCGAGCGATCGCATAGCCGGGCCAGCGTGGCCACATCACAAACCTGGCGGCTCGCCAGTGCGAGCAGCAGGTCAAGACGACCGGGGCAAGCCAGGACAGCAAAAGTGCGAGCCGCTTTTTTCACGCTAACTTCCGCCATGGTTCACCTCTTGCTTACCTCAAATCCTACCCGCACGTAGGGTCGAACGCAGAGCACCCAGGTTGGCGGTACCGCAACCTCTTCGGCGGTTGTAGCTACCGCGCGCAGTCAATCCAGGCCATGCAGGTTTGGCGTATTTGGGCTGGCCCCCACTCCGGACAGCAAATCGACCACGGCCTGTCGCTGCGTGGCTGCCCGGGGCTCGGCCAGGCCGGCACACTCCTCGGGCCGGTGCCGCGCCTCCAGCAGCCCGAAGGCAAATGCCATGCAGGTCGCCTCGCCACAGGCGCCACAATTGGAGCACGGCAGGAGTTCGTAGACGTCCAGGGGGCGGGGTACCCGCAGGCCCTCCAGCTTGGGCTGGATTTCGTCTCGCCGATCCCATACCCGGTTGAGCAGATCGCGGGTGGCTGCCAGCATGGCCAGTCCGTCCTCGACATCGTTCACCTGGGTGATCATCACCTGATGAGGATAGATCGTGATCAGGCCCGGCTGCCGCCGCAAAGTCATCGTCCCCGCCATCGGGTTGTAACTGATGGCGTTGGGCAAGATCGCGTTGAGCAGCGGCAAGACGCCATCCAGCGGCTCATCGGATTCACCGATGACGATCAGCTTGCCGGGCTCGGCCAGGCACGGCAAGGCCCGCAGCAGCCTGAGCCCGCTAACCAGCACGGAACCTCCCAAGGCAGTCTGAGCGGTTCATCTCGATTTCACACCTTGCGCACCCAGGAGGGTCGTCCGGCCGCAATGAAAGTCAGCTCGCTGCCCAGGTAAAGCTGGCGAGGCGAGCCACCGGCGGGCGAGCCGCCGATCCTGGCCCAATGGTCCTGGCGGGATGTCTTGACTTCGACTTGCTCGGCTCCCACCTGGCGCGCCAGGCCCTCGGCAAAAGGCAGCACGACCCGTTCCGCACAGGCCACGGCTTCCGGCAAGGCCGCGAAGTCGTGCGGCCCGTCGGGCAGGTACGCCCGCAGCAGCCCTCCTTCGCCGGGAAGGCGCTCGATCATGACCTCCACGCGCTGCACGACGCCGCCCACCACTGCCCCAACGGCGTTCGCTACCTCGGCATGAGGCGGGATGACAAGTTCGGTATGCAGGACGCGGGCAACCTGCGGCATGTAGGCCGCGACCGGGGCGCCGATGGCGACGATGGGCCTCGCCAGGGCCAGCTGGCAGCGCAGGTCTTCGTCGGCGCCGGGCGCCGGTTCCGTGCCATCGCACAGCCCGCTGGCAAGCAGCGCCGCCGCGGCCGGCTCCCGCGCCCAATCGCAGGGCTGGCCGGTCCGGTCCTCGAGGGCTTTGCTGACCAGGGCCGTCGCCGCCCGGCGGGACACGCCGGCCACGACCCGTTCGCACAGCTCCGCCGTGTCTAACCCCGCGGCGCACGCCAGCAGCTCTGCCCGAGCCGGGCGGCCTCCGCGTCCCACAGGTTCAGGCGGCCCAATACATGCAACGCGTCGCTGGGGGTGAAGGCGCTGCGCTGCAGGCCACGCGCCACCAGACCCTGATCCGCGACCGCAGCGGTCCGCGCCAGCGCGTGCCGCCGAGTATGGCCAGCAGCGACTGTGGCCCGCCGGCGAACCTCTGCAGCGCCTCAGCATCTGGCCCGGCAAGGTGGCCGGCCGGCAGCCGCCAGGCCAGGATGAAGTCCCCCATCTCTGCCACGGGGTGCGCCTCGGCGGCTGTGGCCACCTGCCTGCGCAACTCGGCGGTCACCTGGGGGTGCAGGGCCCCGAGCATGCTGAGCGGCACGGCGCGGCGGGGCCCGATCGCCAGCTCGCCGTCCTCGCCCCAGCGCACGTGGCTGTCCCCGCCCAATCCGGTGGTATAGACGTAGATCGCCTGGACCATCGTCCGCCAACCGCCCACCCGGGCGCCGGCGGCAGTTGAGGCCCGGCAGCCCGTCGCGCAGCGCGGCAATGTCGGTGGTGGTCCCGCCCACGTCAACCACCCACGCATCCCGGCGGCCGGCCAGGTGCCAGCCGCCCACCACGCTGGCGGCCGGGCCAGAAAGGATCGTCTCGATGGGCCGGCGCATCGCCCATGCAGCCTGCACCAGCGACCCGTCGCCCTTGACGACCATCAGGGGGGCGTCGATGCCTAGCTGGTCGAGGGACTGGCGGACCTCGGTCATCAGCTCGTGCAAAGGGGCAATCGGCGCGCGCATTCAGCGCGGCCGTGGTCGCCCGGCGCACCGCGTTCAGTTGCGAGCTCAGCTCGTGGCCGCAGGTCGTGGGCAAGCCCGTCAATTCCTGAATGATGGCCCGGGCGCGCAGCTCGTGGGCGGGGTCGCGCACGCTGAAATAGCCTGAGACGGCAAAAGCTTCGACCGTATCCTGGTGGGCGAGAACTGCCGAGCGGAGGGCCGCCTCATCCAAGGGTGCCGCTTCGTCGCCTTGCTCGTTGTGGCCGCCGCGCACGTAGACGAAATCGGCCGTGCCCAGCTCACGTTCGAAGCCATATTGCTTCATCAGCTCGGGATCGTAGCCGATCAGGAGCAGGCACACGGGGCCGCCCTGGCCTTCGACCATCGCGTTGGTGGCCAGCGTCGTCGAAAGGCCGACGAGCACGATGTCCGCAGGCCAGATCGCTTCCGGCGTGCCGGCGCGTGCCGCAAATACGGCGGCGATGGCTTCCTGGATACCCACGGCGAGGTTATGGCGCGTGGTCAGAGCTTTGGCGCCGGCCAGCACCTGGCCGGTCGCATGGTCCACCAGCACGGCATCCGTATAGGTGCCGCCCGTATCAATCCCCAAAGCTACATCCATGGCGATCGGACCCCTCTGCATCGATGAACGACCAGGTGGCCGGCTGACTGCGCTAGGCTGCGACTTGGTCCACCCCTTTGGGCGCCGAGCGCGGCGCGGGACGCCCCCCATGGCGCACGCATTCGATCTCGGCCAACACCGACAGCGCGATCTCCGCAGGCTCCCGGCCCCCCAAATCCAATCCGATGGGCGCGCGCACCCTGGCCAACGCCTCACAAGTGAAGCCGCCGGCTCGCAAGTGATCCAGCACAATGCCCACCTTGCGGAGAGACCCGATCATGCCGATATAAGCGGCCGGTGTACCAAGCGCGCTGCGCAGCGTGGCCTCGTCTGTCACGTGATCTTCCGTAATGAGCACGACGAAGGTGCCGGCCGTGACGGCTGCGGGGTCGAACTGGACCCGGTCGGCCGCGCTCCGGTCGCACATCCACTGTCTGGACGTCATAGCCCACGATCTGGCCCAACTCGGCAAGTGGCCGGCCGATGTGCCCGCCGCCTACGATGAGCAGCACCGGCCGGTAGCCGAGCGGCTCGATGAATACCGAGGCTTCACCCGCGCAGAGCATGCCGAGCGCATCGGGTCCCTCTTCGGTAAGGCGGATAATGGGCCAGCCGGGTTTGGCCGCAGGCAAGGGCCTCACCGGCGTCAGCGCGCA
>CAWEHT010000189.1:0-3333 GCA_963808455.1 uncultured Chloroflexia bacterium | reverse complement strand
GGTGGCGCAGCGCCCACCCCGGCCGCGCGCACCATCGCCGGGTCAACATAGGGGACCGCCCAGCCGCCATACTCGAAGCCCCCATTCCGGTCCTCATCCGGCCGCGCCGGCGCTTGCATCACGCCGTCCAACGTCAAGCTCTCGAACACGACGATCTTGGTCACGTGAGACTCCCTTCGTTCGCAACCGCCGAGTGAAGAGCCACTCTTAGTTCCAGAATGTCGCTACGTCCGCCATCTCATGGATCCCCTGCTCGCATCCTATCTGGGACCCGGTTCCTCGGAGGGACGGGTCGAGGGCGTTACCCCCTGCTTTCTCCAACGCGGTTTTCATCGCTTCGTCAGGCCGGATCACTTTGACCTGGGCACCGGCCCGTTGCAGTCGCTCCACTTGTTCGTCCAGGCTCTCCAAAACGGGAAACGGAGGTATATCAGGTTGAAGGATCAGGACTCGGTCAACCCCAGCGGCCGAATCCCGCGTTCGCCAACGAATAGCACCCCCCATCGATATAGCGGTGTCCATTGATCGTCAGTGGCCGGATAAACGCAGGGGAGCACGCTGCTTGCCGCAACCGCATCGATCAGGCTAATGCCAGACTCTCGTTTCAGCGCAATCCGCTCACCACTGCCTGCATCTATCGCCACGATTTCGAGCCGCGTCTTCGGCCAGTCATGTACGGGAAGCCGCGAGATCACTACCTCCCGCCGCGCAGATTCGGTTATGGTCGGTGTGGAGAGTGCCCGACCGCGCCGATGCCTTGCAGAATTTCTGCGCTCGTGCCACCTGCGTTCACAACACGACGTAGATCGCCAATAATCTGCGGGAAATCAGGAGATGCAGACAATTCCTTTGATGCTAAGGACGGATCAAGCTGGCGTTTGAGGAGTTCCTCCGGTGTGAGACCGCTGGTGATTTGGGCCGCCACAAAAGCGCCTGCCGAGGTGCCCAGAAACAGATCCGCCTTACGAATGTCGATTCCGGCTTCAGCCAGGCCGGCCAGCATTCCCATCTCCCAGGCGATGCCTGCTACACCGCCCCCTCTAAGGACCACAGCACGTGTCGGCATATCGTTTTCTCCTTATTGTCAGCCGATGATCAGAATGACAGACGCCACTACCGAAAGCCTTACCTGCGCAGGCACTGGCGCGGCCCCACAACATGACCTTGCCTTGGCCTGCTGGCTGCCGGCCTTGCTGGCAAGTGGCAGGGCGGGGGGAGGAAGGCCTTTCCACGCGGCATGGGTCAGCGCTTGTGAGGCGCAGGGCGGTCCCGCTTGACCCATAGCTCGTCGGGCGGGTCGAGCAGCGAGGCGCGCCGGACCGCGTCTTTGCCAAAACGGGCGTGGATGCGGTCCAGCGCGGCGTCAAGTTGCTCCTGGCGCGGATCGGGCTCGTCGAACAGGCGCAACTGGCGCGCCGGCGGGCCCAGGCCGGCGGCCGCCACGCCCACCAGGCGCACGGCCCGCAGCCTGTTCCAGGCTGCTGCGAACAGCGCCTCGGCCCACGCGCGTAGATCGCAGGGCCACTATCGGTGGGCTCGTCCAGGGTTGCCTGGCGGGCATGCGTGCTGAAGTCGGCATAACGCAGCTTGATCGCCACCGTGCGCGCCTGCAAGTTGTGCTGGCGCAGCTGGGCGGCCACCTCGTCGCTCATGCGGAGCAGCTCACGCCGCAGCTGCACACCGTCACGGATGTCCCGGGCGAAGGTCTCCTCCCGGCTCACGGACTTGACCTCACGCTCGGGCACGACGGGCCCGTCGTCGATGCCGTGGGCCGCGCGCCACAGCCCCTCGCCGTGAGCCCCGAACCGAGCACGCAGGTCCGGCAGCGGCAAAGCCGCCAAATCGCCGATGACCTCGAGGCCCAGACGCTGCAGGGCCGGTCGGCGTACGGGGCCGGCGCCCCACAGCCGGGCCAGAGGCAGCGGGGCGAGAAAGGCCGCCTCGGTGCCGGGCGGCACGACCATGATGCCGTGCGGCTTGCGCAGGTCACTGGCAATCTTGGCCACCAGCTTGTTGGACGCGACCCCGAACGAAGCCGACAGCCCCAGCTCGGCCTGCACCCGATCCTGCAAGGCACGGGCAAGCCGTCCCGGCCCCCCGCCAGGTCCGGATTCCCCGGCCCAATCGAACTCGGTGCCGGTGACATCCAAAAAAGCTTCGTCGATGGAAACCTGCTCCAGGAGCGGCGCGCGGCGCCGAGCAGAGCCATAACGCGCTGCGACATGGCGGCGTAGCGCGCCCTGTGGCCGGGCACCAGGACTGCCTGCGGGCAAAGGCGCAGCGCCGTCGCGGTCGGCATGGCCGAATGGACACCGAAGCGGCGCGCCTCGTAGGAGGCTGAGGCGACGACCCCGCGTCCTTCAGGGCGCCCGCCCACGATCACCGGCAGGCCGGCGAGAGCCGGCTGATCCAGCCGCTCCACCGCGACAAAGAAGGCATCGAGGTCCATGTGGATGATCGCACGCGGCGCCATAAGCCCAGTATACAACAATCCCCAATATTGCACACGTGAGATAAAATAGGCGGTGACGCAGCCCAGCGCTCGGAGGAGCCGGACCAAAGGAGCAGAAAACTTGGAACACTGCGATGAGACCAAGCTGATGTGGCAGGCCTATCTGGAAACCCTGCCGCCCGGTCGCGACGCGTCGCCCATCTATATGACCTGGCATTTTGCCAATGACGAGGAGGCAGCCAACGAGCTCGGAGAACTGGCCCGGGCCGGGATCAAGACGGCTAGCAGCCGTCTGCTCTGGGAGATGGAAGCGAACGAAGAGGAGTTGCCGCAGCCGGGTGACCTCAGCATTATCACCGACTGGCAAAGCCGGCCGTTGTGCATCGTCGAGACGACTGCGGTGGAGGTGCGCCCGTTCGACCAGGTGGCGGCAGAGCACGCTTACGCCGAGGGTGAAGGGGACCGCTCACTCGAGGGATGGCGGTCGGCGCATTGGCACGACTTTGCCCAACAGTGCGCCCGGTTGGGGCGGCCGGCAGCAGCGGATATGCCGGTGGTCTGCGAGCGGTTTCGCGTGGCCTATCCGCCCATCGCGCTCAAGCCGGAGGTCACACCCCAGAAAGATCGGGAGCAATGAGGGGGCCGGGAGAACTCAGAAGGCCAGGCGCTTGAACGCCTCGGCATAAGGGCATCCGGCGACCTGGCCGGCGTCGCGTGCCAGTTTGCGAACGACGATCGGCCAGCTTTTCCATATTGAGCTGGACCTGGCTGGCATGCTGGGCCAGAGCTGCGAGGCGAGCGTCGAGGTGGTCGGTGACGTCCTCCCAATAATCGGCGTTGTCGGTCCAAAAGAGGTAGGCCTCTTTGACGCGCCACGGCTC
>CAWEHT010000188.1:0-3771 GCA_963808455.1 uncultured Chloroflexia bacterium | reverse complement strand
ACGGGTATCGCCGATGAAGAGCGGCTGTCGATTCTGATCGACATTGGCACGAACGGTGAAACGGTGCTGGGCGATCGCGACTGGCTGATGGCCTGCTCAGGTTCAGCAGGTTCGGCGTTCGAGGGCTGCGGCCTGGTATGGGGCATGAACGCCGCGCCGGGCGCCATCGAACGCGTCTGGGTCGAAGGAGGGCGGATCTGTTACCGCACGGTCAATGACGAAGCGCCACGCGGCATCTGCGGGTCGGGCCTCATCGAGGGATTGGGAGCTTTCCTGGCTGCAGGCATCATCGATCGCGCCGGTAAGCTCAATCCGCTGGGTCCTGGAGTGCGGCAGGGTGAGTATCACCCTGAGATCCTGCTGGCTGCCGCCGGGGAAACGGCTGTGGCGCGCGATATCACGCTGCGACAGCCGGACTTGGAAAACCTGATCCGCGACAAGGCTGCGCTTTACCGCGGGCTCACGGTATCCTGTTGAGCGAGCGCGGGGCTCAGCTTCGATGATGTGGAGCAAGTGCTGATTGCCGGCAATTTCGGCCATTCGCTGGATCTCGAACAGGCAGTGCGCATCGGCCTGTTGCCGGACATGGCTCGAAGAGCGGATCCGTTTCATCGGCAACAGTTCGCTGGCCGGTCCGCGGCAGGCCCTACTGTCAAGGCCGGCCCGCCGGAGAGCAGATGAGGTGGCTCGCAATGTCACCGCCCTCGAGCTGACGGCGGAGCCGCGCTACTTTGACGAGTACACTGCGGCCTTGTTCCTGCCGCACACGGATTTGACGCTGTTCCCGTCACACCATCTATCAGGAGGATTCACTTCCAATGGCTGATCTTCTGAATGACTTGGAGATCGCACCGCCCTCGGTCGTAAGCCAGGCGGCGCGCGACTTTGCCCGGGCCCTGGCGGGCACGCCCCAGTTCCAGGCGTACGAGGAGGCCGAGCACAAGCTGCGGACCGACCAGGCGGCGCAGCATGCGCTCGAGGCCTATCGATCCAAACAGCAATCCACGCACATGACGATGATGCTGAAAACGGCGAGCGAAGCCGATCGGGCCGAGCTGGAGCGGCTGCGCCAGGCCTTCCAGAGCGATCCGACGGTTGCCGCCTATTTTCTGGCCCAGGGTGAGGC
This sequence comes from uncultured Chloroflexia bacterium, assembly GCA_963808455.1. GTDB lineage: Bacteria > Chloroflexota > Anaerolineae > CG2-30-64-16 > CG2-30-64-16 > CAWEHT01. The sequence continues at coordinate 2,645 of CAWEHT010000188.1, read as the reverse complement.
GATGGCGCTCTGCCAGGCTGCCGCCGAGCAGCTCTCGCGCCATATTGGCCTGAGCTTCACCTCGGCTTGCGGGCCGGGCTGCTGCTGAGAGGAGACAGGAATGGCGAATCAAACGATCACCTTGCCGGCCGAGGTGCAGGAGGCACTGGAGGCCCTGGCAGCGAACCTGTTGAAGGCGGAACCAATCATGGCCTGTCGCCACGCGGAGGCCAGGCTGGATGCCGACAGTCCGGCGCGCGGTTTGATCGAACGCCTTTCGGCCGCCCAGGCCGAGCTGCGGGCTCACCAGAGCCGCGAGGGTGTGGACAAGGTCCGTGCGCTCCAGCGCGAGGCGCAGAGCAATCCCATCATCATGGACTGGGTAGAAGCTCAGCAAGCTGCCAACGCTTACCTGCCTGAGGTCAACGGGGAGATCAGCGCCCTCCTGGGCGTTGATTTCGCGACGCTGGCCGGACCGGCGAGCTGTTAGCATGCTGTTAGGCAAGACCGTCGTGGTCGGGATCACGGGCGGCATCGCGGCCCATTATGTGCCAGAGCTAATCGGCCAGTTGCGCTACCGCTACATGGCCTCGGTCATCCTGTGATGGCACCGGCCGCCGCTCATTTCAGCGCCCATCACGGTGGCCGCGGCCGCCGCGCGCCGGTCTGGCTGGATGTCTTCGAGCACGCCGTGACGGCGCCGCTCACGCATATCGAATTGGCTCATCTGGCTGATCTGGTGCTGATTGCGCCGGCATCGTACGATTTCATCGGCAAAGTGGCGGCCGGGTGGGCCGATGACCCTGTCGCGCTGCTGCTGGCGGCCACCAGGGCGCCGGTCTTGTTGGCACCGGCCATGCACGCTTCCATGTGGGCCAATCCGATTTTGCGGCGCAACCTGGAGACGCTGCAGACGGTCGCCGGCTACCACGTGGTGACGCCGGAGACGGGTCTCCAGGCCACAGGCGACGTCGGCGAAGGGCGCATGGCCGGTATCGGCCGTATCCTGAGCACGTTGGATACACTGGCCTGTACCCCTATGGAGGAAGCAAAGGAGTAGAGCATGCCATATTATGCGTATCGCTGCGACAAGTGCGGCGAGGCGTTTGAAGTCCGCGCCTCGTTCCAGGAAAAAGAGGCCGGGCTGGCGCCCGAATGCCCCAGGTGCCATGCCCAGGGAGCCCGCCAGGTGGTGACGGCCGGCCTGGTGCTGCGTGGCTCCAATGGCGGCGGCGCCTCGCCGTCCGGTTGTGGCCCCAACGCCGGGCCTGGCTGCTGCTGACGGCGCTGGCCCTCTTGCCGCGGCCAAACACTGGGATTGCGCATAGGATCCCAGAGCGTGCCATGGTCGGGGCAGGCCTATTGGCAGCGCCGGCAGAATGCTTTGCCCAGGCATTCGTCGCATTTGTTGACAATTTCACGGGCCTGCATGGAACTGGGAAGGGGCCTCATGAAGGATCCAGAACATCAAAATGTGGTACAGATCGTTGGGGCGCCGATCGCCTGCGCCGAGGGCGTCAAGGACACCTGGCGCGATGTCGCCTCCTGGGCTGCAACGCGCCTGGCGTCGATGTACGGGGACCAGGTGCGGGTCGAGTATTTCGATCTCTTCGACCCTGCCATTCCGCCGGTACCGGCCGGGGCGCAGTTACCCCTGGTCCTGGTCAATGGTGACGTGGTGAACAGTGGGGGCAAGATATCCCTCCCCCGGATCAGGAATCGCCTTGAAAGCCTGGGGCTCGCCGTACACATATCGTGAATCCCATGGTTCCCATGCCAGCCGTAGCCAGAGAGCCCAAGATGCCAGAGATCCGTTCTTTTCCCTTTACTGCGCTCGTCGCTCAAGAGCGCATGAAACGCGCGCTGATTCTCAATGCCATCAGTTCCAGTATCGGTGGGGTGCTGATTCGCGGTGAGCGCGGCACGGCCAAATCGACCGCAGTCCGCGCGTTGGCCGAACTTCTGCCGGAGATCGATGCCGTCGCCGATTGTCCGTTTGGGTGTGATCCGCACGGCCTCGACGGCCTGTGCGACACGTGCCGGGAACGTCAGGAGCGCGGTGAGAAACTGCCTGTCCTGCGCAGACGAATACGTTTCGTGGATCTGCCGGTGAGCGCCACCGAGGATCGGGTGGTGGGAACCCTTGACATCGAGCGCGCCATCCAGCAGGGGCAGCGACGTTTCGAGCCAGGTGTGCTCGCAGCGGCCAACCGTGGCCTGTTGTACGTCGATGAGGTTAACCTGCTTGACGACCACGTGGTAGACTTGCTGCTGGACTCGGCGGCGATGGGCATCAACGTGGTCGAGCGCGAGGGAATCAGTTTCAGCCATCCGGCCCACTTCATCCTGGCCGGCACCATGAACCCTGAAGAGGGCGACCTGCGCCCACAGCTCCTGGACCGTTTTGCCCTCTGCGTGGACATCAAGACCGTCATGGAGCCACGCCAGCGCGTCGCCATTCTCGAGCGGCGCGTGGCCTACGAGCAAGATCCGCAGAGCTTTTGCCAGGCCTGGTTACCCAAAGAGCAAGAGGTCTCGGCGGCGATTGCCGCGGCGCGGGACCGCTTGCCCGGCGTAACCTATACCCAGCGCGATCTGCTCAGCATCGCCCAGCTGACGACGAGCTTCGGAGTCGATGGGCATCGCGCCGACATCGTAATCTTGAA
>CAWEHT010000187.1:0-4264 GCA_963808455.1 uncultured Chloroflexia bacterium | reverse complement strand
TGGTTTCATTCAAGTTCCTGGTGCTTGCTCACTCGACCGCACGATCCGAGCACAAGCCGGTGTTGTTGAGCGTTGGCTATCGGCCTGTCACTGGTGCCACGTGATGGCCCACGAGTCTTTCCAGGATGCCAAAACGGCGTGGCGGATGAATGAGTTCTTCGTCAACGTCAAACTCCACGGCGAAGAGCTTCCCGATGTCGATGCCCTTTATATGGAGGCCGTGCAGGCCCTGACCGGGCGAGGCGGCTGGCCGATGACGGTTTTCCTGACCCGGAGGGCAGGCCGTTCTATGGCGGCACCTATTTCAGCCAGAGCCGCGTCACGGGTTACCTGGTTTCCGCCAGGTTTCCGGCCATTGCCGATGCCTGGGAGCAACGCCCGCAGCTCAAGGCGCACGGCCAGCGGTTGGCGGACGCCCTCGCCGGTAGCGCGCTGCCCAGCGCAGCACGCCCGGACTGGCGCCTGGCTTCTGGGACGTGCCGCCAGCGGCTTGCTGTAGACTTTCGATCCGGCCGAGGGCGGGTTTGGCGGCGCGCCGAAATTCCCACAGCCCATGGCCTTGGACTTCCTGCTGCAGTTCCATCGGCGGACCGGGAACACGAGCTCCCTGCACGCCGTGACCTTCACGCTTGACAAGATGGCCCGCGGCGGTATCCATGACCAGCTTGGCGGCGGCTTCCATCGCTACAGCACCGACGCACGTGGATCGTGCCGCACTTCGAGAAGATGCTCTACGATAACGCGCAGCTGGCCCGCACTTACCTGGATGCCTGGAAGGCGACCGGCGAGCCGTTTCCGGGAAGTGGTCGAGGGCATCCTTGATTACGTGCTCCGCGAAATGGCCTCGCCGGAAGGCGGCTTCTACAGCAGCCAGGATGCCGACAGCGAGGGCGAGGAGGGGCGGTTTTACGCTCGACCCCGGCCGAGGTGGAGCTTGCTAGGCGGCGCCGACGCCGGCTTTTCATGGCTTATTTCGGCGTGACGCCGGGCGGCAACTTCACGGACGAAGGCCGGAACAGTAGCATATTGCACATCGCGCTGGAGGCCGGCGTGGGCGGCCCGGGCCGAGAGCCAGGGCGAGGAAACCCTGGCGCGCAAGCTCAGGGCGGGGTTTCATCGCCCGGAGGTACCATCGCCGGAGCGCTTGCAAAGCAGGCTGGCACGCGGCCGCCGGGCCCTCTTGACGCCCGCCAGCGGCGGGTACCGCCCGGCCGCGATGACAAGACGCTCGCCGAGTGACGGGTCGATGCTGCACGCGATGGCAGAGGCCGCGCCGCCCTGGCCCGGCCGGACTACCTGGCGGCGGCGCGGCTGGCCGGCGAATTCATGCTGGCCCACCTGGCCTGGCAGGCGCCCGATGGCACACTGCGGCTTATCCAGCTACAAGGCCGGCCACTAGCCTGGCCGGCCTTGTAGCTGCGATAAGCTGGAGTGTGCCATCGGGCGCCGCCAGGCCAGGTGGGCCAGCATGAATTCGCCGGCCAGCCGCGCCGCCGCCAGGTAGTCCGGCCGGGCCAGGGCGGCGCCGGCCTCTGCCATCGCGTGCAGCATCAACCCGTGCCACTCGGCGAGCGTCTTGTCATCGTGGCCGGGCGGTACCCGCCGCTGGCGGGCGCTCAAGAGGGCCCGGCGGCCGCGTGCCAGCCTGCTTTGCAAGCGCTCCGGCGATCCGGTACCTCCGGGCGATGAAACCCCGCCCTGAGTTTCCGCGCCGAGGGTTTCCTCGCCCTGGCTCTCCTGGCCCGGGCCGCCCGCGCCGGCCTCCAGCGCGATGTGCAATATGCTACTGTTCCGGCCTTCGTCCGTGAAGTTGCCGCCCGGCGTCACGCCGAAATAAGCCATGAAAAGCCCGGCGTCGGCGCCGCCTAGCAAGCTCTCCACCTCGGCCGGGGTCCAGACGTAAAACCGCCCCTCCTGGCCCTCGCTGTCGGCATCCTGGCTGCTGTAGAAGCCGCCTTCCGGCGAGGCCATCTCGCGGAGCACGTAATCAAGGATGCCCTCGACCACTTCCCGGAAGCACGGCTCGCCCGTCGCTTGCCAGGCATGCAGGTAAGTGCGGGCCAGCTGCGCGTTATCGTAGAGCATCTTCTCGAAGTGCGGCACGAGCCATCGTGCGTCGGTGCTGTAGCGATGGAAGCCGCCACCAAGCTGGTCATGGATACCGCCGCGGGCCATCTTGTCAAGCGTGAAGGTCACGGCGTGCAGGGCGCTGTGTTCCCGGTCCGCCGATGGGTCTGCAGCAGGAAGTCCAAGGCCATGGGCTGTGGGAATTTCGGCGCGCCGCCAAACCCGCCCTCGGCCGGATCGAAAGCTGCAGCAAGCCGTCGGCGGCACGTTCCAGCAAGCCAGGCGCCAGTTCGGGCGCGCTGCGCTGGGGCAGCGCGCTACCGGCGAGGGCGTCCGCCAACCGCTGGCCGTGCGCCTTGAGTTCCTGCGGGCGTTGCTGCCAGGCATCGGCAATGGCGCGCAACACCTGGCGGAAACCAGGTAACCCGTGACGCGGCTCGGGCGGAAAATAGGTGCCGCCATAGAACGGCCTGCCCTCCGGGGTCAGGAAAACCGTCATCGGCCAGCCGCCTCGCCCGGTCAGGGCCTGCACGGCCTCCATATAAAGGGCATCGACATCGGGAAGCTCTTCGCGGTAAACTTTGACGTTGACGAAGAACTCATTCATCAGCCGCGCCGTTTCGGCATCCTGGAAAGACTCGTGGGCCATCACGTGGCACCAGTGACAGGCCGAATAGCCAACGCTCAACAACACCGGCTTGTGCTCGGATCGCGCGCGCTCGAACGCTTCCGCACCCCATGGGTACCAATCGACCGGATTGTGAGCGTGCTGCAACAGGTACGGGCTGGTCTCATGGATCAGACGGTTCGGCGGGCCGGGCGTTGGCGTCAAGCAAAGGTCCCCTTACTCTCCGTGCCCGTTGCGCCGGAAGAAAGCCTCGGATTGCAAAGCTCGCTGCTCCGGGCTGCGCCCCTTTTCGACAATATTGCGCGCATAGGTTCCCAGCAGCTGCATCTGGTCGCGGTTGCCGAAGAGACGCACCTCCCTGGGGTCCCGTTGCTCCTCCTCGGCCAACAGCTCCTGAGCCACCAACAGGATGCGATCACGATCCGCATCGTATCCTAGGCCCATCGAACCGACGCGGAACAAGGGGTCGGCGGGTTCCTTGATGATCATGTCTACTTCGTTAACGACGACATCTTCTTTGCGGCTCAGGCCAAATTCCTTTTCCAGGTTGTTCAGCATCTCATCCACAGCCTCAGCCAGCGCCAGGACCTGTTCTTTCTCGCAGAGGAGGGTGATGCGGTCCAGGCCGTGATCGGCCTGAATGTAGAAAGTTCGGTGACCTGGCTCGCCGAGCGCGCCGGCGGTAATGCGCGTAACCGGGTCAAATTCAAAGATCGGATTTGCCATGGTGGTTGCTCCATCCGGGGACTGACGAAGTGTTCACGTCGGCGCCCTGTGCCAACGATGCACCGGGCACAGCATATCTTTCCAGAAGTGCTTTGTCAAGTGCTAACGCGTGGGGTTGCCCGCCTCCCGAGCCGGCGCACGTCCCGCCCCAAGGGCGGCGAGGGCGGCGCGGACGATCGTGGGAGGGTGCAACAGCATGTTGGTATAGGTCGCGTTGGCCATCGGGCAGGCGCATTCTTTGGCGTAGATGGACCGGCGCAGGCAATCCATCTGCGGCCCAAACCAGATGGCACGCAGATCGTAACCTGCGTCGCGCAGATTGCCGGCGGGCTCCGCGCGGATGCAGCAACTCCACACATCGCCGTTCGGCGCGACTTGCGCGCTGGCCCAGCCGGCGTAGCAGTCGATCACCTGGCGGCGTTCCGCCAGGACCCGGCGCGCGATCTGGTAGTACTGGCCGCGCAGCGCCTGGGTCACGTGGGCTATGGCGGGCATCGGCCGCGGCTGCGGCTGTGCGCTCAAGAAATTGGCGATCGCCTCGTAAGCGCCGGCATCCGGGGTAATGTCCCACCCGACTGTGTCGAGCTCAACGCGTTCCTCGGCAACCTCCGTGATGTAGCTATCGGGTTCGAGCGACCGCAGGCCATCGTAGATGGCCCGAAAGTGGGCCTGGTTGGAGCGGCTGATCACCGTATGGATCGAAAGGATCAGGTTCGGGTGCCGGGCCCTCACTTCCTTCAGGCGTGCCCAGGTGCGCAAGGACTTCTCCCAATTGCCCGGCACACCGCGCGCCGCGTCGTGTTCCTCTCCGATGCCGTCCAGGCTCAGGTTCATGCCGATTGT
>CAWEHT010000186.1:0-4513 GCA_963808455.1 uncultured Chloroflexia bacterium | reverse complement strand
CAACGTCTAACCGCAGCGCTGCTGGACCGCCTGACGCATCACGCCCACATCCTGGAACTGGTTGGCGAATCGTACCGCTTCCGCCAACGCCTGAAGCAGGACCAGGCGTGAGCCCCACCGGGCTGATGGATAAGTGCATAACCGCCAAAGAGACGGCGGTTACACACTTACCCACAGCCCCTGCTACGACGACGGCCTGGACAGCGCTCTGCTCATCGGGGTGGGTCTGTTTTCGATGATCAAGTGGGCTCGTTTCTGATGATCACTGCGCTTCCCTTTGTGCCCCAGGTGGGTCCGTTTTCCATGATCAAGTGGGCTCGTTTTCGCTTGACAAAAACAGCCAGTACGGGTCGCCGCTGGCTTTGGATTTCGGCCCCGTCGTCGTGGGCCAGACCAGCCCGCAAAGGGTCGTCACGCTCTCCAATCAGAGCTTCCTCACCGGCCTCACCGGGTTCGCCGGGGGAGCTGTCGATGCTCCCTTCAACGATTTCCAGGATTGCAGCAACGGCGTAGCACCCAGCGGCTCATGCCATTGGTTCTTCACCTTCGCGCCGACGAGCCCGGGCACTTTCACCGCTGTGTCCAGCTCGACGGACAGTGCCGGCCCACTAAACATTTCCCTGCGCGGCGTCGGCGTGGGCGCTGAGCTTACGGCCACGCCGCTGTCGCTCGACTTCGGCCCGCAAGTTTTGGGTTCCACCCAGGAGCAGACGGTGACCCTGCGCAACACAGGCATGGCGCCCCTGATGAACGTCGCCGGCGGCGGCGTGCCCGCGCCCTTCGAGGCTAGCCAGGATTGCGCGAATGCCGGCGGCATCCCGCCTGGCGGCATCTGTCACTTCTTCTACACTTTTCTCCCCACGTCTGTGGGGTTTTTCAAAGCGACCTCTGCTGCCACCACCAACGGCGGCAGCATGAGTATAGCTCTGCGCGGCATCGGGCTGCAATTAGGGTCGTCACCCCCGGGCACCCTGTTCCTTCCGCTCCTCGAGCGCTGAGCAGCGCCGGCTCCAACGGCGCGCCAAAACTGCAACGACGCATGGACCGCGGCGAAGAGGCTGCGCCAGTTCACGCGACCGCAGCTCAACTGCGGGCTGCGCCGGCTCCTGCCATAGCGCACCCGCAAGCCAGCTGCAAGAGGGCTTGCGCCACCGCGCCGAAACGCAGTGGCCTGTTACTCCTATGGCGCACCTGCACGCCCGGCGAGTCGCCGGCCTGGCTGGCACCCGGAACCGCAACCCGCAGGCCAACGGCTCGCCCCCAGACCCTCGGCGCCCAAAACGCATCCATCTATCGAAAACAGACCCACCTGGGGCACAAAGGGTAGCTGGCGCACTTCGTGTGCCGAGGCGCACTCGCGCCTGCCGTGTCGGCCTGTTTGAACAGGCTTCGTGTGTCAGCCGGCGGGCTTACGAAAGTTGAGAAATGGATCAGGATGGTCGCCCGGCCTGATTTATCAGGCCTCGTGTGTCAGGGTGCGGTTTGAACCGCACCCTGACGCGCCCTGAGTCGGGGGTACGGCCGGCGCCGATTCAAATCGGCGCCTGATACACAAAGTGCGATGAATCGCACTCCTGCTCGTCATTACTGTTGGCGACGCCAGAGGATTTCCCGGCTTGCCTGATTCATTGGTTAACCTTCATAAGCCCTCGGCCGCCCCGCGAGTGCCCCAGAATGATCCAAGAATCTCTTCTTGACAGGCCGGCCAGACCGTGCTAATATCTGATCCATCATATATCTGATCGATCTCTATGTGATACATCAGCTATCGGAGCGGTCCCTTGTCACTCGAGCACGCCATCCTCGGCTTCCTGCAATATCGCCCGCTTTCAGGCTATGACCTGAAGAAGGTCTTCGACGCTTCGGTGCACCACTTCTGGCCCGCCGACCAGGGTCAGATCTACCGCACCCTGGCCCGCCTGGCGGAGCGCGGGCTGGGCCTGCCCGAGACGGTCGAGCAGGAAACCAGCCCGACCGCAAGGTCTATCACATCACGGATGCCGGGCGCGCCGAGCTGCACGGCTGGCTGGCGTCCCCGCTGCCCCATGCCGGCCACCGCAGCGCGCAGCTGGTGCAGGTCTTCTTCTCTGGGCAGCTCACCAACCAGGAGATCCTGGCAATTTTCGAGCGAGCCGCCGAGCAGGTCCGGGCGACGCTGGAGCGCTATCGGCAGATACCCCGCGATTCGGCCGCCTACGCCAGCGTGGTCGGGTCGCCCCGCGAGCTGTATTGCTGGCTCCTGACGCTCGATGCCGGGGTGGCGACCGGCGAGAGCGAGCTCGCCTGGCTCGAAGGCGTGATCGCGCGGATCAAGAAGGGCGAGATACCCGACCGGTAGCTTACGATCTAAGGCAAGGAGGATCACCATGGCAGACAACTCTCTCATCATCATCGGCGCCGGCATCGCCGGCCTCGCAGCGCGCTGCTACGGCCAGATGAACGGCTACCAGACGGCCATCTACGAGATGCACACGAAGCCGATGATGATTGGGGGGTTATCAACTTGCCTTAGATCGTAAGCTACCGGTGGGTATCTCGCCCCTCTTGATCCGCGCGATCACGCCTTCCAGCCCAGGCGAGCTCGCTCTCGCCGGTCGCCACCCCGTCATCAAGCATCAGGAGCCAGCAATACAGCTCACAGTGCGGGCGGACCACGGCTGGCGTAGGCGGCCGAATTCAGGGGTATCTGCCGATAGCGCTCCAGCGTCGCCCGACCTGCTCGGCGGTTCGCTCGAAAATTGCCAGGAATCTCCTGGTTGGTGAGCTGCCCAGAGAAGAAGACCTGCACCAGCTGCGCGCTGCGGTGGCCGGCATGGGGCAGCGGGGACGCCAGCCAGCCGTGCAGCTCGGCACGCCCGGCATCCGTGATGTGATAGACCTTGCGGTCGGGCCGGTCTTCCTGCTCGACCGTCTCGGGCAGGCCCAGCCGCGCTCCGCCAGGCGGGCCAGGGTGCGGTAGATCTGACCCTGGTGGGCGGGCCAGGAGTGGTGCGCCGAAGCGTCGAAGACCTTCTTCAGGTCATAGCCTGAAAGCGGGCGATCTAGCAGGAAGCCGAGGATGGCGTGCTCGTAGGACGAGGGACCGCTCCGATAGCTGATGTATAACATAGAGATCGATCAGATATATGATGGATCAGATATTAGCACGGTCTGGCCGGCCTGTCAAGAAGAGATTATTGGATCATTCTGGGGCACTCGCGGGGCGGCCGAGGGCTTATGAAGGTTAACCAATTAATAGGCAAGCCGGGAAATCCTCTGGCGTCGCCAACAGTAATGACGAGCAGGAAGATTCATCACACTTTGTGTATCAGGCGCCGATTTGAATCGGCGCCGGCCGTACCCCCGACTCAGGCACGTCAGGGTGCGGTTCAAACCGCACCCTGACACAGAGGCGTGATAAATCAGGGCGGGCGACCGTCCTGATCCATTTCTCAACTTTCGTAAGCCCGCCGGCTGACGCGCGAAGCCTGTTCAAACAGGCCGACACAGCAGGCGGGAGTGCGCCTCGGCACACGAAGTGCGCCAGTACCCTTTGTGCCCCAGGTGGGTCTGTTTTCGATAGATGGATGCGTTTTGGGCGCCGAGAGTATGGGGGCGAGCCGTTGGCCTGCGGGTTGCGGTTCGGGTCGGCCAGGCCGGCGACTCGCCGGGCGTGCAGGTGCGCCATAGGAGTAACAGGCCACTGCGTTTCGGCGCGGTGGGAGGCCCTCTTGCAGCTGGCTTGCGGGTGCGCTATGGCAGGAGCCGGCGCAGCCCGCAGCTGAGCTGCGTCGCGTGAACTGGGCACCCTCTTCGCCGCGGTCCTGCGTCGTTGCAGTTTTGGCGCGCCGTTCGAGCCGCGCTCTTGCGCTCGAGGAGCGGAAGGAACAGGCTGCCCGGGGGTGACGACCCTAGTTGCAACCCGATGCCGGCGGGTAGAGCTATACTCATGCTGCCGCCGTTGGTGGTGGCAGCAGAGGTCGCTTTAAAAACCCCACAGACGTGGGGAGAAAAGTGTAGAAGAAGTGACAGATGCCGCCAGGCGGGATGCCGCCGGCATTCGCGCAATCCTGGCTAGCCTCGAAGGGCGCGGGCACGCCGCCGCCGGCGACGTTGACAGGGGCGCCATGCCTGTGTTGCGCAGGGTCACCGTCTGCTCCTGGGTGGAACCCAAAACTTGCGGCCGAAGAAGTCGAGCAACAGAGCGGCGTGGCCGTGAGCCCAGCGCCCACCACGACGCCACGACAGGAAATGTTTTTAGGGCCGGCACTGTCCGTCGAGCTGGACACAGCAGTGAAAGTGCCCGGGCTCCTCGGCGCGAAGGTGAAGGACCAATGGCATGAGCCGCTGGTGCTACACCACTGCTGGATGCCTGGAAATCGTTGAAGGGAGCATCCAGAGGACTCCCGGCGAACCCGGTAGAGGCCGGTGAGGAAGCTCTATTCAATTGGAGAGCGTGACGACCCTTTGCGGGCTGGTCTGGCCCACGCGGACGAGGACGAAATCCAAAGCCAGCGGCGACCCCTACTGGCTG
>CAWEHT010000185.1:0-5429 GCA_963808455.1 uncultured Chloroflexia bacterium | reverse complement strand
GTGTTATGTAGCCCTCTTGGTTTCGGTTGGTCTTGCTGGTCGATCTCCCGCCTGGTCAACATGCCGACGATGCGGCCGTTCTCCAGGACGGGGAAGCCTTCGAAGCCATATCGGCGCATCCGGCCGGCGGCCTCGGCAATCGTGTCGTTGGGGCGCAATGTTTGGGGCACGCCATATGACATGATTTGGGCTACCGTCAGCGGCGGGCGCACCAGGCCATCGAGCAGATAGACGAGCGCATCGTAGACGCCGGGCAGGGTGCTGTCGCGGAGCAGGGCGGCGGCGAGCGCGCGCGTGCCCGCCACCGCCGAGGGCCCCCGCGATCTTGCCTACGTCGATGGCCTCGCTGGTGCTGCGGGCCACGACCTGGATGCCGCCCTGCATGGCCACCAGCAGGAAAAGGGCGTCCGGCTCATAGAGCTCGCGCAGCTTGTGGGCGAGCATGGAGATCTCGGCCACCGGCTCGTCCACCGTCGCCATGGCGATAATCACCGCGTAGCCTATCGTGAGGATGGCTGTGGTCGGCCGAGATCCTGATAGAGCGAACGTTGCTCGTCGGTGAGTGGATGGTGCAAGAATTTGTTCACCACGAAGAGGTTCGCGCCGTGCTCCAGGAGCCAGGCTGCGGCCCGCAAGTCACGCGGGGTGGTGGTCTCGTAGCTGAGGGCGCCGGTGTCTTCGTAGAATCCCCAGCATCAGTAAAGCAGCTTCGGCCGGGCCGATTGCCTGACCTTGTTCCGCCAGCTTCTCGACCAGCAAGGTCGTCGTCGCGCCGACCTCTTCGCCCCAGAACTGCCAACCGGGGGACAGCTCATGCATCTGCGGATGATGGTCCATGATATAGCCGGTCGTGCCGGGATGCATGCCGCGCACAGGCTGCACGGTTTGCGTATCGACCAGGATGGCATGATCGACGCGTTGCCGGGGCAGGTCGTCAAGGCTAATGAACGGCAGATCTTCGCCGTACAGGGCGAGGAACTCGACCAGGTTGCGGTTCATCTGCCTTGGCAGGACCGGCAGGGCTTGCGGGTACAGCTTCGCTGCTGCCAGCATGGCCGCCAGGGCGTCGAAGTCGGTATGCTCGTGCGTCAGGATGATGATGAGAGAATCACGGCGTTGAGCCGGCATCAGGAGTCCGCCTCGCTCGGTACCAGGGTGGACGAGCGGTAAGTTGTGATGCTTGCCCGTTCGCCCGCCGCCGCCTCTTTGGGCCCGTAAGCCAAGCGCCCGGCACGTGTGCCGGGCGCTTCGGTTATCCATTCAATCCAGCCCCTGCGTCAGGGGCGCAGGAATCAAGCCAGAATCACCGCCTCCGCTGCCCGTGCGCCGGTTTCGGCTCAGCGCACTTGCTGCAAACCCGTGTGTAGGGCAGGACGGCGAGCCGCTCAGGGTCAATCGTGGTCCCACATTCCTCGCAGCGACCATAAGCCCCCTTGTCGAGCTGGAGCAACGCCTCGTCGATAGCCCCAAGGCGCGCCTCGACCGCGCTTGAATAACGCCAAGTTGAGCTCCCACTGATAGATCATGGGATCACCGTCGCCCAGGCTGTAGTTGCCCCTGGTCTCCAGCCGGGCGCGCAACCCTTCCAGTTCTTCGAGCACTTCGGCCCGCTCAGCCAGCAACCTGGCCCACGTCTCCGCAGCGGCGTCATCCTGGGTCGGCATCTTGGCATCACCTGCGACAACGAACTACGCCACCGATTCCTTCGGTTCGCCAGCTACTTCTTCGGCGCCCTCGTCTGAAGCAGATGGCTGCAAGGTCGGCTCGAGGCCGTCTGCCGCCGGAGGCTCACCCTGGGCCTCGGCCACGGCCGGCTCCTCGGCAGCAGCTTCCGGGGCCGGGACCGCCTCGTCGTAAGCGAGAGGCTGGCCCTGCCCCTCCAGGGCGGGCAGTTCCTCGGGCCGGTCCTCTGCGGAAGCACCCACCTCAGCCACCTGATCCTCTTCGGCAACATCCGAAGCGAGCGGGGCGAAAGCCAGCTCCTCCTCCGAAATCGGGGTTTCCTCACTCGGAGCTTCCCCGGCGGCAGGCTCCGGCGGCTGGTGCTGATGGTACTTGGCCGCCCACTCAGCCCATTCCTGCTCCGACACCTGACGCAGGCTCAGGCCGATGCGCCGGCGCTCCGGCTCGATGCGTAACACGCGCAGCAGGAGGAGGTCACCCGGTGCCACCAGGCTCTGGGGATGGTCTGGCGTGATATCAGCCATCTCCGACACGTGCAAGAGCCCTTCCACGCCGGTGCGCAGCCGTACGAAGGCGCCGAAGTCAACCACCCGCGTCACGACGGCCTCGACGAGCTCGCTCAGATGATAATCTTCTTCGACCCGGCTCCACGGATCGGGCTGGACGCGCTTGATGCTCAGGCCAATGCGCTCACGCTGCTTGTCAACCCGGAGGATCTTGACCTCGACCTCCTGGCCCACCTTGACCACCTCGCTGGGATGGGCGACCGGGAACCAGGCCAGCTCGGAGATGTGCACCAGGCCGTCCGCGCCCCCAAGGTCGATAAACACGCCAAAATCAGAGAGGCTGCGCACGACGCCCATACGGACTTCGCCGACCTGCAGCTCTTCGAGCAGCTGCTTGCGGTGCTCGCGCTGCCAACGGCGTCACGCCGCGCGCTCGGACATGATCAGGCGGCGGCGACGGCGATCGACCTCCACCACCTTGAGCGGGATGGTGCGCCCCACGTAAGTGGCGAGGCGCTCTTTGCGCTCTTCAGGTGAAGCGTTGCGCGGCAAGGTCGAGATGTGCGAAGCAGGGACGAAGCCTCGCAGCTTACCGAACGGGACTTCCAGGCCACCGGCGTTGTGACCGCTGACCTTGGCCTCGAAGAATCTCACCGGCCTCCATCTTCTTCTGCCGCGTCCAGCCAGTCTTTCTCTTGCTGGGCGCGAGAAAGGGACACGATCAAGTTGCCTTCCCGATCCGATGGCTGCAAGATATAGACCGGCCATGTGGTGCCCGGTTGCGATCTCCGCCAGCGTGTCCTTGTCGAGCCGGGTGAGGTCGTTTCCCGGCACGATGCCCTCACGTTTGAGGCCCAGGTCAATGATGATTTCTTGCGGATTGACCTGCAGGATCACGCCTTCGCGGATATCACCGCGCTGGGGCATGTCATAGCCGCCCTGCTCTAACAATGCCTGCATTGGGTGAACTTCCGCTGGCGGTTTAGTGGGTGGCAAATTTGCAGTCATGGGAAAAGGAACCTCCGCTAATTGATGGTTGTTTCGGGACCAAAACGCCCCACGCAAAATAAAGAAAGTTCCGGCTGGGCTGCCTGTTGCTGAGCTGGCATCGCAGCCGGCCGACTCGCCGATTCTTGCGCCCCTCGCTGGGAACATATGATGGCCCAGGCTGGCCCCGCGCGTGACGTGCGAACTGTGCCGACGTTACGCGACACAATAAGCGATTATAACGCGCCGCCCCCCATTTGTCAACGCAAGCATCGCTTCATCAGCGCGGGCTGAGTTCCCACAAAGTTCCCGGCTTGTACGCGTGTCCCAAAGATGGAAGAATGCGCGAGGCCGGGCAGAAAGCCCGGCCTCGCTGTCAAGACGGCGTCGGATCGCCCGGCGGTCTGGCCGCCCCCGGCTCACCGGACGAACGGGGCTTCCGGGTAGGGCACAGCCCCAGGCCGGCGCTCAACCGGAGGGTGGCTACTTCCCCAGTCGCTGCTTCAACGCCACGGTCAAGGCCGGCACCACGTCGAACAGGTCGCCGACGATACCGTAGCGGGCGGCCGTAAAGATCGGGGCGTCTTTGTCTTTGTTGATGGCCACGATCACCCTGGAGCTGCTCATGCCGGCCAGATGCTGGATGGCGCCCGAGATGCCGCAGGCGACGTATAGGTCGGGCCGCACCGTCTTGCCGGTCTGGCCGACTTGCGTGTTGTAGGCGATCCAGCCGGCATCCACCGCCGCACGGGTAGAGCCTATGGCACCCCCCAGCAACCCGGCCAGCTCGCGGATCGCCTCAAAACCCTCCGGCCCCTTCACACCCCGGCCGCCCGCCACCACGACGGCCGCGTTTTCCAAAGCCACCTCGGCCTGCTGCGCCGGCTCGAAGCCCAGGATTTGCTCGCGCTCGACGCCAGCCGCCGCCGGGATCTCCAGCCCGGCCTTCGCGCCGCTCCGGGCAGGATCGCGGTCGGGCAAGGGGAAGCTACGGCCACGCACGGTTGCCATCTGCGGCCTCCCGCGATACACCACGGTGGCGAGGATATTCCCGGAGTAGACGGGACGTGTGACCTGCAAGTTGCCATCCTTGTCCAGGCTGAGGTCCTGGCAATCAACGGCGAGGCCGATGCCCAGATCGCAAGCAGCCAGCGCGGCCACGTCGCGCACCCCGACAGTGTTGCTGGCCAGGATGATCCGAGGATCGACCTGGCCGATGGCAGCCTTGAGCGCCGCGGTATACGCCAGGGCGTGGAACTCCGCGTAGGCCGGCCCGCCGGCCATCAGCACCCTGTCGGCGCCATAAGCGATCGCCTCATCCGGCAGGTTACCCAGTTCCCCGCCGATCAGCAGCGCGGCCAGCGGCACATCCAGCTGGTTCGCGAGCTCGCGCGCCTTCCCCATGATTTCCCATGAAGTCTGTTTGGCGACGCCGTTCACCTGGTCGATATACACCAAGATACTCATCTTGCCGATCCTTTCATACCGCGCCCCGCGCTCAGAAGACCTTCTCTGCCATCAACTTGTCCGCCAGCAGCGCGGCGGCTTCGGCAGGCGTCGCAGCCTGGATGAACTCGCACTGGGCCGAGCGCTTCGGCGCCTTGCGCAGGTCGAGCCAGCGGATGCGGGCCGCGGCCGGGCCGATCCCGCCGCGGTCCAGGCCAGGCAAGTCATCCGCCCCAAGGGCGGGATACTTCATCTTGGATGCCTTGCGGATGCCCATGAAGTTCGGGTAGCACGGCTCGTTGATCTCGATGCTGACCGCCACCACGGCGGGCAGGGACACCCGCACCGTCTGCATGCCTTCGTCGAGCATGCGGCGGACGATGGCGTAGCCCTCGCCGACCTCGTCGATCTTCACCACATTCGATACGTAAGGGATGCCCAGCTTGCTGGCCACGCCCGGCCCCACGAGACCGCTATTGCTGTCGAACCGACTGCTTGCCAGACAGGATCAAGCCCTGCTGCCAGCCGTCCTCGACGCGGATCGCCTGCGCCAGGATCTCGGCCGTCCCCCAGGCATCGCTGCCTGCAAAGGCGTCGTCGGACAGGAGTTGTGCTTCGCCGATGCCCATGGCGACCACGCGCTTCAAGGCTTCCACGGTCTCAGCGCCGCCCACGGTGATCGCCACCGTGTCACCCCCGTACCGTTCTGTCAGCAGCAGCGCTTCTTCGACTGCAAACTCATCCCAGGGGTTGAGCACCATCGTCACCCCCAGGTCGCTCGACCCGACCTTCTCCGGGCGGACTTCC
>CAWEHT010000184.1:0-4124 GCA_963808455.1 uncultured Chloroflexia bacterium | reverse complement strand
CCACGAACGCTGACCCCAGCGCCAGCCAGCAGCCGGCCGTTTCCAGCACTTGTTCCGGCAGATCGATCCGGCCGAAGCCGAGAACTTCGTTGCTGTACCGTCGCAAGATCCGGTAACCCGTGGCCTTGCTGACGACCCTCAGGTCACCCAGGCCAGTTCCGCGCGGGGCAGGGAGTTGGGAGCTGCAGACACCAACCGTCCCCTCGCCCCTGGCCCCTGCTTCTTCCAGCGACGGGTAGTCGCGCTTGGGCACGCTCGGCGAGGACCTGCACGTCCTCGCTGATGCTGGCGCGGGTGTAGTAGTCAACTGCGACGGGCCGCATGTGGGCGACGCCGCCATCCCAATCCAGCCTCTCCACCAGATAGCTCTCGCCGGCGTGAATGTAGATCGCGCCCTCGTAGAGCAGCAATGGCGCGCCGGCGCTGCCGATCTCGCCCAAGACCTGCGGCGCGGCACCTGACGCTTTTCCCCGGGAATGGGACGGGGGGCGGGGGACCCTCCCGCAGCAGGAACCGGCGGGCCCGTGCGCGGCTGCAGGAGGGCTTGCGCAGGTTCGCTGCCCATGTCGCCCGAGGTCTGGATGACGACGCGATCGGGTGATGCGGTGCGCAAGCTGATCGCCGCGGCTGGGCGAGCTGGCGCCGGCCCAGTAGTAGCGGCCTTCCTGGGTGTACAGTTCGCCGGCGGCAGCCAGCAAGGCGAGGGCTTCGCCGACGCCAGGGGCGCCGCCGAAGCCCTCGCCAGGAGCGAAAGGCAGCTCAGCAGCCGCGCACGCGAGATGCGCGGCCAGGATCACCGGGTTGTCCGGGTTGACCAAGGCGTGTTCGGGGCTGCGGCCGAAGAGATAATCCGGATGCGCCAGCAGGTATTGATCGATGGCATCGGCGCCGGCCACGAGCACGCCCGCCGCGGCGCCGCGACGCCGCCCGGCCCGCCCCATTTGCTGCCATGTGCCGGAAATCGTGCCTGGGTAGCCGGCCAGGACAGACACTTCCAGCTGGCCGATGTCGATACCCAGCTCGAGCGCATTCGTGGCAACCACACCGCGTATCTCGCCGGAACGCAAGCCGCGCTCGATGGAACGACGAGCGCTCGCCAGATACCCGCCCCGGTAAGCTGCGGTCGCCGGCAATTTTTCCGGCCGCTCGCGGAGGTAGGTCAGGATCAGCTCGGTGGTGAGGCGGGAACCTCCGAATACGATCGTCTGCACGTCGTGAGCCAGGAAATGGGCAGCCAGCTCAGTTGCCTCGAGGCTACTGCTGCGCCGGATGCCCAGGGCCGGGTCGAGCAAGGGGGGATTATATAGCAGAATATGGCGTTCGCCCTGAGGCGCGCCGTCCAGGTCGGGGCCAACCACGGTCACCGGGGCTTCCACGAGGCGTGCGGCCAGGTCGGCCGGATTGGCAATGGTAGCCGAGGCCAACAGGAACTGAGGCGTGACGCCATAAAAGCGACAAACGCGACGCAGCCGGCGCAGCACGTCGGCAACGTGGGAGCCGAAGACGCCACGGTAGGCATGCATCTCGTCGAGAACCACCACCCGCAAATTCGCAAAGAACGCGGCCCAGCGCGGGTGCTGCGGCAAGATCCCGGCGTGCAGCATATTGGCGTTCGATAGAACGATACGCTGCCTCGTCGCGCACGCGGGCCCGGTGCGAACTCGGCGTGTCGCCATCGTAGGTGGCTGCGGTTGGGGAAGCGCCTCCCGGACCCGAGCCCAGGACGGCCAGGAGCTCGTGCAGCGCCGCCAGCTGGTCGTGGGCCAGGGCCTTGGTCGGAAAGAGATAAAGGGCCCGCGCCCGAGGGTCGGCCATGAGACGATGCAAGACCGGCACATTGTAGCAGAGGGTCTTGCCGCTGGCCGCGGGGGTCACCACGGCCACATTCTCGCCCCGCAGGGCCGCCGCGATCGCGGCGGCCTGATGGGTGTAAGGGGCATCGATGCCTGCCAGCCGCAGCGCTGCGACCAGGTCCGGATGTAGCTCCGCCGGGAAGGAGGATACGCGGCCCGGCCGGGCAGGCAGGCGCCGCCAGACGGCGACGTGCCTACCCAGGCGCGGATCGCGCTGAAGCGCCTCGAGCGCTGCCTCGACCCCCTTCGCTGGGGAGCTCTCAGCCATGCGGCACCCGTTGCGCGAGTCGCATCACATGAATGATCCGAGGTTCATGCCGATCGGGCGCCGGCCCCGGGCAACACGGGTAGCGGCAGTTGGGGCCGGTGAGCCAGATCGGGCTTGAGAGGCGGGCGTTCGGCCAGCAAACGCAGCATTTCGGCAATCGCACGCTCCAACTGCGGGTCGCGGCCGGCCACGTAGTCTTGGGGCGTGATCTCGACCACGATGTCGGGGTCCGTGCCGTAGTTCTCCACGCCCCATTGCACGTCCTTGAACCACGTCGAGAACGCCGGCTGGGTCGTGATGCCGCCGTCCACCAGCGTGTCGTGTATCTCGATGCCGACGACGCCTCCCCAGGTGCGCTTGCCGATGAGGGGCCCAAGGCCCATGAGCTTGAAAGCGTGGCAGAACATGTCGCCGTCGGAGCCGGCCTGCTCGTTGCACAGTGCGAGCAGCGGCCCGGCCACCGACTCGACCGGATAAGGGATAGGCTCGGCCCAGCGCTGGACGTCGTAGCCCAGGCGACGTCGCGCTAGCTTCTCCAGGATCAGCTGCGAGACCATGCCGCCCCCGTTGTAGCGCACGTCCACGATCAGCCCCTCGCGCTCCAGTTCCAGAAGATAGCCGCGGTGGAACTCGGCGTAGCCGCGCTCGCCCATGTCCGGGATGTGGACGTAGCCGACACGCCCGCCTGTTGCCTCGTGCACTTGCCGCCGCAGCCCCTCTACCCAATCGCGATAGCGGGCCGGGGTCTCGCTCCGCAACGCTTTGACGGAGAACGCGGCGGCGATCTGACCCATCTGCGGCAGCCAGCTCCAGCAGCACCTCGTTGCCTGCCTGGTTGACCAGCAACTCCTGCGGGGGCACGTCGCCCCCAACGGCCAGGCCATCGATGGCCACGATCACATCCCCGGGCCGGGCGCGCGCGCCCGGCCGGGCCAGCGGCGAGCTGGCGTCCTCGTCCCAGGCGTCGCCGCGCACGATCCGCGCGACAGCGTAGCGCCCGGTGGCCGCGTCGTAGCGGATATCGGCGCCAAGGTAGCCCTGGCGGTAATCGGGGCCGGGCCTGTAATCACCGCCCATTTCGTAGGCATGCGACGTGCCGAGCTCGCCCTGCATTTCCCACAACAAGTCGGAAAACTCGGCCCGGGTGCCGACGCGGTCGAGAAGAGGCAGGTAGCGCCGGTAGACGGCCAACCAATCCACGCCCGACATGTCGGCTGTCCAGAAGCGATCACGCTGCAGGCGCCAGGCCTCGCGATACATTTGCGCCCACTCGGCCGGCGGCTCGACCGAGACACGCAGGCGGCGGAGCTCGAGCCAGCCGGATTTCCGCGAGGGCCTGTCGTCTTCGTCCTCGGGCGCCTTCTTCCCCGCCTCGAGGACACGCAGCCGATCTCCGGAGCGGTAGACCAACGACTCACCATCGAGAGCCACCTCGAAGTCGCTGACGCCCTCGACCAGCGTTTCGCTCTCCTGTTCGTCGAACCTGTAAGATTTCGATCTTGCCTCTCCCAGGCAGGTCATCCTCGGCGTCCGAGCGCTCGCGCCAGCTTTCTAGCGGGTAGCTGGAAAAGAGCACGCCCCCTTTCAGCCCATACACCTGGCCGTAGCGCCCCTCCGGCACGGGAAAGGCCACGATGCGCTCGGCTATGCCATCCAGGTCTACCGTGATGCCAGGTTCAGGGTTCGCCGCTGCGGCACCGGGGTCTGCTTCCTGCTGCGCCGCCGCGATTTTCCAGCTCCCGGAGCCCCCCGATTGGCCGGCCTCCGGCGCGCCGGGGCAGCCGGCCGCTCCTTGGCCGAAGCCTTCCTCGTCGCCGGCCTCCGGCGCGATGTCCGCGGCCCGATCCGCCCGTCGTCATCGTCGTCGGGGCTTTCAGCGGGCGGGCACGGCCATGAACGGAGACGGCAGGTCGGCCCGTAGGGTGATCAGGTAGGGGGCACGCCACCGGGGAAGTTGAGGTCGAAATGCAGATTATCATAGACCGGGGCAAAGCCGCGGTACG
>CAWEHT010000183.1:0-3862 GCA_963808455.1 uncultured Chloroflexia bacterium | reverse complement strand
CGGACATCTGGAAAGCGTTGATCAAAGAGGTGTGGGATGGGCTCTCTCGCCGCAGCACCGGCGAGAGGTGAATTGAACGCACTTCCAGATAATCTCGAACCACCCCGAAGCCTGGAACATGCAGATGGTGCTGGGGATTTCTACCGTCCTGGGGATTGTCGGCGTGTTTGCGTCGTGCGGGCTGTTCCATCTCGGCGAGCGTGTTTTTCACTTGAATCGGGATTTGAAGGTACCAAGGCCGGTTTCTAGGTTCCATCGCATCGAAGACGGCGCCGTGTGCCACAGGAGTCGTCACGAGATGGTTGCTAGATACAGTGGCGTCCGATCTCAAACCAGGGCAATCGCATCTAAATTGCCCTAGCCAAGCAGGACCTTGAGCAAGTAGGGCTCGTCCCGACCGGCCTTCAAGCGCCTGGCTTTGACGCCCGCTTTGGTGGTCTTCTCCTGCTTCAATAGATGCGTACGCCCTGGGGCCTAAGGGTCCGCAGGGGTGTAATTTCCCGCGGCATGGTATACTGAAGCATCCCAGCGGAAGGCCGAGCGACCATGAGCGACGCGGGACCGACAATTCATCAATGCGAGTGCGATGTGTGCAAAGGCGGCGGCGATGCAGCCGCCGTGCGGTATCATCAACAAGTCAACTTGTTCCTGAGCTGCTTGAATGAGCCACGGCGACGTTGGTACGTGGGCGTCATTTCAGAAGCCGCAGATAGCCCCAGTGACAGGCAGCTCGCGCTGGTTACAGGTCTGGATGAGAAGACCATCCGACGCGGCCGGCACGAGCTGGCCGCCAACCTGGCTGGCGCACCCCGCCGAGAAACAGCGCCAAGCGGGCGGCGGGCGGCTACGCGCCGAAAAAACGATCCAGCGATGGTAGGGCGTTGCTTCACACGATTCGGCCCTCAAGGGACTAAATAACTCCCGATGGTGCGGGACCAAGACACCACTGCGCCACAAACCAGACTATGTGGCGACGTGCGCCTGCAAACAATTCGCCCGGATTGCACCGAATGTTGTCACCAGCCAGCTTATCTGGACAGTGGACGGCCTGACTTTCTGGCGGTCAAGGGCCTTGATCTCGCAGCCGCTTTTTCCAGACCGGAACGCCCTGATCGCTGCCAAACAGGCGGCTCGTGACACAGCGTAAGGGCTGCAAGAAGCAGATCAGGAGTTCCCCGTGACGACGTAGCCGTAGGAATCATGCCAGGTTCTGACCTCGTTTTCCACAGCCGCAAGAGATCAGCGTATGTCATCATCTCATACTAAAGCACCATCGGCAGAGCAAACAACCTTGCCAGGCACCCTGCGGCGCGTCTTGGGCAAACTCGACGTTCAGGGCACCGCTGTCCTCATGACGCTTGCCCTCATCGTTGGGCTGGGAACAGGCGTGGCCGCTGTCCTATTCATCAAAGCCATTGCCTTAGTGACCTATGTGTCTTTCGAACAAGGCTTGCCCCAACTGCTGGCTCCCATGGGGCGAGCCTGGATCGTGGTTGTCCCCGTTGTCGGCGCCCTCATCGCCGGGCCGTTGATTGCCTTTTGGGCTATCGAAGCAAAAGGCCATGGTGTGCCAGAAGTTCTGGCCGCGGTCATCATGCGAGGGGGGCGTATCCGGCCGCGGGTGGCGCTGGTCAAATCAATCGCTTCTACCTTTTGCATCGGCACCGGCGGCTCTGCCGGTCGTGAAGGGCCGATCGTTCAGGTGGGCTCGGCGCTGGGCTCGACTGCCGCCCAGGTCTTGAAGCTGGGGCGGGAACAGACCATAACGCTGGTGGCCTGTGGAGCTGCCGCCGGCATCGCGGCCACGTTCAACGCCCCAATTGCCGGGGTGGTCTTCGCCATGGAAGTGATCCTTGGGGAGTTCACAACCCGCTACTTCGGCATGGTCGTGATCTCGGCTGTGGCGGCCAGCACCCTCAGCCGTCACTTTCTGGGAACAAGTCCTACTTTCGCCGTACCCTCTTATTCGCTGGTCAGCGCCAGGGAGCTTCCATTCTATATCGTGTTGAGCGTGCTGGCGGCGCTCTTAGGCTGGGCCTTCGTGGGCACTCTGTACTACACGGAGGCCCGCTTTAGCTCCTTGCATGTGCCGGACGCCGTGAAGCCGGCCTTGGGGGCCATCGTCGTGGGCCTCATCGCTCTTTTGTATCCCCAGGCACTTGGCACGGGCCTGGCCAGCGTTGGGCAAGCTTTGCGAGGCGCTCTGCCCTGGTCCCTGCTTCTGGCGTTGGTCTTTGCAAAGTTGATAGCCACGTCCTTCACGCTGGTATCCGGCAACTCGGGCGGTATTTTCTCGCCGTCGCTGTTCATGGGAGCAACTTTGGGCGGAGCCTTCGGCTACTGGGTCCATGCCCTGTTCCCCTATTTCACCGCCGGGGTGGGAGCCTATGCCCTCGTGGGCATGGCTGCCGTTTTTGCGGCTGCAGCTCATGCACCGTTGACGGCCTTCCTCATCGCCCTCGAGATGTCGGGTGACTACCGGCTGATTTTGCCGCTTATGATCACCGTAGGTCTCAGCACGCTGATCTCGCAGCGGCTGCGTCGCTATTCGATCTATACTCTCAAGCTGATGAACCGCGACATCCCCCTGGAACGTGATCGCGATGTGGACATCATGTGCGCCTTGAGCGTTGGTGAGGTGATGACCCATGACCCCGACGTGATCCACGGCGACGCGAAGCTTGCAGGACCTCACTGATGCCCTTATTCGCACCCGGCACCACGGGTTCCCTGTACTGGACCGCGATGGGCACTTTCTCGGCGTAGTGACTTATGATGATCTGACCCTCGCCACTGCTGAAGGATCGGCCCAGGGTCTGACCGTTGCCGATATCATCCGGCCCGATGTGCTGACCGTATGCCCACAAAATCCCCTCTCGACGGCCTTGCTGCTGATGAGCGGGAGAGAATTGGGCCGGTTGCCGGTGGTCGATCCAGAGGATCCTTTGCGGTTAGTAGGACTCCTGCGACGCGAGGACATCGTGCGCGGCTACCGCCATGCGATGCTGCGCAAGCTACAGTCACAGCACGAGAAGGAAAGCCTATCGCTGGGTCACCTGACACATACTGAGATCTTTCAGATCCTTCTGGCGCCGGGGATGGCGGCTGTAGGCCAGCGCATCCGGGATCTGCACCTTCCACCACAAGTGCTCATCATCAGTGTCAGGCGCGACGGTGCGGTTCTCGTTCCCCATGGCGAAACGTTGCTCCAGCCAGGCGATACAGTGGTCGCTCTCACTCAAGAGGACGTAGCAGATGAGCTGCGCCGGATACTGGTGACCGGTGAGCAGGCACACGCACAACGGGTTGATGCCGGTTCAGCATCCGGCCAGTCTGTGCCGGGTGTCGAAGAGCCCTGATTGCTCTTGGTGACACAGACCGATTGCCGGCCGCCACCTCGATCATCCAGGGGATGGGCCCCCAGAGGTGTGAAACGAATTTGAGGACGGGGTTCGTCTTCTTCTCGGGCAGTTGGCTATAGCCGCACTGCGCCAAACGCTGGACCACCTCCCCCGGGCCAGGCCGAACACCGCCTAGGCAATTGGACTCCACGCGCTTGACATGGAAGAAATCCGGTTTCATAATGGTTGCCCGGTGGCGCCTCGTCGCGGGGGCCACCGTCAGGAGGTGCGAGATGGAAGAAATCGCAGTGACGGCCGGCACGAAGTTGCTGCTCCGCGTACGGGCCTTGTTACCGGCGCTCAATGAGCAGGAACGCAAAGTGGGCCAGTATGTCGTGGACCACCCTGCCGAGGTCATTCATCTGGCCGTGGCGGAGCTGGCGCAGCGCTGTGCCGTGAGCGACGCCACCGTGGTCAGGTTCTGCAAGCGGGTGGGGACCGAAGGCTATCCGAACTTGTAA
>CAWEHT010000182.1:0-9924 GCA_963808455.1 uncultured Chloroflexia bacterium | reverse complement strand
CGCGCACGCCGGTCGTCGCCAGCAGCCTGAGGGTGGCCTGGTGAATCCGCTCGATCTGTGCCGCATCGAGCAACCTGTAGCTGGGAATTGCCAGCTCGCCGGGGTGATCCGCGTTATCAGACGTCGTTTGGTTTGTCATGCTCTCCTCTGTTCTGAAAGCGATTGAGGGCAAAAAGCCTGATATCATGTCGTGTCGCGCCGTCGCAGGCCAGGTCTGCCAGGATCTCGCCGACGACGCTGGCGAACTTGAAACCATGCCCCGAGAAGCCGGCGGCCAAGGCAACGGATGGCCATGCCGGGTGCACATCGATGATGAAGGCTTCGTCAGGCGTCATCGTATACATGCAGGTCTTGGCATCGGCGTGTTCGCCGTCCAGGTCCGGCAGGTAGGTTGCCATGAGCGCGCGCATGGCCGCGACTTCGTCGGCATGCACAGATCGGTCGATGGTTTCCGGGGTGCAAGGCAGCATGTTGCGGTTGTGCAGCGCTACCTTGACGCCATTCGCCTGGGCATCGGAAGCAGGGAAGCCGTAAAACACCGCGCCGTCGTCGAGTTGCCAGATATGGATCGGGAAACAGATCGGGTAGGAAGTCATCGGCGTGGCCGCGCGGGCGGAACCAGTGCATGACCATGCGCCTGACGCTGAGGGGCACCTCCAGGCCCTGCAAGAAGTGCCCGGCCCAGGGGCCCGCGGCCAGGACGGCCCGCCCGGCCACATAGGCGCCCTGCGGCGTGATGATGCGCATGCCGGCTCCCTCCCCCAGCGGCGTGATCTCCAGCACCCGCTCGTGGAAATGCAGGCTGGCGCCAAGGCGGCCGGCGGCCGAGAGCATAGCCCGCACGGCACCCTCCGGGTCCAATACCCCGGCCTGTGCCTCATAGAGGCCAACGAAGTGGTGCGGTGGGCAAAGGGGTGGGAAGCGGGCGTGGATCTCGGCGGCCCCGAGCACCTCGTGAGCCAGCCCGTGGGCGACCGCGCTCGCATGGCTGCCGCTGAACACCTGGCTTTCTGGAGGGCCGAGGAACAGACCGCCTGTGATCGTGAACAAGTGCTGCCCCGTATCATGCTGCAGTTGATCCCACAGCTCATAGGCTCGCAGGAGCAGCGTGACGTATGCCTCGCCCTCGAAATAGGCCTGACGGATGATGCGTGACTGGCCGTGGCTGAAGCCCTGGTCGTGGGCGGGCCCGAACTGTTCGATGCCCAGAACGCGCTTGCCCCGGCGGGCCAAATGGTAGGCCGCCGAGCTGCCCATCGCGCCGAGGCCGATCACAGCGACGTCGAAGCTTTGTAAGGCGCCCACTTCACTCCTCCTGGGTAGGGATCCAGAGGTGCGTTTCTTCAGAAGTTCTGCCCTCGAAGAATTGTTGGACGATGGATATCAGTGGATAGACGTGCGAAGACATGGCGAGCCGGGCTTCCAACGGGCTGTGCTGTCGGATGGCCAGAATCACCGACCGCTGGGTGGGCAGGGCATGTGCCTCCATATCGGGCAGTTTCACCATATCGAAGGCCAGCGCGATCTGCCGCGTGAAGGAATTGTACGTGCTCACGAGCGCATCGTTCCCTGACGCTTTCATCACCAGAAGATGAAAACGCAGATCGATAGTCCGAAAGCGCTTCCGATCCTCCGGACACGTGCGCACAAGCTCTTCCAGCTGGTACACGGTCTCTTCCAGGCTTGCCAGCTGGTCCGGGTTCGCCCACGCGGCAGCCAGCTCCGCAGCTGTCAGCTCCAGAGCGTTGCGCACCTCGAAGAGATCGACGAGACGTTTGTAGCTGAGCTCGATGGCTTTGCCAAGCAGCTCAGAGGGGATGACGTCGCTCACCACGAACGTGCCGCCGCCTCCCCCGGCTTCATCGCGATGACGCCGGCATCGGCGAGAACTTTCAGCGCCTCGCGGACGCTGGTGCGAGAGATCCCGGTTTGCAAAGCGATCTCACGCTCAGGGGGCAACAGGTCGCCGATGTGTAAATCCACGCTCATCACGGCGTCGCAAACCTGGTCCACGATGGAACGGTATGCCCGGAAGGGCGTGGCCCGAGCCAATCTCATACAGGCTTCTCCGAACGAAGGGCGGAACCAACGGGGTTTGACAACCCCCCGGTCGTGATGTAGACTCAGCCTGGCGGTATAAAGAACATACCTTCCCGGCCTGCCCAGAATCATATCATGTCTTCCTCGCTCAATCAACTCGGAGGTGAATCAATGTCGGACCTGTTCTCTTCGTTGGCAGACGCGGTGACCTCGGGCGATGTCGCTGAGGTAACGCGGCTGACGACGCGGGGCTCGCTGCGGGCGCAGCCCCCGGCGATGTGCTCAACAAAGGCCTGATGCCAGGCATGGATGTCGTGGGCCAGCTTTTCCGCGACGGAGAGCTATTTATCCCCGAAGTCCTCATGTCTGCCCGAGCCATGGGTGCCAGCCTGGAAATCCTGAAGCCCTTGTTGACGGGAACGGATGCCAAGGGGGCCGGGACCGTGGTCATCGGCACGGTGGAAGGCGATATCCACAACATCGGCAAGAACCTCGTCGCGATGCTGCTGGAGGGCGCCGGCTTCAAAGTCATCGACCTTGGCATTGACGTCACGCCCGAGACCTTTGTCAAGGCGACGTTGGAGCACAAGCCGGACATCGTGGCTATGTCTGCTCTTCTAACGACAACCATGCCCAAGATGGCCGCCACGGTCGAGGCGCTTCGCGAGGCCGGCATCCGCGATCAGGTGAAGATCATGGCAGGGGGCGCCCCGGTGAGCGAAGACTTCGTGCATGGCATCGGCGCCGACGAATATGCCTCCGACGGGCCTACGGCAGTCGTGAAAGCCCGCGCCCTCGTGGGCAGGTGAGCTTAAGGAGCAGCAGATGAATACCGGGTTCAAATCGCAGGCCCTTCCCTCGTTTCGCGTCTTGAGCGATGAGCAAATCCACGAGCTGCACTACGCGTCGCTGCGCCTCCTGCAAACGGTGGGCACGCGCGTCTCTCACAGCGAGGCTGTCGAGATGCTGCGGGCCGCCGGATGCCAGGTCAAAGGCGACAACGTCGTGCTGTATCCTGAATGGCTCGTTGAAGAGGCCATCCGCAGCGCCCCTTCGCTCATCACGATCTACAACCGCAAAGGGCAAGAGGCCATGCGCCTCGAAGGGCGCAACATCTACTTTGGGATGGGCACCGACCTGATCCACACGTTCGATCTGCGAACGGGAAAGCTGCGCCACTCGCTGCTGCAGGACGTGATCAATGCGGCTGTGGTGGCCGACTACTGCTCGGAGCTCGACTTCATTGCCTCGCTGGCCCTGCCGCACGACGTGCCCACCAATACGATGTACATCGAGTGCGTGCGTGCCATGCTGCAGAATTCCACCAAGCCAATCTTCACTACCGCGGGCGGCGCCGAGGACCTGGCGACGATCATCGAGATGGCAGAGACGGTCGTAGGCGGTGAGGCAGCGCTGCGCGCCAGGCCGATGCTCATCCACTATTCGGAGCCGACTCCGCCGCTGGTGCATTCCTACGGCGCCGTGCGCAAGCTGTTCCTCTGCGCGGACAAGGGCGTGCCGATCACATACGTGCCCGGTGGCATGCTGGGTGGGTCATCCCCGGTGACCGTTGCGGGAGCGATCATCCAGCAGAATGCGGAGGCGCTGAGCGGGGTGGTATTGCACCAGCTACGGCACAAGGGCTCTCCAATCATTTCAGGCTTTGCCTCGGTGGCCATGGATATGCGCACCTCGACGTTCGCCTACGGCTCGCCGGAATTCCGGCTGACGCACTCGGCCTGTAGTGATCTGTACCACTACTATGGCATCCCGATGTGGGGCACTGTGGGGACCGATGCCCACGTCTTCGATCAGCAGGCAGGGATGGAACACGCCTTCACGACGCTGCTGGCCGCGTTGGACGGCGCCAATCTGATCCATGATGTTGGTTATCTGGGGCAGGGCCTCATCAGCAACCCGGCGATGATCGTCATGTGCAATGAGATCATCAGCTACGTGAAACGCTTCCTGCGCGGGTTCGAGATCAACCCGGAGACAGAAGGGCTCGACGTGATGGACGCCATTGGCCCGGGCGGGCACTTCATGTCCAGCGATCACACCTTCAAGCACTTCAGGAATGAGATGTGGAAACCGCTGAATATCAACCGTGACAACCCCGACATCTGGCAGCAGAAGGGCAGCAAGACCTACGGCGAGAATGTAACTGCCAAGACGCTCAAGATCCTCGACACGCACAAGCCGGAACCATTGAGCGACGACCTGCAGCGCCAGCTGGCCGGCATCGTCCAGCGCGCTGAGCGTGACCTGGCAGGGATGTCATTCAAAGCCTAAAGAACCTGGCGGCGTTCCGCACCCCCGCCCGTGACGCGATCCGAGTAGGCGCGGGACGCTGCCCCAGCGGGTTTCCTCAAGGCCGGCCCCGCCTGGAGGAAACCCTTTGCCCGAACTTGTGCATCCCTACAGCCATGCCTATAATGCCGTAGCCGTAATCCACACGTTCTGGGAGGACCCACGTGCCCCAACTCACCCCCTGGTGGAACTGGAATCAATTGAACGACTGGACGGCCGATGGCTTGCCCGACAAGAACCGCCTCTACAACTGTGGACCCGAGTCCGTGGCCGAATGTCTCAAATACCTGACCGGTGTCGAGCTCCCTGCGGACTATGTCAAAGACGTGATGTATGGCGAGGGCTATGTTGGCGAGACCGATGTGCCGCACATGGTCAGCTTTCTCCAGGACCGTTGCCAGGTGCCCTGTGAGGTGCACAGTGGTAACGCCAATACGCTATTGCAGCCTGTAGTGCGCAAGGCCATCGATAACGGCAATCCGATCATTGTTCTGTTCTTCTTCACACTGAACGACCCGTCCAGCGGGCACTTCAGCCCCGTGGTCGCGTATGACGAGACCGGCTGCACGCGGTCCAATACGTGGAACGGGCTGCAGGAGACCTGGGATTGGGCCACTTTCGAGAAATGGCAGAAGCTGGGCAACTGTGTGGCCCTCTTGCGGACACGGGCCGACGACCTGGCGATGCCGGCCGGCACGGACGCTGCGAGTTCGACCAACCCAGGCTCGGCGCCGACGCCAAAAGAGAGCCCGGAAGCGGTACCCTCGGTCACGGGGGGCTCAGCTGTGACGCCTTCACTGACGGGCGCCCCTGCACCTGCGCTGGCGAGCGCGCTCAGCCCGGCACCTGGGACGCCGGACCCTGCGGCTCCCACTTCGCCAACCGGTCCAGCGACGGCATCGGATGCCGGACGGGGACCCGCAGCAGCCGAAGTGATGTTGCAGCGCGCATGGGCCATGCACACGGAGGCGCGGCCCTACTTTCAGCGTTACCCGCGCCACAAGATGGTGCAACAGACGAAGACCGTGCGGGCACACGGCTGGCGCGCGATCCGGGCCAGGGCGGCAACGATGACCTGCCTGCCCGCGGGTGGTGGGCGAGACTCAAGTCGATGTTCGGGCGAGGGAGTACGAGGGAATAGGGAATAGGGAGTAGCGGGGCAGTGGGAAGAATGGAATAGGTGGATGCGGAATACAGGAAGGGAATGATCTGTCGTGAGCGGCCCACGAATATCCATGGAGGGGAACAGGGAGTAGCCGCCGGGAAATAGCTTCTAATGCATGTCTATTCCCTGCTCCCTACTCCCTCGTTTGCGCCGGCCGGTCCACGCCGCGCCGCGATGAAGCTGGCGATCAAGCTGGCCAGCGGGACGGCGACGATTAGCCCCAGGCTGCCCACGAGCGTGCGAACGATCTCTTCGGCAATGAATTCGCGGTTCAGAGTGTCGGTGAACGAAAGGGTCTGCATCGAGAGCAACAGGATCAGCGGCAAAGAGGCGCTTGCATACGCCAGCAGGAGGGTGTTGATCATCGAGGCAATATGATCGCGCCCGATGGCCATCGCGTGCCCGAACAGTTCCCGCCAATTCAGCCCCGGGTTGGCGTGCTTTAGCTCGAAAACCGCGGATGTCTGGTTTACGGCGACGTCGCCAAGCACCCCGGCGGCTCCGACCAGCACGCCGCCCATGAGCAGGCCGCGCATGTTGATGTGCACGCGCGCCATCTGGCTGACCATTGCCGTCTCGTCGGAGCTAAAACCGGTGAGGTGACTCATGTTGGCAAAGCCGAAGGCCAGGAGTGCCGAGACGATCAAGGCAATGCCGATGCTGAGCGCGGCGGCATGGGTCTTCCATTGCCACTGATAGATCAAGTAGAGTGAGGCGATCATCAGCAGCAAAGAGGCGGCGAGGCATACCATGAGGGGATCGCGCCCGGCGGAGATGCCCGGCAAGATGCAACCGAAGATCGCCAGGATGCTGATGCCGACGCTGACCAGCGCGCGCAGGCCAACCCATCGCCCGACGGCGATGGTGGCGGCCGCGAATATGAGGGCGATGATCAGGAGCTGGGGCAGCCGCACGAAGTCGCTGATGGCATACTGGTCGCCTTGCGGGCCGCCGGTGCTGTACTCTACCAACACCATGTCGCCAACCTGGACCGCTGTGTCACCTACCAGTCCGGTTGTCCTCCCACTCGGCTGGATCTGTACGCGGCGCCCCTTCTGGCTGCCTGCGGTGATGTCGACCAGGATGCGCGCTGTGCCCGGGTCGGTGGAAGATATCGGCATGGCTGGAGGCTGAACCGCTGCCACTCGCCCCTGCAAAGTCTCGTTGGTCAACCCGACAGCCCCGCCCGTATTGGTCTGAGCAGGGGCTCCCTTGGTAAACGCCAAGCCCAGGAACAGCATGACTGCGACTGCGCCGAGGCACACCCAGATATGATTGGGCACTTGTCTGACGATGATCTCGATGGGGTCTCTTTCGCCGGCAGGTGCCTCGCGCTGGCCGTCTTTGAGCATGGGGCAAGAATAATTCATGACGCATGTTTTTGTCAAAGCAGGGCGGATCAACCGCCCGGCCATCGAGCGGGTTCCCGCGAGGGAAGGTGGCCGAACCGGCAGGTTCCGAAAAAACTGACCGGCCTTCCGAGGTCAGTCCGACTTGCGATGGGCCCCTCGGGGGTGCTATACTAGCGGCCCCTAACAGGGCGCGCCACAGACTTCAAAGAGGAGGACATCGAATGGCAGACCGACTTGTCAACGCGATTGCCGACATGAACGAGGACGACGCGCTTGCGCTGGCCACGCAGATGCTGGACACCGGCATCGCACCTTCCCAGATTCTTGGACGACTGCCGGTCGGCCATGGAGATAGTGGGTAAGCGGTTCGAGGAGGGACAGTACTTCATCCCCGAGCTGATCCTCGCCGGCGAAATGTTGAAGTCAATTTCCGCTGAGGTGAAGCCGCGGCTGCAGGGGGCTACCGCCGCCAAAAGCGGCGCCGGGGTTGTCATGGGCACGGTAAAGGGCGATATTCACGACATCGGCAAGGACATTGTGGCCTTCATGCTGGACGTGAACGGCTTCGATGTCTACGATCTGGGCATCGACGTGGCGCCGCAGGCCTTTGTGGACAAGATCGTCGAGGTGAAGCCACAACTCGTGGCCTTGAGCGGCTTCCTTACCCTGTCTTATGATGCCATGAAGGAAACGGTGAAGGCCATTCAGGCGGCTGGCTTGCGTGAACAGGTCAAGATCATGGTGGGTGGCGGAACGGTGGACCAGCAGGTGTGCGCGTACGCCGGTGCGGACGCCTTTGGCGCGGACGCGATGGCAGCGGTCTCGCTGGCCAAACGGTGGACAGGAGCAAGATGAGATGGCTACCAGGACCAACGATGCTCTCGATGCTGCCAAGAGCCCGGAACAGCTGTGCGGTGAGCGCGCCAGGCGCATGGAAGATGCGATCTTGTTGAAACAGCCTGACCGCGTCCCGCTGCTCATGGGTTTAGGGTACCTTCTTTCGGAAATGGGCGGCATCAGCAAAAAGGCGCTTTACGACGAACCTCAGAAGGCCCAGGTGCTGCTGGAGCAGGCAGCACTTCGCTTTCGACCGGATCTGGTGTTTGGTGCCTGGCATACGCCGGAGCCCAGCAAGGCTTTGGGCGATCGCATGACCAAGTGGCCGGGGTACGGTCTGGGTCCCAACGATTCCTTTCAGTTCAACGAGCGCGAATTCATGAAGGTCGAGGACTATGACGCCTTCCTGGAGGACCCGGCCGATTGGGGCATTCGCGTGTATATGCCGCGAGCCTTCGGCGAGTTGAGCGGCCTGGCCATGCTTCCGCCGCTCGGGATGTCACTCTACGGCTACTACAACATTCTGCTGAACTACGCCGTGCTGGCCGCTCCTCCTGTGGTGGCCGCCCTGGACGCGTTGAGCAAGGCCATCAAGGCGCAGGCTGATTGGCTGGGCGGCGCCGTCAACTCTATGCAGCGTCTGGCCGCGCTCGGATTTCCGCCCTTCACCATGCTCTCCGTGCTGGTTGAAGCGCCCTTCGACTTCATGTCGGATACGCTGCGCGGGATGCGAGGCATATTCCTCGACATGCTGCGGTGTCCGGACAAGCTCCTGACGGCCGAGCAGAAGGTTAGCCGCTTCCAGCTCGACTACGCCATTGCCACCAGCCGGGCCATCGGGGTGCCCTACGTCTTTATCCCGCTGCACCGTGGCTCAGATGGTTTCATGTCGCTGGCGCAGTTCGAGCGCTTCTACTGGCCTCAGCTGGAAGCGATGATGCTGAAATTGATCGACGCCGGCATCACGCCGTGGGTCTATTATGAGGGTGTGTGGGATCAGAGGCTGAAGTATCTTGCGACCTTGCCCAAAGGCAAGACCATCGGCTCCTTCCAGGATAGCGACATCTTTAGAGCGAAGGAAGTCGTCGGCGACACGATGTGCATCATGGGCGGAATGCCCACCTCGCTCCTTCAATCCGGAACGACCGAGCAGGTGCGTGCCCGCACCAGGCAACTGTGCGAGGTCGTGGGTTTGGGCGGCGGCTACGTCATGTGCACCGGTGTGATGGAACTGGAAGGCTGCCAGCCAGGTCTCGTGGAGGTCTGGGCTGACGCCACCCGCGAGTTCGGCACATACTGATCTCGCCGTGACAACTGGCACCAGGCTCCCGCCGGGAGCCCGGTTCTTGGATGCATGAGCCTGCCATCGGCGTGGCTTAGCGCCCACCCACACGGCCTGAGGACACCGATGGCAGATTTCAGCAACCTCTGGCGCTCGATAGCCAGCTCGGGGCTCGGCAAGGCCGCGGACGCGAGCGCACCGCTTGGGCCATCCTGGCCATTGTCCTGCTTTTCAGCATTGCCGCGCCGCTGAACCAGTTCAAAGTGCCCCCGATCATGCCCCTGCTGATGGGGGCTTTCAAGCTTCCCATGGGCCAGGCAGGGCTACTCATGTCGGTGTACGCCATCACCGGGGTGCTCCTGGCTTTGCCCTCGGGCCTGATCTTCCAGAAGAGCGGCTATCGCGTCACGGGCCTGCTGGCCGGAGGGTCCATTGTCCTCGGCAGCGGCCTGGGCGCCCTCAGCCACGGCGTAGGGATGTTGCTTGCCAGTCGCGTCATCGAAGGCGCAGGCACCAGCTTCATGGCCGTGCTGGCACCCGCGATCATAGCCCAGTGGTTCACGGCTAATCGGCGTGGCGCCGCGATGGGCATCTGGTTAACGTGGGTGCCGCTGGGGTCAACGGCGATGTTCCTGGCCGCACCGGCACTGGCTCAGGCCGGGGGCCGGCCGGCACTTCTCGGCTCGTGGCGGGCAGTATGGTGGGTTGGCGCCGTCTACGGCGCCGTAGTCACGCTGCTCTACCTCGCCGCGGTCAGGCTGGCGCCGGGCGCGCCCGAGCAGGCGCCCGACCAGGTAGGGCAAGCCGGCGTGTCCCCGGTCCCGACGGGGCAGGTGCTGCGCAATCGGAATATCTGGATGCTCGCCGCCGCCTTTGGCTGCTTCAACTTCGTGTTCGGTGCCATGAACACGTATCTGCCCACCTTTCTCGTAACCGTT
>CAWEHT010000181.1:0-14586 GCA_963808455.1 uncultured Chloroflexia bacterium | reverse complement strand
CGGGCGATGGCAGGGCACGTGCGATCCGGACTACGCAGCCTGCACGCCCTATCCTCAGGCGTTCTATTGGCAGGCGCCTGCATCTCCTGCCGCGCGTTCTTGTAGCCTATTTATCTTATCCCACCGCGTGGGATGCGATCCATAGGCTGGCATCCGAAGACGACCAACTGGCCGCGCTGCGCAAGCTGGTGGACCAACAGTTCCGGCGGGGGTTCCAAATACATCTTCGTGCCGATGGGCTCGGACTTCATCGATCCTCTACCGGACCTGCCTGCGCTGGTCAACCGGTGGAACGCTTCGGATACTCACACAGCACTCGTGATGGCCGACCCGGAGACTGCGTTTCGTTACCTCGCGACCCAGGCGGTGCCGGTGGTCAAGGTCAACTTCAACCCGATCTGGCAGGCGTTCTACGGCTCGCGCCCGTTCGCCAAGATCGCGGACCAGGAGAGCGAGTTCTACCTCACGGCGGCCGACAAGTTCGGCGCAGCGGTTAACGCGCCGTCCCCGTCGGCGTGGTACACGGCCACGGTCGACGCGCACTACGACAATATCAGCGCCGTGAGCTACGACAGCGTATGGGAGGACAGCCAGCGCCCGCGCTTCGAGCAGACGCTCAGAGCGCGGCCTCAGACCTCTCCTCGGCCCTCGCGCGCATTGCCAGCGGCGTCTCCGCGCCCATCGTCGTCTTCAACCCGGCTTCCTTCGCACGCTCGGAGGTAGTGGAGCTGGATGCACCAGGCGGCCTGCCTGATCCAAGCGCGCTGCCGCAGCTCGCCCAGCAGCTTGGGCCAGGCATGGTCGCCCTCTACGCGCGAGCGGTGCCTCCACTCGGGGGCTCCATCATCACCGGCACGGCCACCCTCGCGCAACCGGCGCAAGCGTCGCAGGATGCGAGTGGAGCGGTGACCCTGGCGAACGGTCTGGTAAGGGTGACGCTCGATCCCGCGCAGGGAGGCACCTTCAAGGATCTTGGGTTGTCTGAGGGCCCTGGGCTCCTGAAAGGGCCCGGCGACGACGTGGTCTATTGGGACGACACCGGCGACATCTACGGCGCCCATTTCGGAGCCGAGCGCGCCCGGGAGAGCCGGGTGCCCGCACGTGTGGCCATCCTGGCCCAAGGGCCGCTTATCGCCCGGGCTCAGGCCACGTTCACCTTGGGCAGCCAGCCAATCACGAAGACGGTCACCTTGCGCGCCGCCAGCCCTCTGGTCGAAGTGGCCCTACAGATCAGGGCCCTGCCTGAGAGCAGCGCCGTCTTGCAGATACCCACGGCCCTGGCCCCGCAGGCCCGCACCGACGACCTGGGCTTTACCTCCTTCACACATGTCCTGGACGATCATCCCATCGTTCCGGGCGACGTGACGTACCACCGCGAGATCTTCTACCCGATCATGTCGTGGAGCGACGTCTCGGCGGGCGGCCAGGGCCTGACGCTCATCACGCACGGGCTGCAAGGGCTCGGCGGCATGAGCACGCTCAACCTGCTGCTGGTGCGCCAGGTCACCGATCCTGATGGCGAAAGCTTGACCGACCCCGGCTATCACACCCTGCGCTACGCCTATATGCCGCACGCGGGCAGCGCCGCCGACGCCAGGCCCTGGCTGGCAGCGTACGCTTTCAACCAGCCGCTGATCCCGGCCTGGCGCATGGGCGGAGAGTTCGTCGTCGGCGTGCCGTTTACAGGTCCTCGCAGGCTGCTGGCCGGTCCCGCAGCCCATCCGTGGTCCGGGAGTTTCAGCTTGCTCTCGGCGCAGGGCGGCATCCTGGCCGATCTATTCCGTGACGGCGACAGCCTGAAGGCGCTCGTCCTGAGCGCCGACCCCACGGACCCGGTCAGCCTGAGCGCTGGCGGCCGATCAGTCACCCTGCCTCCAGCAGCGCTATCGATAGTCCCCGCACCGGTTCAGGTGCCAACGAGCCCATAGGCCGCACCGGATGGCTAACCGGGTCCTGCCTGTTGAAGCTCACGAACGAGAATGCCCGGTCGAATCCAGGCGTCCAGAGTGCGGAAATTTGAGCGCCGGCGCGTGGTATAATGTGGCTATGTTCGTGCGACCGTCGTAGCGAGATTGGGACATGAAGCAGGGAGATACAGGCCATGGAGCAGGATGTAGAAGTCATCTATCGGAACGGCGTTCTCACGCCGTTGGAGCCACTCGACCTTCCCGAGAATCAGCGGATTCGGGTGACCCTGCACGTGCCCATGAGCGAGCAGCCAGAGGAGGTTCTAGCCGTGTGGCACCAGGTCTTCGCGGGATTATCTGACGCAGAGGTCGCGGAGATCGAACGCATCGCTCTAGATCGAGATCACTTCATGCCCGACTTTGTCTATCATCACCCGCTATGAAATCCTCAGGGGGCTAAAAGCCAGGGGTGCCGCGAACCAGGCCGAGCTTTTCGAGGAGATGTGCCTTAGAAACCTCGGATTTCCTCGCGGATTCCATAACCGAAAGCTCGCGATCTCGCGCAGCACCATGCACCTCACAAGCGCCCTGATTTCGTCCTCGCTGGCGCATCGGGCCTCGATCGGCCCCTGGAGAATGCTGATCCGGTCCGGGGCGACGAGGCTGTGGCCGGCCGTCCTCTGCGTCAGGGGGATGCCACGGTAGAAGCCGAGGAGGCCCCAGGGCGAGCGGACGCCGGCGAGGTGCAACGTGGTGCCGATCCGGCCAGTCTTCCACTACCACCTCGACGTTGTTCATGTCCCTCCCTTTGCTCAAGAATATTCTACCGATCGCGCTGCGATGCGCCAAGACCCCTTACCGGGACCAGCGCGTGCAGGGACCCGTGCCGCTGGCCTCGCGGGCCTTCGGGGATGCCTACGTTGCACAAAGCCTGCCCAGCGAGCCACGGAGTGTGATAGAATGAGGGGCGTGGCAGTTACCACACAGAAGTGCGTGTTGACCGAAGGTTTACAAGCCGTTCCCGATCGCGCATGGGCTCGAAGAACGGGCGTAGGTGCCCCGCGGGTATTACCTCGCCGTCCGGCCCGGCATAGGCTGGCAGCAGGAGGTCGGTGACAGAAGGTGATCCCATCAACGATACACAAGGGAGAGCCTGCGAGCTCTCTCGATACCCCCGTAGCATCCATGAGCCTGGACGAAGCACGGGCTGTCCTCTGGCTGAGCAACGATCCCCGTCCGCTTGGTGAGCTGTTGGATAACGGGTATCTCGACAAGCACAGGCTGGCCTGGGCAGCTCAAAAGGCTTACGATCCCCGCCTCAAGGTGGCGGCAGGAGTGCTTCTGCAGAAGCTGGCGCAGGACCCCGCGACCACCACTCCGCCTGCCGCCGCACCGTCGCAGCCCGAGCCGTTGCCTGCCATCGAAGCCGGGATCTCCCTGGCGCAGGCGCGCACCGTGGTATGGCCGTTCAGACCGCACAAAGGCGAGCGCATGGGGGAGCTGGTCGATGCCCAGCAATTGAGCCTCAAAGACCTGGCCTTTGCGGTTGAAAACGCCTGGGACGAGCGCGTGCGCCAGGCCGCCATCGTCCTGATGGCCGTGCGCCTGAAGCAGGCGGTGAAGCAACCTGCGTCGCCCGCTGGCCCCCTGAAGGTCATCTCCCACGGGCGGAGTTACAGCGAGGCCCGGCAGTTCCAATGGACGGCCATCGAGGGAGCCTTGGCTGGCGCCCTGGGAACCCTGTGCGTCCTGGGAGTGATTTGGGCGATCAGGTCGTTCACATGGCGGCCGACGGCGCCAGCTCTTGGGAAGCTCACCTCGCCGGTGGGCCTTGCCGTCCTGCTGGTCGTCGTCGCCCTGGCGGCGGCCGCAGTATGGCTCACAAACCGCCTGGCGGATGCAGGTTTCAAGAAGCTGGAAGGGCAGATCGCGAACTACCGCAAGGGTCAGGAAGGCGAGGAACAGGTCGTCGAGCTCCTGCGCCAGAACCTGGATGGCAGGTGGACCCTCTTCCGCAATGTGGTCCTGCCGGGTCGAAACAAGGCCGATATCGATGGCGTACTTGTCGGCGCGCCCGGCATCTGGGCGCTCGAAATCAAGGCTTTGACAGGCGACTATAGGAACACCGGGGAGCGCTGGGAGTACCGCGCCGGCAAGGACTGGAGGCCGCTCAAGAAGAGCCCCAGCCGCCAGGCCCAAAACAACGCAGCCCGTCTGGCAAGCTTCCTGAAGGCAGATGGCATCACGCAGTGGGTGACGCCCGCGGTCATCTGGGCGAACCCGGAGAGCCCATTGTCGGTCGAGAACCCGATGGCTGCCGTTTGGACGGCCGACCGCTTGCCCGAAGAATTGGGCAACCTGTGGCAGGGCAGGGACATGGGCGAGGCGGATCGGACCAGGACGGTCGCGAAACTCACCGCGCTCTGCCGGAACAACAACGAGGACTGAGTGTCATCCGGGCCGGACACGGATCAGAGTCCCCACGTGTGCTCTCGTGACATGGAGCCATCATGGCCACCATCCGCGCCCTTCTGTCCCGCGACCTCTCCCAGCTCATCGAACAGTTCCTCAAGCTCGATCAGCAAGACGAGGCGACGGTCTACCGCGAGATCGGCGAGGGCGTAGCGACCGGCCGCATCAAACGGAAGTACCTGCAGATGCTGAAGGCCATCGCGGACGCGCCGGGCGGGCCGGCCGAAGGAGTGGGCGTCTGGGTATCGGGGTTCTTCGGCTCCGGCAAGCCCTCGGTCGCCGAGAACCTGGGCTACATACTCACCAGCCGCGCCATCCTGGGCCAGCCCGCAAGCCAGAGGAGATCCTTTTGAGAGGCGCGGCCGACCGCGTTGGCTCATCTGGGGTACGGGGCGCTGGATGCGGCGATGGTGGAAACCGCGGCGTATAGCTTGAAAAAGCCGCGGGGTAAATTCCTTGGGTTACCGCCCCTAGCCCGAAGTTCCTACTTGACGAGTGGTATCGCATATGGTACTATCAGATGGCGGGGGCAGATGGGCAAATTCGAGAAACTGGTCGAAAAGATCCGCAGGGGTGCTGGCGACATCAGCTTCGATGACCTGGACCTTGTCCTCACTCGGCTTGGCTATACGTGCAAGCACGAGAGTGACAACGTCTATCGCCAGAAGGGGCGCACGCCTATCATTATAGGCACCAACCAGCCGCGCCCGCATCCGAAAGCCGTGAAGGACGTACGGCGTGCAATTGAGGATCTGCTCGATGAGGAGTAGGAGCCCCGCGGCATCTCTTGCTTAACTCCTGAAGGGCCAAGCACCATGGAAAAGACTGTCGAATACTACCTGGGGTTACCCTATACGCTTGAACTGCAGAACGACCCGGAAGCCGGGTGGTTCGCGCATGTCAAGGAACTGCCAGGCTGCATGAGCCAAGCGGATACTGCCGAGGAGGCGCTGGCCAGCCTGAAAGAGGTTATGCCGCTTTGGTTTGAGACGGCAATCGAGGATGGCGCGACGATTCCCGAGCCGCGCCCGGAAGAAGACTACAGCGGTAAGTTTGTGGTACGTGTGCCGCGCTCGCTCCACCGCGAATTGGT
Source organism: uncultured Chloroflexia bacterium (assembly GCA_963808455.1). Classification (GTDB taxonomy): domain Bacteria; phylum Chloroflexota; class Anaerolineae; order CG2-30-64-16; family CG2-30-64-16; genus CAWEHT01. The sequence continues at coordinate 9,114 of CAWEHT010000181.1, read as the reverse complement.
GGAAGCAGCGGAGGCCGACGGTGTGAGCCTGAACCAGTACATCAACGTGGCACTGGGCAAGGAGGTGGGCAGGGAGGCAGCCGTACCTTCACATGCGGCGGCAGAAGAGTTCGGTTGGCCCGGCCTCAGGTTGGGCGTTCGCCAGGCACTGATCGCTGCGGGTCTGAGCGTTGAGGCAGGAGAGTTGGATGAGCGACTCTTTGCCCAATGGGTTGAAGATACGCTGGCCCAAGTCGAAGCGGCCGTCACCGGCGGCTACGATCGCGATGCCCTGACCTATCTCGACGGACTGCAACGCGCTCTGTCCGTGGGCGTGGCGCACAGCGCTGCCTTGCAGGTCTTCGTTCGCACGGCTGCTCTGCTTCGGCATCAAGTCGCTGCTAGGCACGAGGCCGAGCGCAAGGCACTGGATCCGCTTCGCATCCTTGCACGTGTGACTGATGCCGCGGAGGGCTGGAACACACGTCGCGATGACATGTTCGTGCAGGAAGAACAGCTCGAGTACGTAGCTGCACTAGAGCAAGCGCTGCCAGACGCGTCCAGCAGGACGTTGCTTGCAGCGCTACGACAGACCCCAAGACGGCAGAGGTAGCGCATGTCCGATAAGGCGAAAGTCGCGCCTGATCCGCAAGTCTTGCATATCATCGATGCCGCGGTTAGCTTGAAGGAAGCAGGGCAGTCTACTAAGGCCATCGAGCTCCTCTTGCAGGCTCAGGACCTTTCTGCCGACTACGCTCCTATCCACATGCTGCTGGGTCTCGCATACCTTGAGGCCGGAAGGCCTGACGAAGCCGAAGCCAGGCTTCGCCGCGCGCTGGAACTAGACCCACGGCAGCGGCCTGCGCTACAAGGCTTGGGCTTGCTGTCGGCAGAGAAGGGGCAGCACGAAGAGGCCGTAGCTTTGTTGCGTCGGCACCTAGCCCTCCGCCCTGGGGACCGGGTAACCCTGCGTGCACTCAGCAACGAGCTGTATCTGCTCGGGCGGGCCGAAGAAGGGCTGGATTTGCTCCGGGAGGCCTGGCAACGGGCCGAGACGGCGAGCGGGGGCGTGCTGCTAGGCCGTTACCTGACCCGCCTCCGCCGCCCAGCGGAAGCGGAGGTGGTTTTCCGAAGGGTGGCTGAGATTACAGACGGGCCTGGGCCGCTGGTCAACTGGGGCTACAGTCTGATCAACGCGGATCGGGTCGAGGAGGCAATCGCTCCCCTGCGCAGGGCTGCCGAGGTCGATCCCAGTTCAGGAATGGCGTGGCGTGCGTTAGCCGAATGTTACCTCGCTCGCGCTGAGTATCACGAGGCGCTCAGCGCCGCCGAGAGGGCGCTAACCTTGGATGCTCAGGACCCACGCAACTGGTGGCCGAAAGCCGCGGCGCTCTTGTCTCTCGGCAGGTGGGATCAGGCAGCCGAGGCGGCCCGGCTTGGATCTCGTTGCCCGACAACTCGCCCGGCAGGCCGACGCATTCTGGCCGAACTAGGAGTATTCGAGTCAGAGGCCCTTTTGCGGATGGGTCGGCTCAACGAGGCTTTGGAGCGTCTGGAGCAACTCGGTCCCCAGGCCCCAAATAGTGCGGCGGTCGAGTTGACACGAGCAGACGTTCTGAACCGTCTCGGGCGCCCGGCCGACACGCTGCGTGTCCTGGAGCACGCCGAAGTAGATGGTACGCGCCGCGACGATAGGGCCATGACCATACGGTACGAGTCGCTCCTCCTGCTGGACCGGCCTGCGGATGCCTGGATGCATGTGGAGCCGTGGATTGCCTCGGATCCCACCACGAACGTAGACTTGCTATCCGATGTTGGGGTAGCGCTGTACCGCGCCGGCCACATCGATAGGGCAAAGAAGGCGTTCGAACAATTGACTCAAAGCGCACCCGGCGCGGCCCGACCTACGAGTGATCTCGGCTTTGTCCTCTTGGGGTATGAGGACTGGACAGGTGCTAGGAGACTTTTCGATTGGCGCGTCCGAGCTGCCCGGGCACGAGCTAATTGATAGTGTTCTCCAAGCTAACCTAGGTTACCTGTCCCTCGTTACTGGGGATTTTGCTGCTACTGATGTGCATCTAAGCGCGGCTCAAGCACTGTCAGCGGGTGATGACGAGCAAGCAATTCTGCATGTGGCCTACTACATTCACGCTCAAGTCGTCCCCGATCGAATCGCTCATCCCCGTGGTTTTAGCCCTCTTCTTGCCTCTGTGGTCGCCAACCAGGTTACGCTAGCTTTGGCCCGCGGGCAGCGCTTGGAGGCCGAGACGCTGGCCTGCCAGTTGGCCAGCGAGTATCCCAGCGTGTGGCTGGGTCAAGCAATGGTGGGTTGGACGCATCTAACCGCTGGTCGAGCGGCGGAAGCTAGCGAGGCCTGGCGACAGGCTTTCTTGCTCGCCGAGGAGGCAACCGACCGACTCGTCATTGAAGGTTGGCTGGCGAGCCCGCCCGCTTGATCGTTGCCTCGCGCGCCGTAAAGCGCACGTCTCCAGCACTCGAGGGGTGTCATGCCCGGACCACCTTCTTCCGCCTCCTCCGCACCCCCATCAACGCCAAAGGCGGCGCCCTCGCCGGGCGCGTCGCCGCGCTCAACAGCGACAGGCGCCGCGGAGGAAACCTACACCCTCGACCCCGCCGACTTCGCCCAGATGCCCGGCTCGCCGTTCACGTATTGGATAGGCGAGTCTATACGGCGGCTGTTTGTCGAACTGCTCCGCGCGGAATCCGAAGGCCGAGCGGCGCGGCCTGGCGACCATCCTGAAAACCAGGATCGCTACCTGAGGCTGTTCTGGGGCTCCCGCTCTTGATCGTGCCACGAACCGGAGATGGCTGCCGCATCAGAGGGGCGGATTCTTCTCGCCATACCAAGCAGACATCCGTCTCGTGGTTGATTGGGACCCGACACGAGAGACGTACCATAACTTCCACGGTCGGCCGGGCCGTCCGAGCGAGCACCCATCAAGCTACCGGTTCTTCCTTCGCCCCGGGCTGACCTGGCCTCGCCGCACTGCCAGCGGCATAAGCGTGCGCGCCCTGCCGCCCGGCCGCGTCTTCGCTGACAAGGGGCTGGTGGCATCGGTGAGGCTCAACGAAGCGCGGAACCTCCTCGTGCTGCTTGCCGTAATGAACCCAAGCCCCTTCCACACGCTGACCGACCTGCAGATGGCATCTGGGTCTTGCGAAGTTGGCGCAATGCAACGCACACTTACCTTTGCTGACCGATAACAAGCTATGCGCCACGCTCGCTGCCCTTGCCCACGAGGCCCACGACCTCCAGCGCGACCGCGACCGGACCGACGAGACGGTCCACGCGTTCTGCCTGCCGGGGCTGGCCGCGCACCGGGAAGCGGTCACGCTGCGCGAGGCGCGTCGCCGCGCTCAACGACCAGGAAGGGGCTGGCAGTCGCGCCTGGCCGCCATCCAGGCGCGGATCGACGACATCGTCTTCGACCTCTACGGGCTGAGCGAGGCCGACCGCGCGCTGCTGCGCCGAGAAACCGGGACCCCGCGGCTCGGATGTGGAATCAGTCTGCTGAGGGGGGCACAGAGCGCCCGTATCCCCGCGCGAGCCGTCCCGTCCGCCATAGCGACCGGGACATCCACGGGTCTCAGGGCCGTACCGCCGTGCAGGATCAGGATCCTGCCGCCCGCGCCGGAGGGTGGCAACTACGGGATCCCGTTGTCAGGCCGCCTGGCCGACGCGCTTGCGCACGCACGCTGCCCCCGCGGCCACCTTGATCTCCACGACGCCCATCTGGCTGTAGGCCCCCAACAGCACTTCATCGGCTCGGTGCGAGAGTGCCGGATGGGCGCGTCGTGAGAGTGGCGAGACTATCCTCAAGCAAATGCAAGCCCGCCGGCCGGGCCGGGAAGAATCCGGGCCAGGGCGGCGGGCGACGGTATCTCGAGGTATGGGATGGGGCTAGCGGCGCACGCTAACCTGGCTTGGCGTCGGTTCGGAGCATCGATGCGGCCTGAGCTGGTCGCTGACATCTTCGATCTGCACCAGCAGGTCGCCGAAAGCGCCGTCACAATCCGGCATGGGCTGCAATGAGATGCGCCAGAAGCGCGCCTGGCGTCGAGGACCGTTGACCACATAGTGCAAATCAGAGCAAGGGCGGCCGCTCGTGACGACCTTGTGCATGACGGCTTCCAGGCCGCTTTCGACCATATGCGGCATCAATTCTTGTAGCTTCAGCCCGGTCAGGTTGGCCTCACTCCACGTCTCGTCCACGTACTCGCGGAACGCCCGGTTGGCCCAGCGCGTGCGCATCCCTTGGCTATCCAGAATGGCAATACCCAGGGGCAATTGCTCCAGTGCTGTCTCAAACACCTGCCGCCTTCGCTGCTCGGTGTCGTGACGCTCCTCGACTGCCGCAAGACGCTCTTCGACCGCCGCGAGATGAGAGCCCGGCCTGAGCCAGAGGGTCAGACCGCGGTTCGCCGGCGCCCGCCGGCCCGCCGCCAGGCGGCCCTCGCCATCTCGAACTGTCGTCAACATCATCAGGCCTCCGCCACCAAGGGTAGCCCCACAAAAGCCCAGGATTGGCTGGTGCGTCCGGGGAAAATGAGGCGAAAAGCAGGGTCAGTTTACTACGGAAAGAGGAGGCCGTGAACCGTAGGCTGAGCGGATTTAAGCTCACCGTAGTACTTAGGCCGTTCACCGGTAATAGGTATTAACTACGGCAGGGTTGCGCCGCAGCTTTGTTTTGCATGGAGGGCATGACGCGAGATGTCATGGAAGGCTGCCGGCGCCAGATCGCAGCCTGGCCATGTTGGAGATGGTTGCAAACGGTGGCCCCAATCTGCTATGATGGTGATAGCTGGAAGGTAGTTGCTATCGCCGTTCGGAAAGGTTTGGGTCCGGTCTATGCGCCAACCGGCACGTGAATATCGCCAGATCGCCGTCCTGGGATCACTGCTGCTTTTGTCCGCCCTTTGCGTGCTGCTCTATGCCTTGCGGGTCCGCCGCTTCGGCGGCTTCGTGCACCCCAGCCTCGTGTGGAACCTTTTCCTGGCGTGGCTCCCGATGCTCGGCTCGCTGGCCGCGTACAATCTGGGGCAGGGGCGCCGCCGCGGAAATTGGCTGATCATCGCCATCCCTGCCCTCTTCTGGCTGATCTTCTTTCCGAACGCGCCCTACCTGCTGACCGATCTCACCAGCCTGCGCCCCCGCAGCGTGCCTTTCTGGTACGACCTGATGATGTTTGCCGCGTTTGCGTGGACCGGCACTCTCTGGGATTGGTATCGCTGTACCTCATGCAAACGCTCGTGCGCAGTGCGGCAGGCCGTGCCGCCAGCTGGCTCTTCGCCGGCGGGGCCCTGTTGCTTAGCGGCTTTGGCGTCTATCTTGGGCACTACCCGCGCTGGAACAGCTGGGATATCTTCACGAGCCCATTCGGGCTTTTCTCCGATATTTGGTACCGCCTGAGCCACCCGCTGGCTAATGCAGGGATGTTCGCCTTCACGGCCATCTTTGCCGTCTTCCTGCTCTCCGTGTATCTGGTACTTTTCGCCGTCGTGGGGTTCCAGCTGGACCCGCAGCGGGGGTGAAGGGCTCTAACCGCGCCGTGCGGCGCTGCCGAGCCCGGCGCCGCTGGCCTTCGCTGCTGCAGCCGCCGTGTGTCCACACCTAGCTTCTCGAAAACCGACTTCAGATAGCGCTTGACCGTATTGGTCGAGATCACCAGGGACGCGGCGATGTCCTTGTTGGGCATGCCCTGGGCCAGCAGTTCGAGCACGTCACGCTCGCGAGGCGTCAGGAGCGCCATCTCGCCGGGCCCCGGCCGCCCGTCGGCCAGAGCTTCCAGCGTCGAGGACAGGAACGCCTGCCGGTCAAAAGCCTGCTTTTCGAAGTAAGCAAAGATGCCGTGGTCGGCGTATGCGCGTTCGACCTCGCCGGCGACCGCGGTCCCGCTGACCACGATTCGCCGCGATATTGGCCTTGCGAAAACGCGCAGCCCCGGTAACCATCCCGATTGGCCAACGGGCTGCTCGAATTGGCCAGGGACAGGTCCACGACTGCCAGCGTGTAGCCCTCGCGCCGCAGGCAGCCCAGAGCCTCTCCGTAGCTCGAACAGGCGCGCACCCGGCAGCCAGCCTCGCCCAACAATTCACGCAGTATGCCGCGCCAGCCCGGGTCGTCTTCCACTAACAGGGCGGACCGATAGGCCCCCGAGGTCCCGACCGGGACGGCCCCGGGCACCGCGCCTGCTGCAGGGCGATCCGGCGCACCGTCCCCCTCGACCTGGGCGAAGGCGGGCGGGACAACGAGCACGCTGGCCAAGCAGCTCTCGAAACTTGGCCCGCCGGAAGCTGTCCTTCTGGAGGCAGGTATAGGCGCCATAATCCTTCAACGCCCTGACGGCCAGCTCCACGGTGGCGAAACCTGTGAGCAGGATCGCGGCGCAGCCCGGGTCCTCGCGGCGGATGGCCCAGATCACGCTCAAGCCATCCTGGTTGCCTGGCCCGGCAGCGCCCAGCGACAGGTCGATCACCGCCAGACGATGCCGTCTTGCCCGCACGCGGGCCAGCGCCGCTTCCAACCCGCCCGCGAGATTGACCTCCAGCCCGGCGTCGGTCAGGATCTCCCTGGAGGATCCCCTGCCAGGCCTCGTCGTCGTCCACCACCAGCGCGGAGGGCGCGGGCTCGACGGAAGCCGGGCCCTCCTGGCGCGTAGTGCACATGCAGGGAACATCTTCGGTAGCGGCGTCTGTCATTCTGAGACATCCACGACCCCGCAGGGGGTCATGCGGCACACAAGAAACCCTTGGACTGTCATTCTGAGCGGCCGTGCCCACAAGGCCTGTCAACGACGCACCACAGCGAAGAATCCGTACCAGGAGTTTCTTAGAAGAAGCGGGTATCCAAGCCGGCTTGCGTCGCGGCGAGCCGCTAGCGACGAAGTCCCCGCAGGGGGAGAATCCGTCTCGGTGTTACCAAAGGCTTCCCTGCTGCCGTACTAGGGCAGGCAGCCGGGGCGGCCCGATCCTCTGCCGCCCACAATCCGCCCTCCCGCGCCGGCCCCTCCGGCGGGCCCTGTTCCTTGCGACCCGGGGCGGGGCCCTCGGGAGGGGACGGCGGCGAGCTGCGTCATGGCCTCGTGGCCTCGCACGGCAACCGCAGGCGAAACGAGGCGCCGTGGCGCCCATCGCTCTCGACGGTGATGGCGCCGTCCAGGCGGGGTCATCAGCGTCTTGACCCACCAGAGCCCGAAGCCAAGCTTGTGGGGTGCCGTTGACTTGCGCCCGGTAAAGTGCAACTCGAAGACCCGCTCATACAGCTCGGGCGGTATGCCGATCCCGGTATCCGCCACGCTAAGCAGGACGGTGCCCTCCGCCGTCGAGCCCGAGATCGTCACGGTACCCTTGCCGGCCATCGCGTCGGCAGCATTGGTGAGCAAGTTGACGATCACCAGTATGAGGCTGTGTTCGTTGGCCAGAGCCCGCGGCAGGCCGGCCAGGCCCTGCAAGCTTATGTGTACGCCCTCGGGCAGCCACGCGGCGGTGATCGCTTCCGCCACGCATCCCGCCAGATCCAGCGGCTCGCGATGCAGCGGATGGAGCAACGCCAGGCTCTCGCGGACCGCCTGCATGGCCTCCCTGGCGCTGCGTTCGATATCGGCCAGATTGGCGGCGAGGTACGGGTTGCCATCCAGAATGCCGGGGTATTTGTCCTGGATGCCTTCGACGCGCACCGGGATGGTGCCGACCTTGTTGTTCAACTTGTGCAACAGGTTGGCCGCGATGTCGCCCAGGGCGGCGAAGGTCTCTGCGACCGCCTGCTGTTCACGCGCCGAGCGCAGCGCTTCCTGCCGGTCCGCATTTTCCAGGGCCAATGCCGCATAGCGGTTGAGGATCGCCATCACCTTCTGGTCCCATTCCGAGGTGACGGCGGTCGTCTCGAGCACCAGCTTGCCGCCGCGTTCGCTCCAGACGGCGCCGGCGTCGTTATTCAGCAACCGGCTGGCGAGCTCCGAGAGGCGCCGCAACACCAGCGGATAGGGTTGCGTCAGCAGCCGCTCGGTGATCTCTTGAAGGGCATCCAACAAAGATACCTGCTCGATGGCAACGACTGCCTGCGTGGCCAGCGCCTGCAGCAAATAGCTGTCGGCCTCGCTGAACACGTCGACGGCCGGGCTTTCCAGGTTGAGGACTCCCTCGAGCCGGCCGTCAGAGCCGATCAACGGCACGGCCAGCTCGGAGCGCATGGTCAGCTCCTGGCCCAGCGGATAGTCGATACGCGCCCACGGCTCCTGGCGCAGATCTGAGACCCGTAGCGGCCGGCGGGACGCGGCCACGTAGCCCATGATGCTGGTCGCGCCGATGGGCAAGGGTTCGGTGTGTGGGCGGCCGAGGCCATCGCCGGCGATGGCCTTCGTCACGAGGTGGCCACTGGCGCGGTCCACCAGGCGGAACACCCCATAATGTGCGTCGGTCACTTCGAGGGCCATGGTCAGGATCGCTTCGAGCGTCTCTTCGAGGCGGTGCCGGGACGAGATCAACAGGCCTGCATGGTGCAGGCGCGCCAGCTCGTCTTGCTTCCGCGCGAGATCGCGCTGCATGCCGGCCAGCTCGCCCACCCGCTGGATCGCCATGGCCGCCTGATTCGCCAGGTTGCGCAACAGAAGGAGCTCAGATCGGTGAAACGGCGAGCTTCCGGCAGACCAACATAGAGCATGGCCTGGACCTGGCCGGCTGCGAGAAGAGGAAGTGCCGCGCACGGCTGGTCGGGAAACCCGCCCTCGCCCTGCGGGGCCATCTCGTACGACAACACAAGGTCGCGTTCAAGCGCCGCACGTTGGCCGAGCCCCTGGGCGGCCTCCGCCCCGTCCCGGGGAAACAGCATGCCGGCAGCCCCGGCCTCGATACGGGCCGCCGTGTCCGGCACGCCGTGGGCCGCGTCGTAAACACAGGCGGCCGCCGATGCCCCCGGGATCAGTTGCGCCGCGCCTTCCGCCATCAGGCGCAGGATCTCCGCTACCGTGGCCTGGCCCGCCGTGCTCACGCTGTTGATCGCCAGCCCGACCTCGTTCAGCCGTTCCAGCGCAGCGGTAGCCCCATCGGCAGCAGCCACGCCTGCCTCGACATTCACAGCAGTCATGGTACCCATCATCAGCCAATGATAACACGTAA
>CAWEHT010000180.1:0-18187 GCA_963808455.1 uncultured Chloroflexia bacterium | reverse complement strand
CACCTTAGCGGCAGGCGGCGCCAACGGCAGAACAATCTGGAAAGTGCTCCCCTGGCCCTCCTTGCTGCGCACCTGGACGGTGCCACCATGCGCCTCCACGATGCCGCGGACGATGGATAGGCCAAGTCCCATGCCCCCGAAGCGGCGCGTGCTGGAGCCATCAACCTGGTAGAAACGTTGCCAGATATGATCGATCTCGGCAGCCGGGATCCCGATGCCTGGAATTCCGTAACCTCGAGCAACGCGGACTGCCGGGCCACATCACCCAGGCCCGTGTCGCATGTCAGGTCTGAGCTGCAAGCCACGCGGACGATGATCATGCCGCCTTCCGGGCTGAACTTGACGGCATTGTTGAGCAAGTTGTCAACGACCTGGGCCAGGCGGCGCCTGTCACCGATGACATGTGGCACGTCTTCGGCCAATTCCAGGCGAAAGCTGTGCAACGGCTGCGCGGCGTGGTTCTTACGGGCAGCCACCCCGGCCGCCTCCATGCACGAGCGAGCCAAGACACCCAGATTCACCGGTTCTTGCATCATCTGTTCCGCGCTCGCCTGCTGGAGGCTGATGATGTCATTCACGAGGCGGATCACCCCCTCGGTCCGATCGCTCATGGTCTGAAGCGCCTCACGCTGGGGCTGAGCCACCGGGCCGAGCACTTCCTCCATCATCAGATCGATATAGCCCCGCAGGAAGGTCAGAGGGGTACGCAGTTCATGCGATACATTCTGCACGAACTCATCCTTGAGCTTATCAAGCCTTTGCAGGTCGCGATAGGCAGTCTCAAGCTCCGTGGCCCGGCGGTGCAAGTCCTCGAACAGACGGGCCGTTTCGAGCGCGACGCCCACCTGATTGCCCAGGGTCGTCAGCAGCTCCACGTCGGGCTGCGGATAGTAGTCGTCCGGATCACGCTTGCCGAATAGCCATGCGGCGATCCGCTTGCGCTCGACCTCGATGGGAATGGCGAGGCGCACCCAGTCAAAGGGCTCGGAAAAGGGCTGTTCCGAATCCGGCGCGACGTAGTGTCTTGGACGCAGCAGCACCTCCGTCAGGTGTGGCATCGGTTGGGGCTCTCGGGATGCCACGACACCGTCGGCGTACACTAGCGCTGGCCCATCGGCGGGCAGCAAGTAAAGGGCAGACTGGCGAATAAGTAAGGCCGGTGATACGTCGTGAGTCAGCAGCCGGGCGAGCGCGGCCCGGTCGAGGGCGCGCGGGATCTCGTTGGCGAACGTGCGGATGATCGTCTCGGGGTTGTGCTCGGTGCCGTACGCCAACCGGTTGACGAAGCGCCGGTAAGGCATCCAGGCTCGCAGGGCCAGAAGGAGAAAGACTACCGAGACGCCCAGCGCGAAAGCCATGGCGGGCGTGCTCTCGAAGACAGGCTGTGGCGGGCCGCCCAGGAAGCTGCCGTTGGCCTGGGCGCTGGCCAGGAATAAGTTGTTGCCGGCCAGAAACACGACCACGAAAGCCAGCCCGAAGACGAGGATGAAGCTGTATAGGCTGAGCAGGCGATTCGCCCGGAACTCAAGGTCACCCAAGGGGCGCTTGTACAGCGCGTAGATGTAGAAGAAGGGCAGCAAGGGCAGGGAGAGGGTCATGATAGCCACGGGGATCATGCCGGGGTCGGTGGCCGAACCGGCCAGCTGCGGGATGAGCCAGACGAGGATCCCCGGCCCGAAGGCCAGGGTCACGCCCATCAACATGAGCCGGGCCGTATGGCGGACGAAAGTGGGCCCGCTGCCGAAAGAGCGCACGATCAGGATGACCAGGCTGCAGATAATGCCCACCACCATGGCGCCGAGATATGCCACCTCGGGCGCCGGCCGCCAAATCTGCCAGGCGCACCCCAGGGCGGCCGCGGCATAAAGCCCGTACAGCACCCTCCGCCAACGGCGCATGTCCAGGGGTACCGGCACGAGCATGTGCAGGTGGATGAAGATCGGAGCGGCCAGGGTGCTGACGACCGCGCACACCAACATAGCGCCGCTGACGTGGTACAGTTCATCGATGCCCGCGGCGATCCAGAGAGCGGTAAGATAATTGAAACTGACCAGCAGGAGCCAGCGGCCGTCGCGCGGGCGCAGGAAGAGCAAGACGGCGCTCCCGGCCAGCCAGAAAGGGAGAAAGAAGAGCAGGCTGCTAAGACGAATGGCACGCGTGCGCAAGGTCGGGCCCAGCATCTGCCAGGTGAGCTCCTGGCTCACACCATTGCGCAGGACGGTCACCGGCACCGGCTGGCCCGGACCGTAGCCGGCGAAAGGCATGGCCGTGCGGTCGCGCTCATAACGATCCAGCGTCAGGTCGCCGGCGGCGAGCAGCTGGTCGCCGACCGACAGGCTGGCACTGTTGGCCTGACACCAGGCCGGGTTGGTATTGCATGCCTCGTCAAACCCCAGGATCACCCAGTTGTGGTCATAGTCCACACCGGCGTAAGGGACAAGGAGGTAAAAGGCGAGGGCGTAATAGACGCCAGCTGCCAGGACCAGGAGGGCTACCAGGACCAGGATCCCATCCGAGCCGCGCCTCCGGAAGCCAGCGCGGCTCACCGTCCGGGCTCCGCCAGCTCGGGCGGTAAGGCAAGGCCAAGCTCAGCCAGCCATTGCCGCAGCGGCGCCAACTGATCGGCTAGCATCTCTGCCAGGCCTTCGGGATGGGGCAGGCCGAGCCCGGCCAGCAGGCCCTGCGCGGCGTGGTGCCGCTGGAGCAGCAAGTAAACACAGTAGCTGACGCTCCCGGAGGTGATCAGGATCTGCTGCGCTTCCTCGAGCCGGGCGGCGCTGTCGACCTGGCCAAGCAGTTCGCTCAGCCGCTCGCGCCCCGGGTGAGGCGCCGTCAGGGCATAGAGGATGGCGAGGTTGTTGCGCCCGGCGCACCAGTCAGGGTTGGCGGGCACCGCGAATGCATCCAGCAGATCATCCCAGATCTGGATGATCTCGCCGAGCAAGGCGCCCACGCCGTGCAGGCCATCCGCCTGAGCGGGCTCGGCCCCGGCCAGCAGTCCGCCCAGCTCGAGCGCGATGGCATAGAACGGCGTGCTCTTGGTCCTGACGACCTGCCAGTAGTTCTCTTCGCCCCGCAGGTTCTGCACGTCCAGGTCCTGCCCGCGGGCAGTCGTCAGGGCGGCGCGTGCCAGCGCCGAGGCCGCCTGGGCTCGGCACCCGGCAGGGACGGGAGCCCGGTCGATGAGGGCCAGGCCAGCCGCTTGCAGCGCCAGCCCCAGGTTGGCGGCCCGCCCGTAGCCCAGCTCGTGATACGCGCCGCGCGGGTCCTCATCGAGGATATCGTCGACCAGGATGATGCTGATCTGCAGGCAGGCTATGGCAGCGCACGCGTACAGGCTCTGTTCGCCGTCGCCACCGGCCGCGCGGCAGGCCAGGACCGGCAACCGCCAGTCCGTTCGGACCCCTTCGGCGTCGGGTGGAAAAAGGTTTGAGACCTCGGGCCAGGCCGCCAGGTCCGGCAGGGCAAATACTGCATCGCGCAGCGAAGCTGCGGTGATGTCGGCTTGCATCGAGAGCCATCCTGTTCTGCGCCGGGGAAGCCATGCCAGGCAACAAAAACGGCGTGTACCTATTTTAGCACACGCCGTCCGAAATGCTTATTCAGCGTATCCATCGAGCGAATCAGCAAGCTGATGTTCCCTACCAGCCACACCAGCCGGCGTCCGGCTTGGCCCCCGGATGGATTGCCCGCACGACACCGGGCTTTTCAATCGAAGTTAGCTGCCGCAACATCTTGACGAGCTGGCTTTCCTCGTCCTTGCGAGACATGGCCGCGCTGAAATCCTGGATTGACAAGACGGTGTCCATGAAATTTCCCCCTTTGAATGCGAAGTACTTTGTTCCCTTGCGTGCTGGAGGACAGGAGGCACCGATTGCTCTAGGTGCCAGAAGCACATTACATCCGCGAAATGCAAAAGTCAAGAGGTAAGTTTGAATTTGGTTTGAAAGTAATTGTGCGCTGCGCCGCGATCAGGCGGGGCGCCAGACTGCTGCAGCCCATAACTGGCTGTACGCCGCAGGAGCCGTCGAGGACATAATGCTACCCCTCAAAGCCTGGGGCAACTTCCGCAATCCCGCCGCCTGCGGTATACTGGCGCGGTGTCGTTCTCCAACCTGCCTGACCGCCAGTTCCTGCACAATCTCCTTCGCCAGTACCGGCGGCTCCTGGCCTTCGTCAGGCCGTATCGAGGACGGCTGGCCGCCGCCGGGGCGATCCTGGCCGCCAACAGCCTTCTGGCCCTGGCCTTGCCCTGGGGCGTGCGAGCGCGTGGTGGACAGCGCGTTCGTTCGTGCCGACCTGGGCCTGCTTACCCGCATTACGGGCGGGCTGATGGTGCTGTTCGCCGTGCGAAGCGTCCTGGACTTCGGACAGACCTATCTCCTGGGATGGACGGCAGAGCGGGTGGTGGCCAACCTGCGTGCGGAGCTTTACGCCAGGCTGCAAAGCATGCCCCTGGGCTTTTTCAATGTCACCCCGTTGGGAGATCTGCTCTCGCGGCTGGGCAACGACGTTATGGTCATCCAGGATGCCGTCACCTCCACCCTGCTTAGCCTGCTTTCGGAGCTCATCATGTTCGTCGGGGGCGTCGTCCTGATCCTCATCATGGATTGGCGACTGACGCTCGTCATGCTGGCCACCACGCCTCTGGCCGTGCTTGGCGGAGCGCTCCTCGGCACCCTCGTCCAACGCATCAGCCGGCAGGTACAAGACGCGCTGGCGGAGCTCGGCGCCATGGCCGAACAGGCGCTTGCAGGGGTACGCATCGTCAAGTCATTCGCGGCGAGCCGTTCGAGGAGGCGCGCTACAGAAAAGGCACCGAGAAGCTCTTTCACGTCGCCTTGCGCCGGGTCCGTGTGCGAGCGACCCTTGGGCCGGCCATTAGCCTGCTGGCCTACGCCTCGATCGCCATCGTCCTCTGGTTTGGAGGACGGGAAGTCATCCGCGGGGCCCTCACCCCAGGCCAGCTGGTCTCTTTTGTGCTCTATACCATGATGGTTGCGGCGCCGATCGGCACTTTCACGGGATTATACAGCCAGCTGCAGCAGGCGATGGGAGCGAGCGAGCGAGTTTTCGAGCTGCTGGACATGCCAGAAGAGATGCATGACGATCCGGACGCGCCGGTCATGCCAGCCATCGCGGGGCGGGTGTGCTTCGAAGGGGTCAGCTTTGACTATGGGGACGGTGGGCCGGCGAGAGAGGTGCTCCACGACGTGGACCTCGACGTCAAACCCGGCACGATCGTGGCCCTGGTGGGGCCGAGCGGGGCCGGTAAGACGACGCTGGCCAACTTGATCCCGCGCTTTTACGACGTCACGAGGGGACGCGTCCTGATCGACGGTTGCGACATCCGGCGCGTGCGGGTGCGCAGCCTGCGCGAGCAGATCGGCATCGTGCCACAAGAGGCGACGCTATTCAGCGGGACCGTGCACGACAACATCCTCTACGGCAAGCTTGGCTCTACGGATGCCGAGATCGAAGCGGCCGCGCGATCGGCGAATGCGCACAATTTCATTTGCGCTTTGCCCGACGGCTATGCGACCCTTGTCGGCGAGCGGGGTGTCAAGCTCAGCGGAGGCCAGCGCCAGCGCGTGGCGATCGCCCGGGCCATCCTCAAAGATCCTCGCATCCTGATCCTTGACGAGGCGACCTCGGCGTTGGACACGGAATCAGAGCAGGCCGTGCAGGAAGCCTTGCAGAGGCTGATGCGCGGCCGGACCACCGTTGTGATCGCGCATCGCCTCAGCACGATCGTGAACGCCGATTGGATCGCCGTCCTCGACGATGGCCGTGTGGTAGAGCAAGGGACCCACGCCCGTCTCGTCGAGAACGCGGATGGCCTGTATCACCGCATGCATGCCTTGCAATTCCGTTGGCAACCAACCGACCGCGCTGAGGGCAGCGATAGCTGCTGTGGGTTCGCCGAGATGAGTGAGGTACGCCTATGGCCTGGTCTCTGAAACTGTTCACGGTTCGCAGCATACCGGTGCGGGTCCATTTCACCTTCCTGCTGATCGTGGCTTGGGCCGGCTATCGCGGATTCGTCAACAGCCGCGGGGCGGACCTGCTGGGAAGTGTAGGCTTCATGGAAGCCTTCGTGATCCTGCTGTTTGCCTGCGTGGTGCTGCATGAGCTGGCCCACGCGCTGGTCGCCCAGCTGTTCGGCCTGGCGGTGCAAGACATCACGCTGTGGCCATTGGGTGGGGTGGCTCGGATGGCACGCATGCCAGAGAGCCCGTTTCAGGAGTTCACCATTTCGGCCGCGGGGCCGGCCATGAATATCCTGCTGACGGTAGCCATGGGAGCGCTGCTGCTGGTCTGGGCCGGACGATACGTTGGGGCAACTTTACTAAGTGACCCGGCATTATTCGCGCGCCTCCTGTTGGATGGCGCCGACGGCCGCAGCCTTCTGGCGGTGCTGGTATTCGACAATGCCCTGCTGGCTATGTTCAACCTGATTCCGGCCTTCCCTATGGACGGCGGCCGCATGCTACGCGCGGCCCTGGCGATGTTCACACCCTACGTGCGGGCCACGCAAGCGGCGGCCTGGGTGGCGCAGATCGTCGCGGTGGCCATGGTGGTGGCGGCCTTTGCCAGCCCAGGCTTGCTGGCGCTGGCACTGGTGGGGCTGTTGGTATTCTTCGCCGCGGGCGTGGAACGCCAGCGCGCCACAATGGATGGGGAGTTACGTGGCGTTTACGTCCACAACGTCTTGCAGCCCACCGGGCGGCAGCTGCACCCTCTGGACACGCTGGCACACGTGGCAAGCCATCAATTGCATTCGCTGCAGCCAGTCTATCTCGTCGTTGATGGCGGGCGACTCGTTGGGATGCTGACACGGGGCGCCGCGCTGGACGGCCTGCGCCGCCTCGGCAGCGACGCCCGGGTGGGCCAGGTAATGGAACGCGACTTCCTGCAGGTGAGCCCCACCGATGCCTTGCCAGCCGTGCGCGATCAGATGGCTCAACGCAGGGCCCGCACGGCAGTCGTCGTCGAGAACGGCGAGGTGCTCGGCACGCTTTCCGAAGGCGACATCGCGCGCCTGAACGAACTTCTGAGGGCATTCCCCGGGCTGTTGGCAGGCGCATAGGCCGCAGTTTCAGCCTGGCCGACCGGCGCTGCAGGCGTGTTGCCCGCCGCGATCTGTCGCAAGCACCCCAAACCGATAGCGGTGGCCGGCCTCGCCCTGGAAAAGTTGCGAGCCCGTAGCTGAAGTGATGGGGTCTCCAGCGGGCAACCCGGACCACCAGAGCTGCCAGGCCCCCCCATCCTGTTGGTAGTAGAGGGCGATCCGCGCCAGGCCCGAGCCGAAGTCCGTGGCCTGCCAGGTAACGGAGAATTGCACGCTCGAGGTGATCGGCAGCACGGCCACTGTCGCGCTCGGAGGCGAAGTATCCTGCTCGATCAACAAGTCGGGCCGGCCATAGATGCCTGTGTCGTAGCCGCCGGCTGTGCTCGCATCGGGCCAGTTGCGGTTGGTCGGCGCAGGCAGAGTAAGCGTATACTGACCGGCCACCGGTGCCAGCAGCGTCTGGGCCCCGTCCAGGGCGATCTCGCGGGCCTCGGTCCCGACCGCGGGAAGGCTCACGGTAGCCGAGACCGCGTTGTCGAGCGCCCACAACAAGGTGCGCCGTTCTTGGGCGACCGGGTCATAAAAGGCCACGCGGCGGACACGCGGCGTCGTCGCCGGGTCCACGTCGGACCACAACAGCTCGGCCCCGGCGAAATAGCGCACTGCCAGCGAATACGCCGAATAAGAGAGGCGGGCCGTCGCGCTCTCCGGAGAGCAGTAGCTTGTGGCCTCGTTCTTCACCAGGCCGAATCCGTCGGGCGAGTTCTTTGCCACGACGTTGCCACAATCGTCGAACAAATCAAACTGGAAGACAGGGCCGCCGCCCGCCATGCGGCTGTATGCCAGATTCTGCCAGATATAGGACGCCTGTTCCTCCGGTGTGGCACGCCACGGCGATGGGCAGCTGGGGCCGGGAAAATCGTTGCACACCGGGACACCGCTCTCTGTGATCCAGATCGGCTTGGCGCCCCACCCCATCTGCTGGAGCGCGGCGTGTTCTTCCAGGGTCCAATAGTAGCCGTTGCTGACGATGGAGTATTGGTGACCGGCGGCAGCGTCGAAGAAGCCACCGAACCGGGCGGCCAGGGGGTCGGCGCTCAATGCCTCGAGCAAATCCGTCAGAAAGTTGGGCTGCTCATAGTGCGCCAGGCCCGCCCATACGACGGTGGCGCCCGGATCATCGTTCTTGATCACCAGGTAGGCCACCTTCAAGAGCAGCGCATACTGCTGAGCCGTCCCGGACCAGAACTCGCACAGGTCGGGCTCATTCCAGAATCTCCCATTGGCGCACGGGCAACCCCGTGAGGATGCCACCCGGGCCATAGCGTTTGACGACCCGGTCAACGAAGTATCCCCAGGGATTGCTCTCGCTCACCACCTTGCCGGGCCCTGGCAGCCAGGTGCCGTCGGCAAAGGGCGGCTGGTCGAGATCACGCGGGGCCGGCGGGCCGCCCCCCGAACAGCTCTGCGTGACACGAGGCTGCTGCCGCGCCGCGTGCGCCGGCCCCCGGGCCATAGCGCAGGAAGCTGCCGCCCACCCTCGGGAGCGTCACAGCGGGCGCGCCGGTCGGATAGTAGGCGGCGGGCTCGCCTAACAGGATCGGGAGGGCACCCAGCCCCTGGGCCTCGTCGGCAAGCAAAGCCTTGTCCTGCCCACCCCATTGAAATTGGCCGGCCTGCGCCTCGATCTCGTTCCAATACAGAGGAAAACGGTCGAGCCGGGCACCGGTGCTGACGCCGCGCTGGATGCGTGCGTTGTCGCTGAGGTTCTCCGCCGAGTTGACCCAGACCAGGCCGAGATCTGAGGCGCGTATGCCGGAAGGCGTGGCCGTGGCAGGCGGCAAGGGCACCAGGGTCGGGGTCGGGGTGGGAGCTATGGATAGCAACGGCATGAACTGCTGCGAGCCGCCCGGCGTCGCTGCGGCCGGCAGCCCCCCGGAAGAGGAAGCGCCAGAGGGCAGGGCCAAGGGCTGAACCGGGACGCTTGCCCTGCGGTCTGGCGGCGGCGCCCCTGCGGAAGCCATCGCGGGCGGCCCCATGAATTGCCAGCTGAACGATGCCGCCAGTCCTGCCAGGACAACGAACGACCCAAGCACCAGCCAACGGTAAGGTAACGCGACCGGTGGCGTGCGGAGTGGGGGCTTGGGCATAAAGGAATGATCTCCGGGCTAGAGTGTCGGCGAAGATGAGGAAACCACGCCGGAAGCATAGCCGAAACCGGCACGCCGGTCAAGCCTGTCAAGCCGGGTCCGGCGAGAGCAGCCTTGGGCGCAGTTCATTGGCAGGAGTTGAGGAGGTCCGGCACGGGATAAATGGTCGCAGCCACTGCCCCGTAAGTCCAGATGTTAGAAAAAGTGGGCGTGCCATCGACGGTAATCCAGAAATGCATCTTGTTCAGGGGATCGAGCGCACGGCTTACATCGATGTCGTTGAAGTCCCACGCGAGGAGTTGCAACCCGTTAGGCGTGACCACGGTGCGGGGCTTGCCCATGATGCTGCTGGCCGGCCCCTGGTCGGCATCATTGTTCAGGCTCCAGTGCACGCGCACCACTGGATGCCAGGCCATGCCAGGAGAGAGAGCTCTACCGGAATTCGCATCGAACAGATACGCCGTGATATTGGCCTGTCTGGCCTGCTCCGGAGGCAAATCGCCGTGCGGCCAGAGGACTTCGATGCCGCGCCTCGACGGCAGCGGGCCGCTGGTCGGTTGCCTGGATCGGCACATCGACTTGCGGAAACAGCGTGCGCGAGTCGGCGCCGTGAATCCAGATATTGTGCCGCGTTCATGGCCATCAACGGTGACAAAGAATTTGAGCCGGTTGGCCGGATCGCGCGCCGTGCTCACGTCTACATCATTGAAGTCCCACACCGGAAAAGTGTGTCCTCGCGCGGTGAACATGCGCCGCTGACCCAGGGCAACGGGGTGCGCAGGCTGTGCCTCCTGTGCCCGCCAGAGGCGCACGACCGGCTGTGCGCCACAGGGGAGCGGCACCCCCGGCGCCTGCGTCACGTACGCGGTGATGTTGGCCAGATTGGCGTCGGCGAGCGAGGCGCCATCGTGCAGCCATACGATCTCGATCTTGGCGATGAGCCCTGCCGATCCCGTTAGCGGCTCCGGGGACGGTGCGATGCTAATGGAGGTCGGAACCGGGAGCGGCGAATTCGCCTGCGCGGCGAAAGCATAGGTCGGCGGCGGCGAAATGCCCTGCTTGGCGGTGGGCACTGCCGTTGCCATGCCCGTTCCCGGCACGCCGCTCGCGCTCGCGACACTGCTTCCGGCTCTTGCCTGGAGGCCCCGCGAGGAATGGTGAATCAAGAGTGTGATGGTGGCGAGCGCCAGAAGATCGAACAGCAGGAAACCGAACCACACATAGCGGCGGCGAAGGTGCACACCCGGCCGGCCCCCGAGTTTACCCAGCATGGAACCGCGCGGCATGGCGGCCGTGCTCGGTGCACGATGGGTCATTCATCGTCAGTCACACGCAGTCCCGCGCGGTCCGTGATCCATGATCCATCCGTCCTGCCTCTCGCGCTGTAGCCCCGGCCTTTGACAGTCCTCCATCCTTACCGCCCTCGAAGGCACCTGACACCATTCCTATTCGCCCGGAAACACATTGGTATACGAACCATGCGTGCGCGGCTCGACCAGCATATTGGCCACGGCATCGCGCCAGGCCGAATAGTGGGCAGTCTCCCGGTGGCGCGCATGGGCCTCCTCGGTACGATACACTTCCACGAACGCGAAGCGTGTGGGGTCATCTTGTTGTCGAAGGACATCAAATCGCGCTATTCCTGGTTCCTGAATGCTGTGGCGTGCGTTCTCCTTGGTGGCCGCCACGAACGCCGCGATCGACTCAGGCTTGACTTGCATGTAGACGATGTACACAGGCATTTTCACCCTCCCACATATCTACGCGACCCCACCAGGTGGCGCTGCAACCAGGCCGCCGCCGGAGTTTGCGCGGGCTCGAGGCCGAGACAGTTTACGCAGAGCGCGCCGCCACCCGCCTGCAGCAGATCGAAACCCCCAAGCGATATGGCAACATGCGATATTCGCTCGCCGCCAGCCAGACGTCTCTGCTCATCTTGCACCGGCTCGTGGGCGAAGAAGAGCAGATCCCCGGGCTCGGGCCTTTCTGCGACCGCTTGACCAGCCTGACATAGCCGCTCCAGAGATCGCGGAGCCGGCACGCCAAGCAGGCGCAGAAAAGCTTGAGCGAGGCCGACACTGTCGAAGCCAAAAGGCGTACGCCCTCCGGGCAGGTAGGGTGCGCCCACACATCGGCGCATCAGTTCGAGAGCGCGGGCGATGCCAGCCGCATCTCTTGCTGGCCGGTCGGCGAGGGGTAAGAGGTCAGTCTGCGCCACCCACCAGGACCGGCCGTCCGGCAGTTGTAGCTCGGCCCAACCGCGCCGCCTGGCGATCACCGGAAGCATCGTGCCAAAAGGCAGCTTGCCAACCGGCCCGGCGGAGCGGGCCGGCCGTGGGTAGGCCGTAGCAAGCTCCGCCGCTACCAGGGCATCAGCAGCGCTGGAGAAAGCACGTGCCGACGCCGCTGTCGGGGCAGGGCCACAACGCGGCGCCCTCGACCCATCCCACATAGCCGTCAGCCTCTGCCCAGACGTGCGCCCATCCATCGCTCTCGTACAGCAAACGCACCGTCTCGCCGGGCAAGAGCTGGCTGATCCTCTCGGCATTGCCATCGGGCAGCCGGCGAAGGTCGGCCACCACAGCGTTAGCCAGCGCCCAAGGCGTGTGATCATTCAGCAGCACCTGGACCTCATCGCTGATCGATGCTGAAGGCCAGGCTATCGCTTTTACCGCAGCCAGGGCCGCCTCACGCTGACCATCTACCAGCACCTGGCCCACGAGCCGCAGCGGTGCAGGTGCATCCCACCAGACCTCGCCCTCGAGGGCCTCGCTGGTAGCTTGCTCGGCAAACGTCGGGGCGATGACCGAGGAACGCCCGCGCCTCGGCTCGGGTGCCAACTCCTCGGCGTGGACGCTAAATACCGTCGTGCGCGGATCGTCAAAACAGGCGCGCGCCAGGCTGTCCAGCGCGTTGTTGGCGTCGTCCCCTCGCCGCGCAAGGAAATCGAACACATGTTCACACCAGGGCCAGAGTTGGTCTCGCTGCACGTCATGGCCGGCAGCCGACGGGAACCAGGCTTCGGCGCCGGGGATCTGACGCGCCAGCCAGCGACCGTTAGCCTCAGAGCCAAAGACCTCATCCAGCGCGCCCTGGATAACCAGGACAGGCCGGCGGATCAGGGCCAAATCGTCGCGCGCATAGCCTGGCTGAAGCAGTGTCTCCTCGAGCGTGGCTTGCAGCAGCTCACGCCAATACAGAGCGCCGTGCATCGAGCTATGCAATGCCATAAGGCTCTCGGCACGCTCAGGCGCCAGGACGGCGAGGCGGTTAGGGTCAAAAAGGTCAAGCCACGTATAGGCCAGTTCCTGGGTCACCTGGGATGGGGTGGCCTGCAAGATGCATGTCTGGACCACCTCCGGATATTCGAGGAGCGCGACCAAAGCTACTCTGCCGCCGTGACCATGGCCGACCCAATGTGCGCGCGTGTGCCCAAGCCGGCGCACCAGCTCGACGAGATCGGCTGCCATCTCGCGGAAGGCATAGCCGTGCCCGGGGTTGGTGCTGCGCCCATGACCGCGACAGTCAGGCACGATCACCTGGTAGTGGCGGGCGAGCAAGGGAGCGACCTCGCTCCAGGCCGAGGCGCCGGTGCCGGCAGCACCATGGATCAAGATCAGCGGGGCACCCCCCATATGGCATCGCTGCCAGGCGAACAGATCATAATGGATCTGCGCACCGTTGACTTGGATATGTGACATGTTGGAAACGCATTATACGGCCGGCCCAGATGGGCGTCAAACAGGCCTGGCCGGGCGCAGCAACCTCCGGGGTTCTTTTGCCCACAGGCAGACCGCAATGTTATAATCTGCGCACTTCCCTCCCGGAGGCATGCTTGATCGAAGAGCACATCGTCCAGTTTCTGACCCACCTGTTACAGACCATCGGCTGGCCCGGGGTCTTGGTAATCATGATCGTGGAAAGCTGTAACATCCCCGTGCCCAGCGAAGTGACCATGCCGCTCGCAGGCTGGATGCTGGCTGAGGCCCTCGGCCGCACCCCGCTGTTCGCCATCGTCGTTGGCGCATTGGTCGGCGCAACCGGCTGCACTTTGGGCTCCATGCTCAGCTATGGCCTGGGCGCTTGGGGCGGACGCCCGCTGATCCAGCGGTATGGACACTGGATCCTCGTCAACGAAGAAGACCTGCACCAGGCAGACCGCTGGTTCGGGCGTTGGGGCGATTGGGCTGCCTTCATCTCGCGCCTACTGCCAGTCGTGCGCACTTTCATCTCCCTGCCGTCCGGCATCGTGAGGATGAATTTCGTGCGCTTCGCGATCTTTACGTTCACCGGCTCGTTGATCTGGTGTGGCCTTTTGTCTTACGGCGGTTTCGTGCTCGGCAGCAACTGGCTGTCGCTGCGGACAGCCATGCGACCGTTCGACCTCCCCATAGCTATAGTCATCGTGGCTGCGGTGGCATATTACCTTTACCACCATATCCAGCGGGGCCGTAGGCGCGTCGCCAAAGCGACCAACTGAAACGACGGATGGTTGTTTACCGTCGATAGTCCCTCTTGATCGCCGCCCATCGGGGCGCCGGCGGGCCGTCGTGGCGCGTCGCTGCCCGTCACAAAGCGGGACCGCGGCGCGCCACGATCACAAGATCCCCCGAGCTGGCGGGGTCAAAAGGCGGCGCCGGCAACGTCATCTGGCCGTAGGCGCGGGCTGCCTCGAACCCCGCGGCTGCCAGGCTCTGTTCGATGGCAGCCTTCAGTAGCGGGCGTTGGGGAGTGGTGTGCACCTCAACAGTCCAACCGGCCTTCGGGGCCTTGCGGAAGAGCGCAACGTGAAACGCGATGCGCCCGGCAGTCACGTCGTAATCGGCAAAACGCCAGACCAGCACTTCCTGGCCATTCAGGCTGCCCCCTTGAGGTAAGAAGAACCTGGGCTGTGTCTGCCAGCGGAGGTCATAATTCAAGTTTTGCAGCAGGAGCAGCCCACCGGGCGACATGACGGCGGCCATGCCGCGCAGGGCCCCAATCAAATCTTCGTCGGTCAGCAAGTGGGGCAGGGAATTGCCCAGACACAGCACCGCATCCCATTTCTGCTCGCCAAACTGCTCGGGCAATCCGGCCAGTTCGGCCACTGCGAATGGTACCTCGAGCCCGGCTCTGGCGGCCTTGGAACGAGCCAGGGCTACCATCGGCGAACTGGCATCGACTCCCGCCGTCGCGTAGCCCCACCGGGCCAGGGCCAAGGCGTGCCCTCCGCTCCCACAGGCGACGTCGAGCACGGAATGCGCGCCAACTTCCGCGAGAATGGCGCGCAGAAATGGGCCTTCGGCGGCAAGCCGGGCCTCCCAGTCGGTCATCACGTCAAACAGCGGCGCCAGGGCGTCGTAAAAAGCCAAGTCGCTCATTTGCCTCTTGACGACAGCTCTGCAACCTTCTACAATCTTAGGAGGTCGATCATACTATTCTACGTAAAATTGTAAGGGGAGGCAAGTCACAGTGGTGACGCCGCCGTCGGCCTGGCGGCCAAACCTCGGGACCTGGCTTGGCTTGGCCGGCCTGGGCTTTGCACTCTGGCTAGTCATACGTGAGGCGGACCTGATCTTCGACGTCGCCGCGGTCCTCCTGACAGGCTACCTCTTGTGTCTGGCCATCGCCCCATTGGCTGATTTATTCGAAAAGAAGCGGATCCCGCGTGCGGTGGCCGTGCTGCTGCTTTACGGGCTATTATTCTGCGCGTTCGTACTGCTGGCACACCTGCTGCTGCCGGTGCTGCGAGTCGAGACCCGCCATATCCGGCGGACACTGCCAGAGGTTTTGAGCCGGGGCTTGGTCGCGCTCCCGCGCGGTGCCAGTGGTCGGAGATCTGTTGCCTTCAAGCGCCGGCCTGCTGCCACAGAGCGTGGGACAGGCCGCACAGGGGATGCTGGGCCCTGCCTTGGTGGCACTGCTGAACGTTGGGGAGCTGGTAGTAGATCTGGCCGTCGTCCTGGTGCTGGCCTTCATCTTCGCGGTCGATCCCTCGATCGGCACACAACTGATCGCTACGTGGCTGCCCCAGGCCCAACGACCTCGAGCGTGGCGAGTCTCGAGAGCGCTGCGGTCGCGTTTGACGCGGTGGCTCTGGGCACAGGTTGCCATAGCGCTTTTCTTCGCCGTCACCTCTAGCAGCGTCCTGTTTCTCCTGCGCGTGCCGTTTGCCTTCAGCATCGGGATCATCGGGGGCTTGCTGGACTTCATACCCTACGTCGGGGTGCTGGTAGCTCTCATCCTCGCCCTGATCAGTGCCCTCTCCGTCAACCCTGTTCTGGCCATATATGTTGCACTCCTGTATCTTGTCCTGGCCGAGCTCCAGGGCCACGTGCTGGCGCCGGCGCTCTACGGGCGTGTGACGAACCTGCACCCCGCCCTCGTGCTTCTGGCACTGCTGATCGGAGGCAAAGCTGCCCAACTTCCTGGTACCCTGTTGGCCATACCCGTCGCGGTGGTGATAACCACGCTGATCGAAGAGGCGCAAGGACGTCTGGCCGAGCCCGCTGCGGCATCCGGCACGTCTATCCATGTGGAATTGGAGCGAACATGAAAGCACCGTTACGCCGGCTGGCGCTCACTTGCTTGATCGTGCTCTCCCTGCTGATCGGGGGACTGGGTGGCGCGGTGTTGGATCGCGAGGTGCTGGCAGCGCCTGCAAGCCAGACGAGCAACAACAACACCCTCAACATCGGACTGATCAATGAAGCATGGAACCTCATCCACCGTTCCTATGTGGATTCCACGGCTGCCCAGCCCCAGAAATTGACCTATGCTGCCATCAGCGGCATGGTGGATGCCCTGGGAGACACCGGCCACAGCACTTTCTTGACACCTGCCATGCGCCAGCAAGAGCAGAACTTCACGCAAGGGCATTTTGAAGGCATCGGCGCAGAAGTTCAAATGAAGGACAACCATGTGGTCATCGTGGCGCCCATGGACGGGTCACCCGCGCAAGAGGCGGGCCTCAAGCCTGGCGACGTGATCCTTAAGGTCGATGGGAACGATATTAGCGGCCTGACGCTTGACGAGGTGGTAGCCAAGATCCTGGGGCCTGCGGGCACCAAGGTCACGCTGACTATCCAATCCTCCGGTGGGCAGCCGCACGACGTCGCCCTCATCCGCGCCCGCATCGAGGTGCACAGCGTCACCTGGGAATACCTGCCCGGCACCACACTTGTTGACATCCGCATCGCCGGCTACAGCGACGGTGCCACAAAGGATCTCGATTCGGCCCTGGCCGACGCAGCCAAACACGGTTCGACTGGCATCATCCTGGATATGCGCAACGATCCTGGGGGCCTGCTCAGCGAAGCGATCGGGGTCACAAGCGACTTTCTGCACACCGGAAATGTGCTCGAGGAGAAGAATGCGCAGGGCCAGATCACGGCCGTGCCTGTCCAGGCAAGCAGCTCCACGACGAGCCTGCCTACAGTCGTATTGATTAACGGGGGCACGGCCAGCGCCGCCGAGATCGTCGCCGGCGCCCTCCAGGATGCCAAACGCGGCGACACTTCTGGGCGCCACGACGTTTGGCACCGGCACGGTCCTCAACGAGTTCAACCTGTCCGACGGCTCAGCGCTGTTGCTGGCAACCGAAGAGTGGCTCACTCCCAAAGGGCGGGTCATCTGGCATCAGGGCATCACACCCGACATCAAGGTGGACCTGCCGGCACAGGTCGATTTGCTGACGCCTGAAGCAGAGCGCGGCCTGAGCGCCGCCCAATTGCAGGCCAGTGGAGATACTCAGCTCCTGCACGCCGTCCAGCTGCTTGACAGGACCACCGTCAGGCGCAGCCAGACCGAGCACCAGGTGGCCGATGAGTAAGGTAGAGCGGCGGCTGATCCGATAGCAAGAAACCCTTGCGGCCAGAAGACCTGGCCGCGCTCCTCGCGCTAAATGCGCTCACGCGGCACCATTCGGCTCCGCGTGAGCGTTTCTATCTGCAATCTTCAGCATCCCCTCGCCGGCCAGGACTCTTGGCATATAAGCTTATGGCATATCAAGTGCGGCACTTATATGGTACAGGATTAGCTAAAGCATGGAGCCCATCCTGGGAGTGCCGGTCGCGGCCGGAGACGCGCTCAAACTGCTGGCAGGCAGAAGCTGAGGCCGCCGGCACGAACCGTGAGCCTCTTTCGCCCTCAGCCCAACGCTACCCGACCAGCTCAGACTGGTGCCGGAGGGGACTCCCGCACCAGCCTTGGTCTCGGGCGCCCGAGCAGAGCCAGGGGCTCAAGCTCAGGATGATTGCAAATTTGCATGGCACACGTTATAATAATCCACGCTGGCAAGAGTACTTTTCCGGCTCCATCAAGTTCATGGCAACCGGCGCGGTCTTGCTGCTGGCGGTCACGATCGATGCCGTGGCCCGCTCGCGACGCCAGGCCGCAGGCCGTTCCTGATCTTCAGCGATGGAACCAGCGCAATGGCGACTCGTGGCCTGGTCCAGAATCAAGCGTGCGCTGAATCCAGACGTGCTGGAGGATATTTGATGGTAACAACCCATTACGTAAACTGGAGGAGTTCGGCCAGAGCGTATGGCTGGACTTCACCCAGCGGCAGATGACGCTCTCCGGAGAGCTGAAAGGGCTGATCGAATATGAGCTCACGTCACTCGGCGCGGCCTGGCCCCGCCGTTCTGGTCATCTTCGGGGCGGGAGGTGACCTGACCTGGCGCAAGCTGATCCCCGCGCTCTACAGCTTGCATGCCGCCGGCCGGCTTACTTCCGCGTTCGCGGTGTTCGGCGTCGACAAGAAAGAGATGAGCACCGAAGAGTGGTGCCAGCACCTCCGTGAGGGTGTAGATCAATTCTCGCCGCGCGGCAAGGCAGACCCGGCGGCCTGGGATCGATTTGCCGGCAGCATGCAATACATGGCCGCAGATTTCGCGAGCACGGATGCTTTGCGCGTGGTGGCCGAACGCATCGACGACCAGGAAAAGGCGTGGGGCAAGCCAGCCAACCACATCTTCTATCGTAA
>CAWEHT010000179.1:0-29132 GCA_963808455.1 uncultured Chloroflexia bacterium | reverse complement strand
GCCCCTTCTCTCTCTCTCTCTCTCTCTCTCTCTCTCTCTCTCTCTCTCTCTCTCTCTCTCTCTCTTTCTCTCTCTCTCTCTCTCTCTTTCTCTCTCTCTCTCTCTCTTTCTCTCTCTCTCTCTCTCTCTCTCTCTCTCTCTCTCTCTCTCTCTCTCTCTCTCTCTCTCTCTCTCTCTCTCTTCCTCTCTCTCTCTCTCTCCCTCTCTTTCTCTCTCTCTCTCTCTCTCTCTCTCTCTCTCTCTCTCTCTCTCTCTCTCTCTCTCTCTCTCTCTCTCTCTCTCTCTCTCTCTCTCTCTCTCTCTCTCTCTCTCTCTCTCTCTCTCTCTCTCTCTCTCTCTCTCTCTCTCTCTCTCTCTCTCTTTTTTTTTTTTTTCTCTCTCTCTCTCTCTCTCTCTCTCTCTCTCTCTCTCTCCCCGGCCGGTGAGCCTTGTCAGCCGCTGCTGGTCGCCGTGGTGCTCCTGCCCCAACATGCGCAACGTTGGTGGGCCATGATAGCCAGCGTGGACACCATGGCGCTGGTCGCATTCGTCCTGATCCGGCGCGGCCGGCTGATCTGGGCGACCCTGTTTCTCGGCGCCGGTGGATGGGCGATCATCACCGCGGCTGCGTGGACCGCCGGCGGCATCCGGGGGCCGGCCGTTTACGACTATGTTGCCATCGTGTTTGCCATCGGGGTGGTGTTGGGCGAGAGGTGGGGCTTCGCCGCAGGCGCCGGTGCGCGCTCACGGGGCTCCTGTTGCTGGTGGCAGGCCGGTCTGGCCTGCTACCGCCGGACGTGATCCCTTACGGCGACGCCTTTGCCGAAGGCAGCCTCGTCATGATCATCCTGCTGGTCCTGGGCCTGCAATTCGTCGCCGCAAGCGAGCAGCGGCGGTCGCTCAGGCGGATAGAGACGGAGTCGAGGCGCGTAAGCAGGCGGAATCCCTCGCCCTGCGGGAGGCCGGCGCGAAGAAGCGGCGCTCCAGGAAGCCGCACAGGAGCGAGCTTCGTTTCCGCACGCTGATCGAGGATGCGCCCGTGGCCGTCCACATCTCCCGCGATGGCCGGACGGCCTACGCCAACCCGGCCTGCGCCAGGATGTTCGGCTTCGAGGACTCGGAGGAGATGCTCGGCCGGCCCATCCTCGAGGGGGTCGCGCCGCAGAGCCGGGAGGTGGTGGCCGCGGACGACCTGCGGCGCAGGCAAGGCCTGCCGGCGCCGTCAGCTATGAGATGGTGGGGCTCCGCAAGGATGGATCGGAGCTGTGGGTGGGCATCGCCGTCGCGCTCGTGGATCTGGCCGACGGGCCGGCCAGCATAGCTTTCATGCACGATATCACCGCGTCCAGACGAATGGAGGAAGAGCGGGAGATCACGCTGCGGCTGCTGCGCGTTCTGGACGCCGAGAGCGATCTGCCAGGCATGATCGCGCGGGGCGTGGCAGCTGATGCAAGCCTGGTCGGGCTGCGACGCCGCCGGATCTCGCCTGCAGGAAGGCGATGATTTCCCCTATTTCGAGACGAGCGGTTTCCCGGCGCGGTTCGTAAAGAGGGAGAATTCGCTCTGCGCCCGGGACGCGGACCGGGGCATCGCGCGCGATGCCATGGGCAATGCGGTCCTCGAGTGCATGTGCGGCAACGTCCTCTGCGGCCGCACCGATCCCGTGCAGCCGTTCTTCACCGAGCGGGGCAGCTTCTGGACCAACGGCACGACCCGGCTGCTCGTCTCCACCACGGAGGCCGATCGCCAGGCCCGCACGCGGGTCCGCTGCAACGGCGAAGGTTACGAGTCCGTGGCGCTGGTTCCGCTGCGCGGGCGGGGTCACCTACGGCCTGCTGCAGCTGGACGACCACCGCGAAGGTCGCTTCTCTTGGGAGCGCATCGGGCAGCTCGAGCGGCTGTGCGAGAACGTGGCCATCGCCCTGGCCAGGCATCGGGCTCAGAAAGCGTTGGAGGCCAGCGAGGCACGGTTACGGCTGGCGCTGGCGGCCTCCAAGCAGGGCATCTTCGAGATGGACCTGCCGACGGGGAGGGGAACGGTCAGCGCCGAGTTTGCGAGCGTGATGGGGTACGAGCCGGACGAGCTGCACGAGATCGGCTGGCAAGCGTACGTGCACCCGGACGACCGGCCGGGCGTCGCCCGCATGCACGCCGAGGTGATGGCCGGCCGCTGCGACGAGATCAGCGCCGAATACAGGTTGTTGGCCAGGTCCGGCGCGTGGAAATGGATCGAATCACATGGGCAGGTCGTCGAGCGTGACCGAGAAGGGCACCCGCTACGCATCCTGGGCGTCGCTATGGACATCGGCGAGCGCAAGCGCGGAGGCAGCGCTCAGGAGAAGCGAAGCAAAATTCCGCGCCGTGGTCGAGAACAGCCACGACGGCATCTCATTCTGCGATCAGGATGCCAGGATCACCTATCGCAGCCCTTCGTTCGCCAACATCAACGGCTACACCGACGCGGAACGCGTCGGCCAGGGTGCTTTCGACCCCGCGCACCCAGACGATCGTGACGTCCTGCGGCGTTACCACGATCAGCTCCTGCAATTTCCCGGGTCGCCGCTGACGACGGAATACCGCATCCGCCACAGAGATGGCACCTGGCGCTGGCTCGAGACGATGTCGCTCAACCTGTTGAGCAATCCCGACATTGCGGCAATCGTCAGCACGAGCCGGGACATCACCGCGCGTAAAGCTGCCGAGTCGCAGACGCAGGCCGCCCTGCGGTCGCTGTCCGAGAGCGAAGACCGTTTCCGCGCCCTGATCGAACAGGCGCCGGTGGCCATTGCCATCTCCCGGAAGGGCATCAACACTTACGTCAACCCGGCCTGCCTGCGGATGTTCGGGTACGAGCGCGCCGGCGAGCTGGCCGGCTGCGCCATCCTCGACCTGATCGCCCCGCGCTTCGCGCGCCATGGTGGCCGCGCGGATGCAGCGCCGCGCGGGGCAGCAGCCCGAGCCAACCGAGTATGACCTGGTGGCGCTGCGCAAGGATGGGGCGGAAATCCCGGTCCACATCGCGGTGACGCTGGCATCCCTGGCCGACGGCCCGGCCGGGGTGGCCTTCTTCACCGACATCAGCGAGCGCACGAATGCGGAGGTGGCGCTGAGGGACAGCGAGGCCCGTTTCCGCGGGGTGTTCGAGCAGGCCGCGCTGGGGATCGCGCTCACGACGCCGGAAGGACGGTTCCTGCGCGCCAACCGGAAGTTTTGCGAGATGCTGGGCTACACCGAGGGTGAGCTGTCCGCGCTCACCTTCCGCAACATCACACACCCCGACGACCTCGCCGACAACATTGTGCTCAGGGAACGCGCGCTGGCAGGCGAATTCGGTACCTATGCCATGGAAAAACGGTACATCCGCAAGGACGGCACCGTGGTCTGGACGAGCCTGACCTCGTCGCTGGTGCGGGAGCCGGCCGGCGAGCCCGTGTATATGATCGGGGTGAGCGAGGATATCACCGCCCGCAAGATGATGGAAGACGCCATCCGGGACCAGCGCGAGCAGATCGAGCACGTGACGCGCGTGCGCTCGATGGGAGAGCTGACCGCGACCCTGGCCCACGAGCTTAGCCAGCCGCTCACCGCCATCGTGAGCAACGCCCATGCGGCAAGGCGGTTGCTCGACGCCGACCCGCCGGACCTGGCGGAAGCCGGCGCGGCGCTGGGTGACATCGCGTCCGCCGGCCAACGGGCGGGAGACGTCATCCGCCGGCTGCGCGCCCTGCTCCGCAAGGCCGAGCCGCGGCGCACGCCCCTGAACATCAACCAGCTGATCGTCGAGACGATCCCGCTGGTCAAGGGCCGGTTGCAGCTGGGCGGCATCGCCCTGCGCACGCATCTCGAGCCGGGCCTCCCGCCCCTCCACGGGGATCAGATCGAATTGCAGCAAGCACTCCTGAACCTGCTGCTCAACGCCTTGGATGCCATGCACGGCTGCCAGCCGGATGCGTGCGAGCTGGCCGTATCCAGCGCCCATAGCGGCCCGTCCACGATCCAGATCGACGTGTGCGACGCGGGCGCCGGGCTCGATGAGCGGGAGCTGGCACGGGTTTTCGAGCCCTTCTACACGACCAAGCCGGACGGGCTGGGCATGGGCCTGCCGATCGCGCAGACCATCGTCGCGCGCGCACGGCGGACGGATCTGGGCGACCCGCAACCCGGAGCGGGGCGTCACCCTGCACATCGCCCTGCCGGTTGCCCCGGAGGCCGAATGATGCCCGGCCCCGATCCTGTCGTGTATGTGGTGGACGATGATGCCGCCGTCTTCCGCGCCGTGGGCCGGCTGCTGGCCGCGGAGGGCCTGCACGTCGAGACCTTTGCCTCGCCTGCGGAATTCCTGCGGGCCGCCCGCCGCGAGGCGCCGCGGTGCCTCGTGCTCGACGTGCGCCTGCCGGGGCAGGACGGCCTCGATCTGCAGGCGTACCTGCAGTCCACAGACCTCCACATCCCGATCATCTTCATCACGGGCTACGGCGAGATCCCGATGACGGTCCAGGCCATGAAGGCCGGCGCCGTGGATTTCCTCACCAAGCCCTTCACCGACTGCGAGCTGCTGCGGGCGATCGACGAGGCGCTGGACAGGGATCGCCGCAGCCAGGCCGGCCTGCGCGACCAGCGCGAGGCCGAGGGGCGCTACGCCACGCTCACGCCCAGGGAGCGGGAGGTCTTTCACCTGGTGGTAGCCGGCATGCCGAACAAGCAGATCGCCCGGCAGCTCGCGGTGACCGAACAGACGGTCAAGGTGCACCGCAGCCGGGCGATGGCGAAGATGCGAGCCGATTCACTGGCGGAGCTGGTACGAATCGGCGAGAGGCTGCGGGCCGTCTCGCCCAAGGACTGAGCCCTTTCATTGTCCTTTGGTGCAATTGACCGTGCCGCCCCGGCGCCTTATGATGTCGTGGTCGGATACGGAGCAGCCAATGGAATGCAAAGTGGCAGCGCCGGCACCCCGTGCCCCAACTTTTGGCGGGGCGGGCAAGCGGCGTGTCCTGGTGGTGGATGACGAACCCTGTGTGCTGAGCTCGATCGAGCGGGTATTGCGTAGGGAATTCGAGGTGTGCGTGGCCACCTCCGGCCCTGAGGCGCTACAGATGCTGGCCGAACGCGAAATCCCCATCCTGGTGACCGACCAGCGCATGCCGGGCATGACCGGCGTGGAGCTCCTGGCCGAGACCCACCGTTGCGCCCCCCTCACCATCGGCATCCTGCTGACCGGATATTCGGACCTGCCGGCGGTCATCGAGGCCATCAACATCGGGCAGGTGTTTCGCTACCGCGAGAAACCGTGGGACGTGGACGTGCTGCGGGGCGACCTGGAGGCGGCCGGCCAGCTCTACGATGCTCAGGTGCGCCAGAGCGAACAGCTGCAGCGCTTGAACACCCACCTGGAAGAGGAGGTGCGGGCGCGCACGGACGAGATCCGCATCCAGAACATCCGCCTGATGGAACTGGAAAGGCTCAAGGGCCGGTTCCTGGCCAACATCTCGCACCAGCTGCGCACCCCGCTGTCACTGATCAAGACGTCCCTCCAGCTGCTCGAGGTCGCGCCGCCGGCCAAGCATGCCGCCTATCTCGCCAACGCCCTGCAAGCCGAGCAGGAGCTCGAGGACATGATCCTCGCCGCCCTCGATTTCTCAGGGATCGATCTGGGCGCGGATAGCCTGGCCAGGGAGCCGGTCGAAATCCACACACTGGTGAGCCGCGTCGTGACGCCCCGGCTGGCGATGGCCGAGGAGAAGGGGATCAGTTTCCTCTGTACACCGGGCGCGGAAGAGGCCTGGTGCGATGGGGACGAGCGGCTGCTGGGCAAAGCGCTCGATGGCATCGTCCTGAATGCCCTGACTTACACGCAGTCCGGGGGCGCCGTGCGGGTCACCGTCGGTTCTGAAGGCCGCGCTCTCCCGGCCGGCAAGGCAAGCACCGTGGCCATTGCCGTCTGCGACACGGGGCCGGGCATCTCCGCCGAGGACCAGAGGGGCCTGTTCCAGGCTTTCTTCCGCGGCGGGCAAGGCGAGGTCGGCCGCCATGGCGGCCTCGGGTTGGGCCTGGCCGTGGCAGCCGCCATCGCCCGCTGGCACGGGGGCCAGATCCGGGTGAAGAGCGCGCCCGGCAAGGGCAGCACATTCACGCTCATCCTGCCCATCGGATCTGCCGGCCGGCAGGCCAGGTGTTGAACGAAGCCATCGCCGTAGCCTTCCTGGCCGGCGCCCCTGAGCCCCCCATGCCGTTGCGGCGGCACAGGGGCACCCATGAAACCCTTGGGCCGTCATTCTGACCGCAGTGCAAAGCTCGGCTGTGCCAACAAGTCCTGTCAACGGCGCGCCACAGCGAAGAATCCGTATCAGGAGGTTCTCGGAAGATCGTCCTGTTCCTCGATCCGTCGGGCAACGCCGCCGGAGGCAACCCGGCCGCGCTGAAGACGCTCGGAAACCCCCTCGAGGGCCGCCCCTTTCTCGACCTGTTGGATCCCTTTAGCCGCGGACAAGGAAATATTGCTCTAAAGTGCAATAGACCCTGGCTCTCGCCTATGCTAAACTGCCCACTGTGCGAGGCAATCTGGCAGTCGCGCATGTGGCGCCTGTCCCATTCAAGGGCAGGCGCCGATCCCTCTCGACGGGGAAATGGCAAGCCGACCGGTTCGCCCAATGTGGATTCCCCCGTGCCACATGGCCTGAACCAGACCGACATCGCGCTGGCTCGCGCGGTGGCCGGCCGGTTTGCCATCGGGGTTGTTAGCATGATCCGATTGTTGATTGCAGATGATCACCGGCTGTTTCGGCAGGCCATCTGCCTGTTGTGCAGCCCATCCCAGGGCTTCGAGGTGGTGGCCGAGGCCGAGAACGGGCAGCAAGCCGTCAACCTGGCCCGTGAGCTGACCCCCGACGTCGCCCTGCTTGACCTGCGCATGCCGATCATGGACGGCTTGCGGGCGACGCGGGAGATCTGCCTGCACACCGCGCGGACCAGGGTCATCATCCTGAGCGTGCACGGCGACGACGACTGTGTGTTCGAGGCCATCATGGCCAGGGCGCGCGGCTACCTGATGAAGGATGTTGACTCCACGGAGTTGATCGACGCGCTGCGCCGCGTCCACCGCGGCGAGGCAGCCGTGGGCCCTGCCACGGCATCGAGGCTCCTCGACCAGTTCCGCCGGGTCAACGGTTCGGGGCAGGGCCGGGACGCGGCGCAGCGGCTTTCGCCGGCCGAGGAGTCGGTGCTGCGCCTGGTGGCCCGCGGGCTGTCCAACGGCGAGATCGCCCAAGAGCTGTCGCTGACCGAAGGCAGCGTGTGCAACCGGCTGACCGAAATCTACCGCAAGTTGTGCGTTACGAACCGTGTGCAGGCCGCGCTCTACGCCATTCGTCGCGGCTGGGGCGAGGCATTGGCGTAGGGCCGGCCGGGGCTCGCTTGTGTAACGTCAGGCAGCACGTGCAACCGGCTGACCAGAGATGTACCGCAAGTTGTGCGTTACGAACCGCCTGTAGGCCGCGCTCTACGCCATTCGTCGCGGCTGGGGCGAGGCATTGGCGTAGGGCCGGCCGGGGCTCGCTTGTGTAACGTCAGGCAGCACGTGCAACCGGCTGACCGAGATGTACCGCAAGCTGTGTGTTACGAACCGCCTGTAGGCCGCGCTCTACCACATTCGTCGCAGCTGGGGCGAGGCATTGGCGTAGGGCCGACCGGGGCACGCTCGCGCAACGTCGCTCGAGCAGGAGGTGGCCGCTTAGCGGGGCCGCCGAGGGCTGAAGCCCGTCGGCTGATACACGAAGCCTGTTCAAACAGGCTGACACGGGCAGTCGCGAGTGCGCCTTGGCGCACTTCGTGTGCCAGCCGGGTACTTGAGTACCCGGCGCCAGTGTGCAGCCTACTTGCCGGATGAACCACTTAGTGGTCCGTCCGGGAAGCTCATGCCGCTAGTGCATATGCAGGGGACATCCTCGGTAGCGGCGCCTGTCATTCTGAGTTTTCCTTCCCCCCTGGCGGCGCATGGCATGGCAAGAAACCGCCGACCTGTCACTCTGAGCGGGTCGGCCCACGTGCATCGTCCACGACGGGCCACAGCGAAGAGTCCGTCGCCGGGGAGTTTCTCAGAAGCGGGTATGCAGGCGGGCCTGCGCCGCGGCGACCCACTAGCGACGAAGTCCCCGCAGGGGGAGAATCCGCATCAGGAGTTTCTAGGCAGAGGGTGAAGCCGTGACGACCGACGGACCTTGCGAACTGGCAATCCAACCCCCCTTGGGGCAGCTCGCGCTGGACCCGGCGCAGGGTCCGTTGCCGGAGGGGTCCGGCGACTGGGGGGCACGCGTCAGGCATCTGGAGTGCCTCGCCGCACTTGCCGACCTGAACGGCGACGAGAATCTCTCGCTTGACGACAAGCTCCAGCAGGCGGCCGCCATCGTCGCCGGGGCCTGGCCGGAAGCGGCTCGAACGAGCGTGCGCATCGCCGTGGAAGGCGAGCGCTTCACGACCGCGGGCTTCGAGGGTACCCGCTGCGCGCTGCAAATCGACCTGGCCTCGGGCAACCGGCGCATCGGGACCCTGGAAGTTTTTGCCCCGGAGCCAGACCCTGGCACGGGCTGCGAGCCCCTGCCCGAGCCGGCAGGCGAACTTCTCGGAGCCATCGCCAGGCGACTGGCAGAAATGGTGGAACGCCACCGGTCGAGGGCCGAGCTTTTGCGGCTCGCCGCCATCGTCCAATCCTCGGACGATGCCATTATCGCCAAATCCCTGGACGGCATCATCACCAGCTGGAACGCCGGCGCCGAGCGGCTCTACGGCTACACGGCCTCCGAGGTTCTGGGCAGGCACATCAGCCTGTTGGCCCCTGACCAGCGCAAAGAGGAGATCACGGGCATCCTGGCAGCCCTGG
Organism: uncultured Chloroflexia bacterium; assembly: GCA_963808455.1. Classification (GTDB taxonomy): domain Bacteria; phylum Chloroflexota; class Anaerolineae; order CG2-30-64-16; family CG2-30-64-16; genus CAWEHT01. Next base: position 20,281 of record CAWEHT010000179.1, on the reverse strand, counting down.
CCCAGGGCCGGCGCATCGAGCACTACGAGACGGTGCGCAGAAGAAAGGATGGGCGAGAGGTCGATGTTTCGCTCACCGTCTCACCCATAAGGGACCCCGCGGGCCAGATCGCCGGGGCCTCCACGATCGCCAGGGATATCGGCGATCGCAAGAGCGCTGAGGCCGCGCTGAGGGAGAGCGAGCGCCGTTATCACGCGCTGTTCGACGTGTCGCAGAGCGGCGTGGCCCTGCACGAGATCATCTGCGACGCCGCCGGCACCCCGGTCGACTACCGCTTCCTGGATGCCAACCCGGCCTTCGAGGCGATGACCGGGCTGCGGCGGGCCGACATCGCCGGCAAGACCGTGCGCGAAGTCATGCCGGACATCGAGCCACTGTGGATCGAGCGCTACGGCCGGGTGGCCCTCACGGGCGAGCCCACCAGTTTTGCGGCGGGCACGGCGCCGCTGGGCAGGTCTTACGAAGTCGTCGCCTTCAGCCCCCACCATGGCCAGTTCGCCGTCTCGTTCAGGGACGTGACCGAGCGCCAACGGGTGGAAGCGGAGCAGCGCAGGCTGACGCGGGCGCTGAGGATGATCAGCCAGTGCAACCAGACGCTCGTGCGCGCCACCGAAGAAGCGGCCCTTTACGAGGACATGTGCCGGATCATCGTGCGGGATGGGGGCTACCGGCTGGCATGGGTCGCCCTAACCGGGCCGGCCGTGGCGGCGCTGCGGGTGGTGGCGCAGGCGCGGGCCGAGGCTGCGCCGCGCCCCACGCAGGATCAGGCGGCCGTGCCGCCTGAGCTGCTGCAGCACCTGAGCGCCGTGGCCCTGGAGGGCGATCATCCGATCGCCCCCCGCGCCGCAGCAGGTCCGGGGGGCGCCGGCGCGCCGGCGAACGTGGCGGTGCTGCCCCTGCGGTCCGGGGGCCAGAGCCTGGGGGTGCTGGGCATCATCTCCGATGAGGACCAGGCTTTCGACGAAACCGAGTGGCCCTTGCTCGCGGAGCTGGCCGGCGACCTGGGGTTCGGGATCGCGATCCTCCGCGCCGTGGCCGAGCGGGATCGGGCCGAGGCCGTGCTGCGTGAGAGCGAGCAGCGCTATCGCGACCTGGTCGAGCTGGCCCCGAGCGCGATCTTCGTCCTGCGGGGGACCGAGATCGCCTACATCAACGCGGCCGGCGTGGCGTTGTTCGGCGCCGCGAGCCCGGGGCAGCTCCTCGGCAGGGACGCCCTCGAGCTGGTGCACCCACAGGATCGCGAGAAAGAGAGCGCGCGCATCGCCCAGGTGGCAACCCGACGGGTCACCGTCCCGCTGGTCCCGCGCAAGTACCAGCGGCTGGACGGCCAGACGGTGGATGCGCTGGTGACCGCCAGCCCGACGATCTATGAGGGGCAGCCGGCCATGCACGTGATCGCCCTGGATGCCGGCGAGCAACGGCGGGCGGAGAAGGCGCTGGCGCAGACCGAAGCCCTCTTCCGCCGGGTGGTCGAGCAGTCCTCGGACGGCATCTTCGTCACCGACGCGCAGGGCAGGATCATGGAATGGAACCCCGCGCTGGCCGAGATCACGGGCTTTTCCAAGGCCGAGATGGAGGGGACCCACGTCTGGGACGTGTACTCCCGGCTCGCCCCGGGCGCGCTGTGGAGCGAAGGGATAACTAGCGATCTGCGGGCCCCGTTCGAGCGCCCGGGGCCCTGGGAGGCGAGGCCCTGGCAGGGCGCCCCGGTCGACGTCGCGGCCCAGCGGCCGGACGGCAGCCGTACCGTGCTGCAAATGGCCGCCTATCGCATCTCCACCGGGCAGGGCCGGCTGCTCGCCTGCATCGTGCGCGACGTGACGGCGCTGAGGCAGCAAGAGGAGGCCAGCTTGCAAAAGCAGAAGATGGAAAGCATCGGTGTGCTGGCCGGTGGCATCGCCCACGACTTCAACAACCTGCTCACCAGTGTGCTGGCCCAGACCAGCCTGGCCGCTTCGACCCTGGAGGCCGGCCACCCCGCCCGCTCGCATCTCGTCAAGGCGATCAACTCCACGCAGCGCGCCGGCGACCTCACGCGCCAGCTCCTGGCCTATGCGGGCAAAGGCCATACTTCGCCCGGCCAGACCGACCTGAATGCCGTGGTGCGCGACAACCTCGAGCTGTTCGAGATGGCCATCCCGAGGACCGCCGAGCTCTGCCTGGAGCTGGCCGACGACCTGCCGATCATCAAGGCGGACCGCGCCCAGCTGCAGCAGGTGGTGATGAACCTCGTCATCAACGCGGCCGAGGCCCTCGAGGAGGGGGCCGGCCGCATCTGGGTCCGCACGTCGCCCCATACGATCCTGCCGGGCGAGGACGCCCGGCGCTTCATCAGCACGGCCGTGCCGCCGCCCGGACCCTACGTCTGCCTCCAGGTCGGAGACTCCGGGCGGGGCATGGAACAGGCCGTGCGAGCCCACATCTTCGACCCCTTCTTCAGCACCAAGGGCACCGGGCGCGGCCTGGGGCTGGCGGCGATGCTGGGCATCGTGCGCTCGCACGGCGGCGGGCTGAGCGTGGCCAGCGTGCCCGGCCAGGGCAGCACGTTTGCCGTTTTCTTGCCGGTGCCGGGGGCAGGCGCGGGCGGCCCGGCGGAGGCCGGGGAAGCGCTGCCCGCCGGGGCGGCCCTGACAGACGGACCGGAGGCCCTGCCGTGCGAGGGCGATGGCGTGTTCCCCGGCGAGCCGGGCCGGGCGGAAGGGGCGCCGCTGGTGCTGGTGATCGACGACGAGGAACCGGTGCGCGAGGCGCTCAGCGATATCCTGGCGATGGCCGGCTACCGGGTCATCGTGGCCGGGGACGGGGAAGCGGGCCTGGCGGCTTATCTGGAGCATCGCGCCGAGGTGCGGGTGGTGCTCCTGGACCTGCTGATGCCGATCATGGGGGGCGAAGAGACGCTGCACCGGTTGCGGCTGGCCGATCCCGGGGTGCGGGTGATCCTATCGTCAGGGTACGACGAGCAAGAGGCCGAGCGCCGTTTTCGCACGCAGGGCGTCGCGGAAATGCCGGACGATTTCATCGCCAAGCCGTACAGCGTAGCGGGCGTTCTCTCCAAGGTGCGGGGGCTGGCGCTCGCCAAGGGGCCCTCGCCCGCCGGAGCCTGACCGCCACTCTTCGATGCCGGCCCTACCATGTCATAGGCGAGGGGCCTCACCCCGCATGGACGAGGCCCTTCATTATTCCGGCTGCAGAGGGCCATTCTATGCTGGTCACAAGGTGAAATTGCGCCCGGCGACTGGAAGTCGCTGCAACACCAGCAAAGCCGGCCTGCGCCGGTTACTTGTTTGATCCGTGCATCCGTGCAACATCCGTGGTCGGCTGAGCTGCCTACTGCAACATGACCTCGCCCTGCCCTTTTTCCCTTTCGCCTTCGCCGCGGTTATACTATAGGTTACCCGCGCGCTCGCCTGTCGGACCCTTCTCTGCCTGCGCGTCGTGGGTGGCCGGGCACCGCACACCCGACAGAGACGGCGGTGACGGCGTGTCATGCAACTGGGGACCATGCTCCAGTAGGCACTTCTGAGGAGGCAGGCATGAGGCACTCCGCATCGCCGCGTAGCCGGGCGTCGCGGGCGCCGCGCCCGATGGGGGGCGCGTCGCGTGCTTGCCCAGGGCCCGGTTGCCCGGCCGCCGCGCCGGGCCACGTCGGGGCGCGAGATGGCCGAGGCCCTGCTCCGCATCCAGTACGACCTCAGCGTGGCGCTGGCCGCGACCAGTGACCTGACCGACGCGCTGCACCTGACATTGGATGCAGCCCTGCAGGTCGAGGGGGTCGACTGCGGGGCCGTCTATCTGGCCGATCCGCGGGCCCGGTCGCTGGACCTGGCGGTTCAGCGCGGCCTGTCGCCGCGATTCGTCGCGCACGTGTCGCACTACGATGCGTCCAGCCGCAGGGCCCAGGCCGCCTACGCCGGCAACTATTTCTACGGGCACGAGATGGAGCCCGGCCGCTCCGAGGATCTGCGTGTGCAGGAGGGCCTGCGGGTGTTCATGGCCGTGCCGGTGTCACGCCAGGGGCAGCTGCTTGGCGTCCTATTCGTGGCGTCGCGCACGCGGGACAATATTCCACCGGCCGTCCGGCGCGCGCTCGAGGCCCTGGCGCGCCAGGTGAGCAGCGCGCTGGCGCGCATCCAGGCCGAAAGCGCCCTCCTCGAAAACGCTGCACAGTACCGGGATCTCTTCGAAAAGGCCGAGGCGACGCTCAAAGAGCTTGGAGCGAGCGAGGAACGGTTCCGCGCCGTGTTCGAGCACGCGGCCGATGCCCTCCTGGTCGTAGCACCCGGCGGCCAAGTCCTGTCGGCCAACCGGGCGGCGTGCACACAGGTCGGCTATCAGCAGGCCGAGTTGCTGGGAATGGACCTGAGCCAGCTGCTCGCGGGGGAGGACGTTGGCCGGCTGCCGGAATGGCGGGCCGCCCTGCGCGAGGCCGGGCAAGCGATGGTGCGGACGGATGTCCTGCGCAGCGACGGCTTGGTGCTGCCGGTCGAGACGCATGTGAAGATGATCCCCTATGGCGAGGCCTCGGCGGCCCTCATCATCGCCCGCGACCTCACCGAACGGCTGCGCATGGAGGCCGCGCTGCGCCGGAGCGAGGCCGAATTGGGGCTTGCGGCGGAGATGGCGCTGCCTGGGCTACTGGGAGTACGACGTCGCCGCCGAGGCCTTTGTCTTCAACGATCATCTGTACGCCATCTTCCGCACGGACGCCGGCCGGGTCGGCGGCTACGTGATGTCGCTGGCCGAGTACGCCCGGCGCTTTGTCCACCAGGATGACCGCTGGGTGGTCGGCGCCGAGATCGGGAAAGCCCTGGCTGATACCGGCCCGGAATACAGCGGCCACGTGGAGCACCGCATCCTCTACGACGGCGGCGACGTCGGCCACGTGCTCGTCCGGTACTCCGCCATCAAGGATGCGCGGGGCCACATGTTGAAGTTAGTCGGCGCGATCCAGGACATCACGGAGCGCAAACTGGCCGAGCTGGAGCGCGCGGCGGCGGCCGCGCAGCTGGCCGAGCAGGAGGCCACGCTGCGCAGCGTGATCGCGGAGTCGTTGGACGGGATCACGTTGGCGGATGGGGCCGGCAGGGTGATCGAATGGAACCCGGCGCAAGAGCAGATCTGGGCCTGGCGAGGGGTGAGGTCCTGGGCAGGCCGCTGTGGGAGGTCCAATACCAGCTTGCACCGCTGGAGTGGCGAACAGGGCACCAGATCGAAGCCCTCAAGCGGCTGCTGGCAAGCTTCTTCGAGACGCAGCAGGCGCCATGGCTCGGACGGATGACCACGACCGAGTTGCAGCGCCCAGACGGCGAGCGCCGCTTTGTCCAGTCCATAGCCTTCCCGGTCCGGGGCGCGCGGGATGCCCTCCTGGCCAGCATCAGCCGGGATGTCACCGACCTGCGCCGCGAGCAAGAAGCGCTGGTGCAACGGCAGAAGCTGGAAAGCATCGGCGCGCTGGCGGGCGGCATGGCCCACGATTTCAACAACATCTTTCAGGCCGCGCTTGGCCAGGCGGCCCTGGCGATCGCCGGGCTCGAGCCAGGCAACCCGGCCGCCCGGCACATCGAGAAGATCATCCCGTCCATCGAGCGCGCGCCGCCGGCCTGACCCGCCAGCTGCTGGCCTACGCCGGGCTGGGCAACTACTTCCTGCAGCCGGAGGACCTGGCCCAGATCGTGCATGACAGCGCGCGGCTGGCCCGCGCGGCGTTGCCGCAGAATGCCGAAATGGCGCTGGACCTGCCGGCGCACCTGCCGCCGGTCCAGGCGGACCGCAACCAGGTCCAGCAGGTGCTGATGAACCTGGTGCTCAATGCCGGCGAGGCGTTGGAAGGCCGCCAGGGCGCCGTGAGCATCACGGCGGGCCGCCAGACCGTGGGCCAGGGCGAGGAGGCGGGCTACGTTGCCGGCGCCGCCCCCGGGCCCGGCGCTTACGTCTACCTGCAGGTCAGCGACACGGGCACGGGCATGAATGCCGCGACGCTCGCCCGCGTCTCGAGCCATTTTTCAGCACGCGCTTCACCGGCCGCGGCCTGGGCCTGCCCGCCGTTCTGGGGATCGTGCGCAGCCATAAGGGCGGGCTGGCCCTGCGGAGCCAGCCCGGCCGCGGCACGACCGTCACCGTCCTGTGGCCCGTGGCGACGGGCGAGCCCGGCCATTCGGCCCAGCCCCGCGGCCGGCGCCGGAGGCTCCGCGCCGCTAGCAGCACCCATGCCCGGCCGCCCGGCCGTGCTGGTGGTGGACGATGAGCCCGCCGTGCTCGAAGCGCTCGCCGATATCCTGGACCTGGCCGGCATACCGGTCGTGACGGCGGCCAACGGGCAAGAGGCCATCGACGTCTTCGCCGGCCGGCAGGCGGAAATTGGCCTGGTGGTCCTCGACATCCTGATGCCGGTAATGAACGGCGGCCTGGCGCTGCGCGAGCTGCGCAGGCTGGACCCAAGCGTGCCGGTAGTGCTGGCATCCGGTTATGACGACCATGAGATCGAGCGCCGCCTGGCGGAGTGGCAAATCAGCGAGCGGCCCGACGCTTTCATGCAAAAGCCGCTCGGTGCCGATGCCGTGCAAGAGATAGCCAGGCATTTCCTTTCGTGTGCACGCGCTTGATGCCCGGACCGCGCTGCGCCGGCCTCTAGGGCTTCTGAAGGAACAACTTCCCGAACCCGTCATCCTGAGTTTACCGTGCCCCAGGCCGCACGCGGCTACGCAAGAAACCTGTGGACTATCATTCTGACCGCAGTGCAAAGCTCGGCCGTGCCAACAAGGCTTGTCAACGACGCGCCACCAGCGACGAAGTCCCCGCAGGGGGAGAATCCGTACCAGGCGTTTCTTGCAAGGTGGCGGCCCTTAAGCCCCATCTCAAAGGCAAGCAGTCCCACCGGCACGCCCATCACGGTCCATATGAGGAAACTCACCCGAATTGGGTGGGTTTCCTCGTCCCCAGCGCATGACTCTCCGCACTGGGGCCACCTCTCTTTGGCACCGATTCCATTAGTATGAAGCGGGCCGCGGCGGCTGGAAGGCGCCCATGGCGGCCCGCTGAACCAGGCCGTGGGCTCTGCCGGGTCCCCCTGCGACGTCAGGAGTAAGGAGATCGGGTGGACGAACGGGCAACGGTTGCTCTGGTGGCCAGGGACCCTGCAATCCGGCAGGAGCTCGGTCGTTGGCTGCACCTGGCCTGTGGATTGGATGTGGTGTGGTTGGCTCGTGATGGGTGGGAGGCCGCGGAGCTGGGCCGGTCGGTGCGGCCTGAGGTGGTCTTTGTGGATGTGCCAGACGGCCCGCCGGGCCTCGAGCCGCTGCGCGGACAGGTCGCCGCTGTGGCTGCCCGGGGCCCCCGTACTGCTGCTACTGGACGCCGGCGTGGAACACCTGGTGCTGGACGCCCTGCGTTGCGGGGCGCAGGGCTACCTGATCAAGGGGAACTGCCGTGCCGCCGACGTGATCTCCGCCGTGCAGGCGCTGCGCCGTGGCGAGGCCGTGTTGAGCCCGCGTGTCGTCGGCCTGCTCATGGACGACCTCCTCTACCGGGATTGCAGCAATAACCCGCAGCGCTGAGGCGGCCGCCCTGGTTGGCGGGCCCGGCTGCAACCGCAGGCGGGGCAGGGCTCCACGGTTTCGCACGCGGCGGGCGGCCGCCGGTTGGATAACGCTGGCAACATGGCGCGGCCTTTCTGCCGAGAAAGTGCCCGCTGGTCTTCGGGACAGTGGGCCCGACCGACCTGCTGATGCCGGGCGCCCTCGTCATATGCTTCAAGCAAATCGCTGCGCAAAGGAGATCGCACATGAACAGATCTATTCGTACCAAGATGATCGTAACCATACTGCCCCTGGTGATGGTGGTTTTCGTGGCCGCCATCGTTCTCGCCTCACGCATGAGCGCTGCCTCAGAACAACAGCTGGCCTATACGCAGATGCAAGAGACTGCCCGCCACTACGCCAGCCAGTTTGACACACAGCTGCGCGCCCACCAGGCGGCAGTGCAAACCCTGGGAAGGACCATGGAGGCCACCACGACTGAGGACCGGTCGGAAGTCGAGAACATTCTCCATCAAGTCCTCATCAACGACCCAACCATCCTGGCGACCTACGTGGGCTATGAGCCCAACGCCTACGACAGCCAGGACGCCAAATGGGTCAACAAACCCGGGCATGACGCCACCGGTCGCTTCGTGCCGTACTGGAATCGGCTGACCGGGACCGTGGAACTGGACCCGCTGGTCGATTACGATACATCGGACTATTACCTGCTGCCGAAGAAAACCCAGGCATTCCAGGTGATCGAACCGTATCTGTACCAGGGCGTGCTGATGGCCAGTTACATCGCGCCCATCATGCGTAACGGGAAATTCGTGGGCATTGCCGGCGAGGATGTGTCTCTGACCGCTCTCAATGACGCGGTTTCTAAGATCAAGGCGTTTGACACGGGGTACGCTTTCCTGGTGAGCCACAGCGGTATCTTCGTAGCCTACGGGAATAAGGACTTCATCGGCACAAAGACGTTGACCGACTACTCAGCTCAGGTCAACAACCCGGCCTTGGCCGACATTGCCAAAAGCGTGGCGAATGGCCAGGAGGGCCATGTCACGACAACCGACCCCCTGACCGGGAAGAACGTGGCCATGTTTTACGCCCCGGTGAGCACCGGCGACTGGGGCCTCGTGATGGTCGTTCCTACCTCTGAGATGCTGGCGGACTCGACGTGCCTCACCACCACGTTAGTCGGGGTGGGCGTCGTGGGGCTGTTGATCATAGCCGTCTTGATCGTCTTCATGGCGACCTTGCTGGCGCGTCCCATCGTCACGCTGCGTGGCGCGGTGGAGCGGATCGCCTGCGGCGATCTGGACGTGCAGTTGTCGGTGTCGTCGCGGGACGAGATCGGCCAGATCTCTTCTGCATTCGGCAAGATGTTGAGCTATCTCCGCGACATGGCGGGGACCGCTCGCCGTGTCGCCGGCGGTAACCTGTCCGAGTCGCCTGTGCCGCTGTCTGAGCGCGACCAGCTCGGCACGGCTTTCGCCGCGATGGTCGCTAACCTGCGCCGGCTGGTGGCGCAGATCGCCGACGGTGCCGCGCAGGTGGCCTCTGCCAGCGAGCAGCTGGCTTCGGCCGCCGAGCAGTCGGGCGAGGCCACGGGTCAGGTCACCGGCACCATCCAGCAGGTGGCCCAGGGCACGGCCAGCCAGGCCAGCAGCACCACCGAGGTCACCGCGGCCATGGACGAGATCGCCCGCCGCGTCCGCGATATCGCCGCCGGCGCCGAGGCCCAGGCCGGCCTGGTCCAGGGCGCGGGCCAGAAGGTAGGACGTTTGCAGGAAACCCTCAAAGATGCGGGACGGGGCATGGAGGTGACCGCCGCGACGGCGCAGCAGGTGGCCGGGGCGGCCAGGGAGAGCGCGACGACCGTCGAGAGGACCGTCCAGGGCATGGAAGCCATCAACCAGAGCACCGCCCAGGTCGCGGCCCCGTGCGCGAGATGGGCCAGCGCTCCGAGGAGATCGGCAAGATCGTCGGCACGATCCAGGACATCGCCGACCAGACCAACCTGCTGGCGCTCAATGCCGCCATCGAGGCGGCCAGGGCCGGCGAGCAGGGCCGCGGCTTTGCGGTGGTGGCCGACGAGGTGCGCAAGCTGGCCGAGAAGGCCGGGTCATCCTCGCGCGAGATCGCCGACCTGGTGCGGGCCGTGCAGAAGGGCACCGAAGAAGCCGTGCGGGCCACCGACGAGGGGGCGGCCAACGTGGCGAGGGGCGTGGAAGGGGCGCGCGGGGCGGGTCAGGCACTGAAAGAGATCCTGACGGCGGCGGAACGGAACAGCCAGGCCACGGGCAGCATGCAGGCCGGCGCGGCGCAGGTGCAGGAGCTGGCCGGGCAGGTGGCAGAGGCGCTCCAGGCTGTGGCCGGGGTGGGTGAGAAGAACCTGGCGGCGACCAAGGACATGACGGGGTCGATCGGCGAGATCGCCGGCTTGGTGGAGAGCGTGGCGGCGACGGCGGAGGAGAACTCGGCGTCGGTGGAGGAGGTGTCGGCCACGGCGGAGGAGCTATCGGCGCAGGTGGAAGAGGTGTCGGCCTCGGCGCAGGAGCTGGCGGCGCTGGCCGATCAGCTGCAACAGGCCGTCGGGGCGTTCCGGCTCGAGCAGGGTGCGGCGCCGGCCCAACGGGCCGCAGGCCAGGCCGTGCGGAAGGAGGCGACGGGGACTATGCCGGCCCGTCCCAGGGCCGGCGCGCCGTCCGGCAACGGCCGAGCGGCGTCGCGGGCGTAGCATCGAGGAGCAAAGATGGCAGTCGATCATGGTTCGAGCGAAGGGCAGTACGTGGTTTTCGAGCTGAACGGCGAGTCGTATGGGATCGAGATCGAACGGGTGCAGGAGATCGACCGGGTGGCAGCGGTGACGAGAATGCCCGAAGCGCCGGCCTTCGTGGAAGGGGTCATCAACCTGCGGGGACGGATCACTCCGGTGGTGAACCTCCGGGCGCGTTTCAAGCTGCCCGAGGCGGAGGAGACGCCCCGCACACGTATCGTGGTGGTCAAGGCAGGCGAGAGTTGGGTCGGGTTAGTGGTGGATGGGGTATCGGAGGTGTTGCGCTTGCCGGCGTTGACCGTCGAGCCGCCGCCGGACATGGCGACCACAAGAGAATCGGCCTTCGTGCGCGGGATTGCCAAGTTCCAGGAGCGGCTGGTCATCCTGCTGGACCTGGAGCGCGTGCTGGACACCGCTTTCCAGATGGAGGTGGCGATGGTGGCATGAGCCATCGGTGAGATGGCAGAAGCGCCTGCGGGAGAGACCTCGCCCACAGTCCCACTCTCCCGCAGGCCACCGGCCCCAGGCCCCTGGCCACTCTCCCCCCTCAAACCCGGGGCCCCGCGGTCCAGGCATGACGTGCTTAAGAGAGTGCCGGGCGCGCCTGCCCGGACGGCTAAAGGCGGGACTGCTCGTGCAACACTGCCATCAGCAGCGGGACAAGCGAGCAGAGCTATCCCTTGGAGACATAGACTGCCTCGCGCAGCACGCTCTCACGCAGCCGGGGCCGCATGGATGCAAGCGTACCGAGGTCTACCCGAGATTGGAGCAGCTCCTCCAGGTAGTTCTTCAGGTCAATGAACTCGAAGAGCCCTACGGGCCAGGCGAACTCGACCAGCAGGTCTACGTCGCTCTGGACCGTGGCCTCGTTGCGAGCAGTCGAGCCGAAGAGCGCCAGCGACTTGACGCCCAGACGCTCCAGATCGCTCTGATGTAACCGAAGCAGGGCCAATACGCGTTCTCTCTCCACGGCATGCCTCGTCAAACCGAAGTGGTACTCAGCCATGATGAGTATAGCACGGGTTGGACCCGCTAGCCTCGCCGCAGGGTGCGCGATCCGCGCATCCGCGCCGTATCCGTGGTCGGCCCGGCGCCAACACACAAACAGGGAGCCCTTTCGGTGACATCGAGACGCATTCTTCGTTGCTGCCGGCCATCAGCCTGGCAACTGCCATGGGGGCAGCGCGTGCCGTTGGGAGAAGCTACCGTCACAGGTTGGACACGAAGGTTCCTGCATGGGGATGGATAGGAGGGATAGACAGGACGTCTTCTTGACGTCTTTTTGGACTGCATCCTGTCCATCCCGTCTTATCCTGTCCATCCCGTTCGGATAAGCGCCCAGGGACGCGGGCGCCGCGCCGGGTAGACGCAACTCAAGCCGCTGGCCTGGCGTGGTCCCGCACCATGACTCCGCCCTGCGTCGTATCCGTGGTCGGCCCGGCCCTAAGGCAGGGGCGCGTTCCCCAGCCGGGGCGCCGCTGCCGTGCGGGTCAGATAGAAAGAGAGGCCGCTCATGCTGAGGGCAGCCATCGTGGCCAGCGCATAGGTCCAGGGCAGGGCCCAGCTCGTGACCGCGATGCCCACGACGGCGAAGAAGCCACCGAAGGCCAGCGAGCCCAGCACCACGGCGCGCAGCAGCCTCCGGACGGCCTCCGCGCCCTGCTGGTGATGCGTGAACACCGACAGGATCAGGCCAAACACCGGAAATGGGGAGAGCAGGCCGCTGAGCTGCGGGCCGAGGCCGTTGGCGAAGGCCGTCAGGGCGACCACGAACGCCGCGGCGAGGACCATGCGCGGGAAGGTCCCACCGCGGGGCCTGCCCCGAACCGGGCCGCGCGACCTGGCGGGGGATGAGCCGGGAGACGAGCAAGATCACGGCCAGCAGGACGGCAGAGGCCGTCGCCACCGACCACGGCAACTCGTTCCACAGGGCGGTGGCGAGAAGGAAGACGCACACCGCGGCCAGGGCACTCAACGGCCACCTGGCCCTGCGCGCGGCGGCGCTGTAGCCCAGGCAGTACAGGCACACCGAAGCCTGGCCGGCGAGCGTGCCCACGGCTGCCCGCCCCGCGAACGCGGGGCCGTATTGCAGCGCCAGAAAGAGCGAAACCGGGCCGGAGGTGAGCGGCAAACCCATCAACAGCCCACTGATCGTGGGCCCCCAGCGCCGGCCCGCCAACGTGACCACCGCAATGAAAAAGGGCGTGATGACCAGCTTGAGCAAGAGGATCATCAAAGGAAGATGCTACTTGCCCTCGCTCGGCACCGTCTCGCCGACCAGGCGCCGGGTGTCCATCACGCCGGCCGGCAGCATATCGGTGGCCTCCCGATGCTCATTCTCGTAGATCACCCGCTGCCCGCGCATCCACGAGGCAACCGCCGCGAGGAGCAGCAAGACCACCGAGATCGAGAACGCGATCCGCAGCCCCTGCTCGAAGGGCCCTCCGATCAGCCCGGGGAAGAAAGACCTGCTGACCAGGGTCGCCTGGGTCGCCGCCGGCAGCTGGTGCATCACGCTGGCGGGGATGAGGGTCCCCAGCGGGTTGTAGCCCAGGAAGGTGGCAAAGAGCGCCGCGCTCGGCGGCAGGTTGGCCACCGCGCGCGCCGCGGCCGCCGGCACCCCTTCTTGCGTCAGGCCGCCGAACAGGGCGTTCGGCAGGCGGGTCGCCAGGCCCGCCACCACCATCGTGAAGATCACGGTGATGCTCAACGTGTTGGCCGTGTTTTGGAACGTGGCGCGCATGCCCGAAGAAGAGCCACGGTGTTCGGCCGGCACCGAGTTCATGATGGCCGTGGTGTTGGGCGCGGCGAACATGCCCATGCCCATGCCGATGATGGCCAGCATGATGGCAAACGTCAGGTAGACGAAATTTGCCGGCAGCATCAGCAGCCCCGCAAAGCCGATTGCCGCGACCAGCATCCCGCCCGTGGAAAAGAAGCGGGCGCCGTAGCGGTCCGAAAGGTATCCGCTGAGCGGCCCCATCAGCAAGAAGCCGGCGGTGAGGGGCAGCATGTAGATGCCCGCCCAGAGCGGGGTGTCCTCGAAGTTGAAGCCGTGCAGCGGCAGCCAGATGCCTTGCAGCCAGATGATGATGATGAACTCCAGCCCGCCGCGGGCGACCGACGCCAGGAACCCTGCCGCATTCCCAGCGGCAAACATCCGGATCTTGAAGAGCTCCAGGCGGAACATGGGATCCTCAGTCCAGCGCTCGACGAGCACGAAGACGACCAACATGGCCGCGCCGCCGATCAGGCAGGCCAGCACGAACGGGTTGCTCCACCCCATGCTGGAAGTGCCATACGGCTGCAGCCCATAGGTCATGCCGACCAGGATGGCCGTCAGCCCGAGGGCGAACAGGACGTTGCCCGGGATATCGAGCTTCTGGTGGGCGCGGATCTGGCCGGTCTCGTGCAGCATCAGGTACGCCCAGATCGCACCGCCGACTGAGACGGGGACGCTGACGAGGAAGACCGCCCGCCAGTTGATGGCCGCCAGGATCCCGCCGACCACCAGGCCGATGAACTGCCCCGAGAGGAAGGAGATCTGGTTGATGCCCATCGCCATGCCGCGTTCCTCGGGTGGGAAGGCGTCGGTCAGGATGGCCGCCGAGTTCGAGAAGATGAAGGCCCCGCCCACGGCCTGGACCAGGCGGAAAAGGATGATCTGCAGCGCCGCCGAATCGCCTGTGCCACGCACCAGGTACAGGAGGATCGAGCCGACGGCGAATATCGCGAAGCCGAGATTGTACATGCGTACGCGCCCGAACATATCGGAGATGCGGCCGAAGGTGACCAGCAGGGTCGCCGTGATCACCATATAGCCCATCAGGGTCCAGAGCAGGTAGCCCGACTGGTCCGGGGCGAGGGCATTGATCCCGATGCCGTGGAAAATGGCGGGCAGCGCGATCAGGACGATGCTGCCGTCGAGCGAGGCCATGAACCCACCCAGGGTCGTATTGGACAGCGCGATCCACTTGTAGGGGACGCGACGCAAACGGCGCGCTTCAGGGCCGGCCGGAGCCGGGCGCGCATCTGTCGATTCCTTCATCAGTTGGTTGTTGCCTCCTTGAGGGCTGTTATAACTTCCGTGCATCCACGGGCGCAAAGGGGCGCAGACAGGCTCCTACGGCAGCAGGGTCGCCGGGCCGCCGGCAAAAAGCATGCGCAAGACGCGGAGGCTGCGCAGGAGCTCCGCCCGCTCACCTTCGGCCAGGGGCGCCAGCCGCTCGCTGACGTGCTTCTCGGCGAAGGTGAGCGCGGCCTGGCCGACGGCGCGACCGTGCGCCGTGACCGCCAGGCTCACGCAGCGACGATTCTCGGCGCGCTGCCGGCGGGTCAAAAGGCCCTGCTCCACCAGACAATCCACAAGCCGCGAAGCCGACGGTAGCTGGAAGCCGAGATGGTCCGCCAGCTCCGAGAGCGATGCGCCGTCATGCTGGTTGACAAAGGTGAGTGCCATGACTTGCGACACCGAGAGGTTGCCGGGACCCTGGTCGTGCATCGCCACGCGCACGGCCTTTACCACCAGCGGTGCGACCGCGTACAGCTCATGCGCGCAGACACTCACGTCGCCCATCATTAACCTCGCTAAGAGTTGAATAGGCTAACTATATGCCGTCGCGCCGCCGCTGTCAAGTAGGCTATGTTTCAAACTCGCCCGTATGGCCCGCATCGGTGCGTTCCTCACGGTGATTCGCGGGGCCCCGGCGTATCATCGGTGCCATTGGAGGCAAGCTCATGTGCGGTCGTTTTGTCTACTATGGCCAACCGGGATCACTGCTGGAAGAGTTCGACATCGCCGGCGAGGCGCCGTCGTTCGAGCCGGACTACAACATTGCCCCCGGCTCCCTCACGCCGGTGATCGTGAGGCAGGGCTCCAACCAGGCTGCCCTGCTGAAGTGGGGCCTGGTACCGTCGTGGAGCGAGAGCCCGCGATCGGGCTACAAGATGATCAACGCGCGCGCCGAGGGCATCCAGGACAAACCGGCCTTTCGGAGGCCGATCCGGGCCGGTCGCTGCCTGGTCCCTGCGAACGGCTTCTACGAGTGGCAGCGCCCCGCGCCGGGCGCGGGGAACACGAAACTGCCGCACTTCATCCACCTGCGCGGCCGGCAGCTCTTCGCCTTCGCGGGCATCTTCGACGTCTGGCGGGATGCAGAGGGGCACGAAATGCGCAGCTATGCCATCATCACGAGTGCCCCAAACGAGCTCATGGCACCGATCCACAACCGCATGCCGGTCATCCTGCCGCGGGAGCAGCAAGACGCCTGGCTCGACCCCTCGACCGGGTTGGACCGCGTGCTGGCCATGCTGCGGCCATATCCGGCCGCCGAGATGGCGGCTCACCCGGTGTCGAAATTCGTGAACAGCGCTGCGGCGCACGGGCCTGAGCTGGCCGCCCCGCTGGCGGGCGGTTAGTTGCCAGCAGGGCGCGCGGCCCGACGCCCATCTCCCTCCCCAGCGCCCTTGCGCGGCGGCGCGGCGGGCCCAGTTGGGCACTCAGTCCTACTTACCCCCCCACGCGGCCAGGGCCATCAAGGTATCTCGCGAGGCGCAAAGAAAGGAGAAACGCGATCTAACTCAGATGGGCACCGCCGGGTCCGCGGGCGACCCGGCCTTCGCAATCCGCTCGACGCGCAGGCTCGCCAGGGCCACGTAGTCGCGCGCCTTCAGCATCATCGAGCGATCCAGGCGCGACGGCGTTGAAATAGATCTCCTCATTCTCCAACAGCGCCGGGTCGACGATCAGCTCCAGGTCCGGGTGAAATGCGAAAGGCAGGATCGTTCCGGCACCACTGCCGGCCAGCCGCTCGGCGATATCCGGCGAGGCGAATGCCACGTAGGTGCCCCCAAGCAGCCGCTTGACTGCCTCCAGGTCCACCCTGGCATCGCCTGGCACCACGCACAGGACGTAGCGGGTGACCTTCTTGCCCAGCTTGACCATCAGGACGATGCACTTGGCAGCCTGTGCCAGCGCATTGCCGCGCAGCGGGCTCACGACCTCGGTGCGGCCTTCGGGCGCGTGGTCGATCAGCCGGTACCAGGCCCCCTGTCCGTCGAGGTATGTGATGAGCCGCGCGTAGGCTTCTTCGTTCGCCAACGATCACCTCCATTTGAAAGAGCGCCCGTCACGCGTGGCGCCCGGCCTTGATCGCCAACAGCTCCTGGATCTCGGCGACGGCGGCGGCGTCGGCCACGCGGATGAACAGCCAACGCCCCTCCGGATAAGGGTTGGCCCGCTCGATAGCCTCCCGGACGGCAGGCCCCACGCCCCGGCTCAGGGCCGTTTCCACCTCGGGCGCACGCAGGACGATCTGCGCCGTGAAGCAGCCTTCGCCGGGATACAGCGAGACCAGGGCCTTGCCGCTCTTCCGGTAGCGCTCCGCCCAGCCATAGTTCTTGCCGTAGTAACCCAGGTCGGGTGAAGCCCGGTAGGCCGCGGCGAGGTGGCCCGCCAGCCCCTCCCAGAGCGAGCACGCGGCGCCCAGCGGTGCCAGCATCTCATCCGGGTTCGGCCGGTGCGCCTTGTCGGCGAACATGCTGATGCTCATGGTTAGCCCCTCCTTGATCTACTTTCCAATTTGAGCAGAGCCACGAAGCTCGCCGGAGCCAGAATAGCAATCTCCCGGTAGGTTGCCAGCTCCAACAGGTGGCCGTCGCCGCTCACGATGTAGGACGCGTCGCCGGCCAGCGCGCACTCGAGATAGCGGTTGTCAGACGGGTCTTTTTCGATCACCGCCAGCCGGGCGGCCGGCTCCACGAGGATCGCCTGGCGCGAAAGCAAGCGGAGAAACTGCTGGACCGCTTCCTCGGGCAGCTTGTAGCGCGCCATGATCCGGGGGTAATGCAAGACCCTGTGCAGCTCGTTCAGGACCGGCGGGGACAGCACGAGCTCGAACTCGTGGGCCTCCCACCGGGCGAGGATCTCGGCCGGGCTGCCCCGCGGGGAGATGAGAGCGCTCACCAGGATATTGGCGTCGAGCACGACCCGCAACATACCCTTCAGCCCGCGGCGGTGCGGAATTCGTGCTGCGCATCCAAGATGTCACGCAGCACCTGGTCGGGGTCCGCACCCGGGTTGATTCCCTGGAGGCTGCGGATGGTCGCAAATAGCTGCTCGCGCTCACGCTTCCAGCTCTCGTAGACGTTGACAGGCACGAGGGCCGCCGCCGGCTTGCCGCGCCTGACGATGATATAGCTGTCCTTCTTGTATCGCACCTGCTCCACCAGATCGGCAAGTTGCCTGCGCGCCTCGGAAATCCCCAGCCGTCTCTCCATATATGCTCCTCTCGGGGTTCTCACCATTTGTACAATTCGTACGCTTAGTACTATTGTACAACCTGCAACGCGCGTTGTCAATAGACGAATTGCCGCTGCCCAAGGCGCATTTGCCCATTTCTTTTCGTATTCGTGGTCGGCCCGGCCTTCAAGATGACCAGGCAGTAATCCCTGGTCTTCGCCATCATCTCGCGCATGGTACCGTCGCTGATCTCTGTCACGGGTGTTGCTCCTGGTGGCTGCGAAGATCGACCGCTCCTGAACCGATCATGCCATCAGGGCCGATTCTTGGCAAGCCCGCAGCGATGTGATAGGGTGGCGCTGCCTGCTCCATGCTGCTCGATCTCGCCCCTTTCCCCGGGCGCCGGGGGATGCTCGCGGTTGCCTGCCGGCCCAGGCAGAGGAGTCACCATGTTTCGCGAGTCTCAGAAGCTGGCCATCATCCGCCTTGCAGCCGCCGCAGCCTGCCTTGTCCTGTCAGGCTGCTCGCCTGCGCCCACGGTCGTGCCGGCCGCCTCGCCCACCGCCAACCTGGCGACGGTGGCCCCAACGGCAGCCACCACAGGGGCCGCCGAAGCCGTTACGGTCACGACAGCGCTCACGAGCACGGCAGCGCTCACGAGCACGGGAACCCTCACGGCGACGGGCCCGGCCACGAGCACGGCGGCGGTCACGGGCACGGCGGCCTTGTCGGGCACCGCCGGCAGCCAGGCGCTCCTGGCCGGCCTGCCGGCCAACCTGCGATCCCTATACGATCACACGACCGATGTGCTGTTGCCTTCGGCGTACGACGGCTACGCGCCGGCCGCCAGGCCCTGGCTGATCTGCTTCGCGGCCACCTATCAGGGCAATCCGTGGCGGGCCGCGGTCGAGAACGAGATCAAGCTGCTGGTCCGCCAGTTCCAGGCCGCCGGCCTGGCCTCGGGCTTCCAGCAGGCGGCTTCGGCAGGCAGTGCCACGCTGCAGGCCCAGCAGCTGCGCGGGTTCGCCGACCAGGGCTGCAGCGCCATCCTGACCATCCCAGAATCGCCGACCGGCCTGAACGATGCCATCGCGTATGCCTACGGCAAGGGCGTGCCGGTCGTCACCATGGGCGGGCCCGTCACCAGCCCCTACGCCATCGACGTGGACTCCAACCACTGGCTCTGGGGCTACGACTTGATGGACGGCATCGGCCAGCGCCTCAATGGGACCGGGAACGTCCTCATGGTCGAGGGGACCGCCGGAGATCCCGTCGCCGTCGCCGAAGGCGAGGGCGCGGCCGCCGCCCTGGTGAGCTATCCAGGCCTCCAGGTCATCGCCCGCGTGGAAGGGGACTGGACGTCGAGCGCCACCAGGGCCGCCGTGCTGCAGGCCCTGGCCGCCCATCACGGGCCGATCGGAGCCGTGTGGACCACCGGTGGCGAGGCCCGCGTGGTCGCCGCAGCCTTCAGGCAGGCCGGCCGCGCGCAGCCGTGGATCACCGGCTCCCTGGCGGGCGATGCCCTGGGCTATTGGAAGCTGTATCCGCAGGCAACCAAGTTCTTCGGGGGCGGCCTGCTGCCCGGCCCGACCGGCCAGGCCGGGCTGCGGGCCGCGGTGCGCCTGCTCGAAGGGCAGCATCCCAGGCTGAACGTCCTGATGGTCCCGTTGCCATCTGCCGGGCCCGAGACGCTGGACCGGTGGTACCAGTCGTGCATGACGCCCGCATCGACCTCGATCTTCCCGGTGCCGCCGGCCGACCCGCTGCCCGAAGAGCTGATGAACGGGTACTTCGCCAACGGCGCGGCCACGCCCCCCTACGATTACGGGAAGACGCCGAAGCCCTGCGCCGGGTGAGGTCGGAAGGCACCCCATGCTACGGCCGGACACTTGCCCCGCAGCACGATTTGGCCCCGCCACCGGACAGCGCGGATTCCGTTCCGGGGCCGGGCCGACCGCGGATACGCCGCGGATGCGCGGATACGCTCGCCGCGGCGTGTGCTATCCGTGCATTAGTGGCCCCATTCGTGGTCGGCAGGCGCCTCGCCCGTAATCTGAGATGTTAGCATGAAGGTGTGCAACGATGCGCCCGCGTCACGGAGCGCCGTTGTGCACCGAGCACCAGTGTACCGTGTTACAATTGTAATTCGGGAGGTGGGGTGTGACTGAATATGTGACCACGAACATACGGCTACCCAGAGAGCTGCATCGCCGGCTCAAACGGCGCGCCTTGGACGAGGACAAAAGCCTGGCGGAGGTCGTCCGTGAATCCATTGCGCAGTACCTGGCGCAAGAAGACGCCCCGGCGCAGCCTCAGCTGCCGGCCGGCATGACCCTCGAGGAATGGAAGAGCGATCCCCTATGGGCGATCGGGTCGCACGCCGCGACGGCCGACGTCACCGATGGGTCCGCCAATCACGACGTGTACCTTTACGGGCGGCTGTCTGCTGCAGCCCTTGCGGACCTGGGGGACGAGTAAGGGGACATCGGGGTTGACCCCGAGCACCGCGCGGGCCACGCCTGCGGTTAGAAACCGCAGGCTGCCACTCCAAACCTGCTGAAGCAGGTTGCCGACGACGTCCTTTCAGTGCGTTTGAACGCACTTCCAGTATCAGCCAGCGATTTCAATCGCTGGCGCCAATGGCAACGTGCGGGCCAGGTGACCCACTGGATCCAGAAGCTGTGCATCGACTCCGCAGTGTGGATCGCGCTGAAGTTGCCGACGGCCAACCCTTGATGGTAA
>CAWEHT010000178.1:0-14963 GCA_963808455.1 uncultured Chloroflexia bacterium | reverse complement strand
GGCCATCGTGTCGCTGGGCAAGCCGATCCCGGGCGCGGGCGGGCTGATGATCACCAACCACGCCCATCCGGGGATGTGGGAAGCCGAGGGCCTGACCAACGCGGCGGCCAGCTCCTATCGCTGGTTCAGGGATACCATCGGGACCCTTGAGAAGGAACAAGAGGCCAGGACCGGCCGCAGCGTGTACCGACTACCTGAACGACCTGGCGGAGAAGGCTCCGGCCGGCTTCAGGGGCCTGCTCTATCTGCCATACCTCGCTACGGCCGCCACCCCGCGCTGGAACGCCACCGCCCGCTCGGCCTTTGTCGGCATGTCTTTCGTGCACGGGCGCCCGGCGAAGTCGCCACGGGCGGTCATGGAGGGCGTCGCGTTGGAGCATCCGCGTATCATGCAGGTCTTTCCCCCGGCGTGCCCGTGGAATTGCTGCGGCTGGGCGGCGGCGCCACCAGATCGGCGCTCTGGAACCGACATCCAGGCCGACGTCTACGGCCGGCCTGTGCAGACGCTGCGAGCCGGCGAGTCCACCGGGCTGGGCGCCGCGCTGCTCGGCGGCGTGGGCGCCGGCGTCTTCGCTTCGATCGAGGAGGGCGTCGAGGCCATGGTGAACGTCACCGGCCAGGTGGAACCGGACCCGGCCAACCACAAAGTGTACGATGACATGTATCAGGCCTACGTCATGGCCTACGAGGGCCTGAGCAACTGCGGGGCATTCGCCAGGCTGGCCGAGATCCAGGCCCGCCTAAGCCAGCTGCCAGGGCGAGCAACGGGGCACAAGAAAGCCCGGGGATGAGCTCGTCCCCGGATTAAATTGGGATTCTGAAACCAAGGAACAACCTCGGTGGTGGCGCCTGTGATCCTGAGTTTTTCATCGGGCCGGGCGGATGCGGCTACGCAAGAAACCCACCAATGTCATGCCGAGGCCGACTCCCTGACCGCGGTCTACAAAGTCGCATGGCAGGCCGAAGCATCCGTTCCGGGAGTCCCGAGACGGATTCTTCGCTGTAACTCGCCGCGATGTGAGTCTTCTCGTCAACCCGCTCAGAATGACAGCGGCAGGCGGGCGCGAAGAGAGTCTCTGGTGCGTGTGCAGGGAACATCCTCTTAGCGGCGTCTGTCACTCTAAGCGGGTATGGCAGCCAGCCCGCCGCGGCAGCGCCCCTGGCAAATCATCCGTCCCGGTGTCGCCAAAAGGGCTTCCTGCTTCGGCGCTAGGCCGCCAGCGTCCGGCGGAAGAACCCTCAGCACCCGATCCCAGGATTCGTGGGCCGTGGCCTCATGGTATACCTGGGGGCTCGTGTCGTCGAAGAAAGCGTGCCCGGCGCCCGGATAGATGCGCATCTCGAAGTCTAACTTGACCTGGACCACGGCCTTCACGAGTTTGTCGAGGTCTGAATTTCTTCACGCATGTCTTCGCCGCCGTAGAGGCCGAGCACCGGGCCGGCGATGTCGGCATCCCCCGAGCGGGGTGGGTTCGAGCCGTAAAAGACCACAGAGCCGGCCAACCTGGCGCGGCAGGCCAGGTTGAACGACATCCCCCCGCCCCAGCAGAAACCCAGGCTGGCGATCTGGCCCGCTTTGACGTAGCTTTGCAAGTTCAGGAAATCCACCGCTGCCCGGAGATCCTGGATGACCCCCTCGTGTGTCTCGTCGCCGAACAGCGCGGCATTCGTCTGCCCGACGATCTGGCGCTGGCCCTCAGGCAGCCTGGCCATCTTCTGCCCGATGTAGGCCATGTCCGACCGCCTCTGCGGGTCGAGGCCGCCCATGAACGCCAGCGCCGCCGAAATGTTCGCCGGCGTCAGGATGCGGCCCAGCTCGGGGCGGGAGAAAAGATGCGGGGCCAGGGCCACGTACCCCTGCTCCGCGAAACGTTGGGCCACATCCTTGCTGTGGTCGCGCAGCCCCGCGATATCGTGGATCACGATGATGGCAGGCCGGGGCCCGCCGGCCTGGGGCCGGGCCAGGTAAGCCTGGACCTCGCCGGCGGCACCCTGATAGGAGAGCATGGTAGTGAAGTTGGTCATGCCCCTGATTCTACGTCTATCCGGCGCGGCTTTCCATCAGATGCGCTACAATCGGCCGGTTTGGAGCAGGCCGGCCTGTTCCCGGCTCAGGCCGGGGCCAGGTTCTCGCTCAAGGCAGACATCAGCGCTTGCCAGGCCAGCAGGCCGAGGAAACGTTCGCCGTCCATCACGGGGACTGCCTTGAGCCCGCTGCGGCCAAGCGCCAACATGGCCTGCTGCAAGGTCGCGGTCGCGCCCAGCGGCTCGACGCGGGAGAGAACGTGCCCGACTGTCAGCCGGTCGAGCGCCTCGCGCAGCTCGAAAACGTCCAGCGTCGTGGCTTCAGAGGGCGCCAGGCGCAACAGGTCCTTCTCGTATACCAGGCCAAGGAGCCGGCCGCCCTCGACGACAGGCAGCGCAGGCAAGCTATGCTCGTGCAGCAGACGCAGCGCGGTGCCCACGCCGGTGCGCATGGTGACCACAGGGGAAGCCAGAACCAAACGGTGCAGGCCCAACGGCGAGCCGACAGAAGACATTTGCTCCAACATTTCGACCTCCTGATACCTACCATCTGAAACAAATTAACACAACTTCGTGGGCGGAAGTTGCATGCTCGAACGGGTGAACCGGCCTAGGACGCCGGGCTTGCCTTGCCCTGCGCCATCCGGGCTTTGAGCATCTCTAGCCCGGCGCGATCGAGGTGAAACTCGTAGGTCCGCAACCTGGCGGGGTCGGCCACGAGGCGGCAGGCCTGGGCATACGCAACCGCCGACACATACACGAGATCGCACTGCGCCAGCGCCTGCTGCAGCCGGTCGGTCTCGTTCGACGCCGCACGCGAGCAGCTCGAGATGCTGCACGCCCGCGTTGGTCACGATGGTGCGCGCATTCGTGGCCTTCCCGCGGTCGAGGCAACAGATGGCCACCGTCGTGCCACGCGGCAGGAGCGCCAGCGAGCGCAGCAGCTCGATCCCCGGCCCGGAGCTGAGGCCGACGACTTCAGCCTCCGGGCCCAGGATACCCTGCACCTCTTCGAGGTGAAACAGCGTGGTGATGGTCAGGTTGACTGCCCCGGCCCTGCGACAAAAGGCAGCGGGGTCCTTGCGCACGTCGTCAAGATGGACGCCCGTCACGGCGATGCCCGTCTCTTCGCGGACGGTTTGCGCATATTTCTCGATCTCGCCCCAATTACATTCGACGAGGAGCGCTTTTCTGCAGCGGCCGAGGGCCACCTGGACCTGGGCCCGTGCTCCGGCGGCTTCGGCGAACTGCGCCGGCGTGAAGCCGAGGCCCACGGCCTGATTCAGCGCCTCATCGACGAGCTTGCCCAGCGCTGCGTTCTGCACGAGGCGGCGCACGGCATCGCTCTCGGCAACAAAGGTGCCCTGACGCGGCCTGGCGACCACGTATCCCTCCTGCCCCAATTCAAGATAGGCCTGGGCCACGGTGTTGCGGTTGATGCGCAGCCGATCGGCCAGCTCAGTGACCGTAGGCAAGCGATCGCCGCTTTGCAGGTCGCCCAATGCGATGAGCCACTTGATCTGCTCTTTGAGCTGGTTCCCGAGCGGAAGATGCGCCGCCGGGTCAACGCTTACCAGGAACTTTTCGCTGGCCATGAATAAATCCGCCTATTATCCTATTCGACTAGGATAATAGCACGTCCCGGCCGGCCTGTCAAGCCCCTATCTGGCTGAATCGGAGGACTTCGGCGAAGTTATTGATGCGGGCGAGGTTGTTGGTCTCCATGAACCCGTCATAAGTCAGGTTGATCCACGGCTTGCCGTATTGGGCGCTCAGCTTCTCGGACATCGCCGCCACGATGCCGCCCGGCATGCAGCCGTGCGGCATGACCGAGATCACGCCCGCGAAATGCGGGCTCTCCATCCACGCCACGCCGCTGCCCAGGCTGAGCACCGCCTCGCTGCCGCACGTGGGCGCCAGCCAGCGAGAGGAGCACGCCAGCAGTTCCGCCGTGGATGGCTCGCGCTCCCCGGCCAGATCTTCCGCCGAGAGCTTCCCATCGCGAGGTCCCCACAGAGGATTCGCGGAGCGCGCCTCGCCGGCGGCGAGCAGGCCTTCGATGGCCCGCTCGTCGCGCTCCTGCACCAGCTGCCTGATATAGGAGGCCACCGTCTTGCCGATGCGGCGGTCGTGGAACGCGTCCTCGACGTTGCGGAAGGCCGTATACTTGAACCATTCGCCCAGCGGCGAAACGACGACTTCCAGGCCGGCGCGCTCGCAGACCCGCACCAGGTCGCTGTTGGCGAAGCGGTTGGCGCGCAGGAAGATCTCGCCGTTGATGCCCACGCGCGGGCGGCGCGGCAGGGCCGGGTCGATCAGAGCCCGGAATTCCGCCGTCGCCTGCCGGAACAGGTCGGCGAACGCTTCTTTGTGGAGCACACGCTCGGCCAGGCGAGCCGCGAACGCCTCGAAGGCGGTGTCGGCGGCGCCCGGCTGGCGCTCGTAGGGCCGAGCGCGCCAGAGCAACTTCTGCAGCGAGTCCATGGCGACGATGCCCCGCCACGCCAGGCGCTCGAACCCCGGCCCCAGGCCCAGGTCACGGTAGGCGCTGTTGGAGACCGTGGAGTGGATCGTCAGGTCGATCCCAAGGTCCTTGAGGATGCGCATCTGCTCGATGGCGTATTTGCCCAGCCGGCATGGGCCATACGAGCCCGCCATGAAACCCTCGGCCTGCGCGATCTCGCCGCCCATCTCCTGGTGCGCACGGATGAAATCGCCGAGGCTCACGCGATACGGCAGGCACTCGACACCCGAGGTGACCTGGTTGGCGTAAAGCAGGTTGCGCTCGTCGGGCTCGGGCAGGACCAGGGCGCGGACGCCACAGGCCTCGAACGCGGCAGCCAGCACGGCCGCATGCGGCGCCATGCGTGGCAAGAGCAGCGTCTTCCCTGTGGAGACCGTGGGGGTGGCGCCGCGGTATTGGCGGAAAATTTCGGCCGATGGGGAACCCTCATCCGGCGAGGGAACCGTGGTCGAGCCGGCGCGCTGCGGGGCGGCCCGGCCGGCGGCCTGTTTCGCGTGGGCCTGGATCGTATCGACGAAGGCTTCGAGGCGCGTGACCAGGCCGGCTTCCGCGGCGTGTTCGTCGATCTCCATCTGGCCCAAGGGCTTGGCGCCCATGATGTCCTCGATGAGGCGCAGCACAAAGGAATTGGGGCCGCAGCCGAAGTTCGTCAACACCAGGCCATACAGATGGGGGGCCGCAGCCGTCAGCGCGGCCGCCGCGATCTGCCGGCTCTCGTAATGCCAGTAAGGCCGGTCTGAGTAGCGCCGCGGGTCCACCGTAGACAGCGGCAGGAAGTCGAGCGGGATAGGCACGACCCCGAGCCTGGCCAGCTTCTCGGCGATGCCCAGGTTGGCGCCTGCATCCTGCGCCATGTAGGAGCGGGCAAAGAGCACGACGCCCAGGCTGCCGCCTTCGCCCCCGGCGTGCGACCGGGCCTCGAGCTCGGCGAGACGCTGCCGGCCCAGCGCGGCCAGCTCCGCGCTGAAGCGCTCCTGGGCGGCCAGGCCGGCGCGGGCGGCGCGCCGGCCTTCGCGCCCGCCGTAGCCCATCTGCCGGGCGGCCGCTGCCAGGCTGTGCAGGAGGGGCTCCGGCCCGCGGCTCAGGTCCAGGGCCGGGGCGATCAGCCGGGCGCCCAGGTCGAGGGCCGTGCGCACGATGTAGGGCGAGGCCTGCACCAGGGGGCAAGCGTAGTGCTGGTTTTCGTCGCCCTCTTTGGGCGCGAGGCGGAGCAGCGAAGGGTAGAGTATGAAATCGGCCTCGCGCAGCCGGGCCACGTGGCCGTGCAGGAGCTTGAGCGGGAAGCAGCTATCGGTGTAGCTCAGCTCCACGGCATGCTCCAGGATCTGCTGGTCGGTGCGATCCGAAAAGACGGCGCGCGCGCCCAGGGCGTCGAGAAAGCCGGTGAGCAGAGGGGCATAGTCGTAGACCAGCAGCGCCCGCGGGATGGCGACCGTGGGGCCGGAAGCGGCACCTGGCCCGCCTGCACTCCTGTCCCCTGGCCGGGGGCCACCGGCCGGCGCGGCGAACGGGTGCGGGCCGTCTTCCTGGGCCGAGCCCTGGGCAGGCGGCGCCTCTGGCGGCTGGGGGCGCGCCAGAGACCCGGCGGCGGGCTGCTCGAGCGGGCCAGGGAGCGGCCCGAGCTCGCGGAAGAGCAGGCGCTCACGCTCGTCGAAGAACGTGGCCCGCAGGCCGGAAGACGGGGCGCCGGGCGCCGGGGCCGTCCCGCCGGGGGCGGTCAGGTGGCCTTCACCCTTTCCCCGGTCCGCCTCTGCCGCCCCCATTCCCGTTTGACGGCCCACACCATCGCCATCGTAGCGGGCATCATAACGGTCGCAGCGGCTGCCATAGAAGGTGGTTGGCGAGCCGGGCATCTGCATGCGCGTGATGGTGCAGCTGTTGGCGCACGCGTGGCAGGTGAAAGTGCTCAGGCGAGGCTCGGCCGCCACCGTGGCTGCGAAGCCCTTGAAAGAAGTGTCCCGAGAAGGCCCCTGCGGGAGGCCGGCGGGATCGCCAGAGCCCGGCCCGGCCGATTCGCCCGCTGGATTGGTTGAAGCTTCTGGCTTGGCCGGCGCCGCCCCGCTGCCGGCAAGCCGCGTCTTCGCGGGCCAATAGCGCCGCGCCGATGGCCCCACTGACCTCGCGGTGCTCCGCCACCACCAGCGTCTTCCCGGGCAGCTGGGCGCGAAACGCCGCGGCGATCGCGTCGTTATGGAACACCGCGCCGGTCAGGATCACCTTGGGCCCCAGCTTGCGCGTCCCAACCACCTTCGACAAATAGTTGCGGGCAATAGCGACCGCCAGGCTGGCTGTGATGATTTCCAGCGACTGGCCTTCCTGTTGCGCCGTGGCGACGGCCTGCGCCATGAACGCGGCGCAGCGGGTGCCCAGGTCGATGGTGTGCGGCGCCGCGAAGGCCAGGCGCGGCGAACTGGCCGTCTTTCACCGACACCCCAAGCATCTCGGCCAGCTCGTCGATGAAGCTGCCGGTGCCGGCGGCGCAGGCCTTGTTCATCTGGTAATCGATGACGACGCCGTTGCGCTTGAGCACGAGTTTGGAGTCCTGGCCGCCGATCTCGATGATGTCGTCGTCCGGATCGATGTCGGCGGCCGCCCTCGTCTGGGCCGTGATCTCGTTCTTGATCAGATCGGCCCCGATGAAGCTACCCACGAGGTAGCGGCCGGAGCCTGTGACGCCCACGCCCTGGATGGCGATCTCGCCCGCACCGGCGGCCAGCAGCTCGCGAAACAGTTCCTTGACGGCATCGATCGGGCGGCCTGCGGTCATGAGGTAGTGCTTGAGCAGGACGGATTTTCCATCATCGGCGATGATGGCTGCCTTCGTGCTCGTCGAGCCCACGTCCACGCCGAGGTAGCCGGATTTAGGGAGTAGGGAATAGGGAGTAGGGAATAGGCGGCCCTGTCTTTCAGAACCTATTCCCTCATCCCTCTTCCCTATTCCCTGTTCCCTATTCCCTATCCTCTCCAGCGCCGGCATGGCGAGGTAGGTGTGCCCGATGGCCTCGGACGGCAGAAGCTTCGACGTGGGCGGGCCGCCCGCGCGCCATGAGCGCCGCGCCAAGGGCCTGGGCATGCAGGGAATTCTCGGGCACCGTGGCATGCGCCGCGCACCCGTTGCGCGCCGACAGCATCTCGTCCAGCGCCTTCTGGAACGCCCGATTGGCCGCGAGGCCGCCCACCAGGTAGATCGGCTCCTCGAAAGCGCCACGGCTGAGAGAGGCCACCATGCGTGCGATGCTCTCGCAGAGGGCGTAGAGCATGGCGCTGACCGGCGTGCCTTTTTGCTGCAGATGGATCAGGTCGGACTTGGCAAAAACGCTGCAGCGGGCCGCGATGCGCGGGGCGCGCCCTTTGCACTCGAGCGCCAGCCCTGCGAAATCGTCCAGCTCGATGCCCAGCCTGTAGGCCTGCTGCTCCAGAAAGCGGCCGGTGCCCGCTGCGCAGAGCGGGTTGGTGACCACCTGCCAGGGACGGCGCAGCCCATCCTGCAGCCGCACGACCAGCGAGCTTTGCCCACCCACCTGGATGATGGTCCGCCCTGCCGGCGTCACCGTGCAACACGCCGGCGGCCACCGCCAGCGAGCTGCTGAACTCAGCCCACCCAAATTCGGCGGGGATCAGGTCCTTGCCCACCCCACTGACCCCGGCCGATGCGATGTCCGCCAGCGATGTATGGCGGTCAACGCGTCGCAGCAGGGCTGCGACCGCAGCGCGCGGGCTGGCTATGATCTTTTCGGCGTCCGCCAACAACACGGTGCCATCCGCATCGCACAGGACCGCCTTGGCGTTGACCGACCCGATATCGAGGCCGAGTGAGAAATTGCCTGACATAGTCTCTTCAGTTCGGCCGCGCTACGGCGGAGATGTACTCGGCAGCGGAGTCCCCGATCGCTCGGATGCTGTCCAGGTAACGGTTCTCGAAATAGATCGAGTCGCCGGCCTCCAGTTGGTAGCACTGGCCTGCGAGCTCCAACTCGACGTTGCCCGATAGCACGACGATGCACTCCTCGCTTGGCTCGGCCAGAGGCTGCTGCATGATGTTGCCGGCGTCCGGGGGCAGATCCACCTGGAACAGCACGATCTTGCGCGTCAACTGCGGCGTCAGGATCTCATACCTGACCTGGGTATCCGGGAAGAGCATATGGCGACGGCTGTCCCTCCGCACGACCAGGCTATTGGTTGACGAATCGGCAAGCAGGCGATGAAGGGGGACCCGTAGCGCGTTGGCAATCCGTCGCACCGAGGCCAGCGTGGGGTTAGCCAGGCCGCGTTCGAGCGCGCTCAGGAAAGTCGCGGCTCAGGTCGGTCACCTCGGCCAGATCGCGCAGGCTGAGCTGTAGCTCCTGCCGGCGATCGCGAATTCGCTCGCCCAGCCTCAGGTTATCAATCGTGTAGTCATCCATATCCGGTCCTTCCAACAAGCTACCGGCATTGTAGCATGGGGGCACACGCGTGTCCACCCTAGCCGCGCAGGAGGCTTGCAGGGCCCTATTTTGGACTACGGCAGTGGACATTGTGAACCATCGGTTGACAATCCCCCCGCGTCGTGCTATTCTCTACGCGCTATCGTCCCTGTAAATCCGATCTGAGCGGCCGCCAACCATACCACGAAGGGCTCTCATGCGAATCACGCGATCAGATCCACAGCTTCCTCGAATCGATCGGGGACAGCCGATCTCCATAACGGTCGATGGCCGGCCCGTGCCTGCTTGTGAGGGGGAAACTGTGGCCGCGGTGCTCCTGGCACAAGGGATCCGGACGCTGCGCCACACGGCCAAGAACGGCCGGCCCCGCGGCATTTTCTGCGGCATGGGGATCTGCTACGATTGCCTGGTGACCGTGAATGGCGAGCGCAATGTCCGTGCCTGCATGACCCCGGTGGCGCCCGGCATGGCCATCGAGACATGAAGGATGCCACCGATGACAGGTAGCTTTTCCGCTGCGATGGCTCCGCGATCCCCTCTGCGGGAGCTCGACGGCTCGGAGCCCTTGGCCGGCCTTCTCGTTGAACCTGGGATGAGGCGATGACAGAACAAGTGGAACTGGCTGTAGTGGGCGCCGGGCCGGCGGGCATCGAGGCTGCGCTGGCGGCCGCCCAGGCTGGCGTCAACGTGACCCTGATCGACGGTTACCCGTGGCCGGGCGGCCAGTATTTCAAGCAAGTGCCGGCGGCTTTTCGGGCCGATGACCGCACGCGCCACCAGCATGAGGCGGCGGCGCTGCTGGAGCGTCTGCGGCTATCCGATGTGCGGTTCCTGCCGGACACCGACGTCTGGGGAGCCTTTCCGGCTCCGGATGGGGGCTGGGAGCTCGACCTTTCCCATCGGGATGGTGCCCGGTACGGCCCTTCTGATCCATCCCGTGTCGTGGCTCCGGCGCTCGTGCTCGCCACCGGCGCCCACGACCGGCCGCTGGCGTTCCCTGGCTGGGACCTGCCGGGCGTGATGACGGCGGGGGCAGCCCAGACGCTGGTCAAGAGCCAGCGGGTCCTGCCCGGGCGGCGCGTCCTCCTTTCCGGGACCGGCCCTTTGCAGCTGGCCGTCGCCGCTTCGCTGGCACGCGCAGGGGCGGAAGTCGTCGCTATCCTGGAGGGCCTGGCCCCCACCCCGCGGGCCCTGCTGCCCTTGACCGCGCTGTGGGGCCAATGGCCGCGGCTCGCGGAGGGATGGGATTATGGGCGGGTCCTGGCCTCGGCCCGCGTGCCCTACCGCTTCGGCCGGTCGGTCGTCGAGGCGCGTGGCCACGATGAGGTCGAGGAAGCCGTGATCGCGCGGATCGATCCCGAGTGGCAGCCTATCCCTGGCACCGAGCAAACGGTCGCCGTTCGACACGATCGTGATCGGCTACGGCCTCGTCCCGTGCGTGGAGCTGAGCCGCCTGTTGGGCTGCGAGCACGAATACCACCCGCAGCAAGGCGGCTTCGTGCCACGCCGCGACGCCGAGATGCAGACGAGCTTGCCCGGCGTCTATGCCGCCGGTGATGGGGCAGGCATCGGCGGCGCCGAGCTTGCGGCCATCGAGGGAAAGATCGCCGGCATCGCCGTCGCCCGGCGTCTCGGGCATCTGGCGGAAGGGGCCGCGGCCCGCGAGCTGGCACGGCTCAGGGGGCAGCTGGCGCGCCAGCGACGCTACGCACGCATGCTCGGCCTGCTTTTCACGCCTGGGCCCGGCCTCGACGCTCTGGCTACCGACGATACGATGATCTGCCGGTGCGAAGAAGTGACCTTAGGTGACATCCGGCAGGCTTTGGCCGACGGAGCGCAGACGGTCGAGGAGATCAAAGCGGTGACGCGCCTGGGGATGGGCAACTGCCAGGGGCAGATCTGCGGCGAGCAGGCCGTCCGCCTCTTTTCGCGCGAGGCAGGGTTGGGCGAGGATTACTTGCGAAGCCTTGCCGGCGGCATTTTCACGCCGCGCCCGCCCATCTATCCTGTGCCCCTTGCAGTGATGGCATCTGCGGAGTTAGGAGTTAGGGAGTAAGGAATCGGGAACAGCGGGATGCCTTGCTGCCTGTTGCCCGAGCCATATTCCCTGTATTTGGCTCGATGGGGAGGAACTCATGCCGACAACACCTTTCACCTTTAGCCTGCCTACACGCGTGATCTTCGGCCAGCCGGCGGCAGAAGCGCTGGTATCGCAACTGAAGGCCCTCGCCGCGGAACGTGTCCTGCTCGTGAGCGACCGTGGGCTCGCACAGGCCGGCCTGCCGGAGCGCCTGCGGGCGCAGCTGGCGCAGGCGGGCTACACCGTGACTGTCTTCACCGGCGTCAGCAGCAATCCGACCACTGCGGAGGTGGCAAGCGGCCTGGCCGTCGCCGAAGAGCATGGGGTCCAGGCGATCGCGGCGCTTGGCGGCGGCAGCGCTATCGACGTGGCCAAAGCGATCGCGATGCTGCTGGCCAACGGGGGCAGCTACGCCGATTACCAGTGGGGGAACAAGCCCATCACGCGGCCCAGCCGCCCGGTCATCGCCATCCCGACCACGGCCGGCACCGGCAGCGAGGTCAGCAAGGTCATGGTGATCGTGGACCCGGAAAACCCCTTCAAGAAGGGTGTCCTCAGCCCATTGATGTTCGCGCACGCAGCCATCATCGACCCCGAGCTGGCCCGCTCTCTGCCGCCGCAGATGACCGCCGCGACCGGCATGGATGCCTTCATCCACGCGCTCGAGGCGTACATCGGAAAGCGCACCAACCCCTTCACCGACCAGTTCGCGCTGGGGGCCATGGAGATTGCCTGGCAGGCTTTGCCTGCGGCGGTCGCCGATGGCAACGATATGCCCGCGCGTGGGCAAATGGCGCTGGCGGCCGTTTGGGGCGGTATTGCCATGGATCAGGGGGGCCTCGGCCTCATACATTCGCTGTCGGGCCCTCTCACGGCGCACCTGCACTTACACCACGGCCTGGCGAATGCCCTCATCCTGCCTTACGTCATGCAGTTCAACTTGCCGGCCATCGCGCCCGACCGGCGTGCCAGGCTGGCCGGGCTGTTCGGCCTCGAGGCCGGTGCCGGCGATGAGCAAATCGTCCGCGGCTGCGCCAGTTCGTGCAGGGGCTAGGATTGCCGACGCGACTCTGCGAGCTGGAGGCCCCGGCGAACGACTTCGCCGTCACGGCGCTGCGCGGTGGGCCCGACTGGGCCACGATCGCCGAAGAGACCACCCGCATGGTCTTGATCGGCAACAACCCGAGGGCGGCTTCGGCTGCCGACTGCGAGAAAATCCTGGCGCAGATGCAGTGATCACATTGCAACAGGAGGTAGAGATGGCAAAAGAACCGATCAGCAGGGCAACACAGCAGTTCCTGGCGGGCTCGCCGTTGAAGCTTTGGATCGGCGGGCAATGGGTGCCTGCCAGCGAGGGAGGGACCTTCCGCAGCTACAATCCGTCGGACGGCACGTGCCTGGCCGAGCTGGCGTCGGCCGGAAGCGCTGACGTGGACAAGGCGGTCGCCGCGGCGCGGAGCGCCTTCGAGGGCCCCTGGGGACATGCCGGGCTGGCCAAACGCGAGGCGTGCCTGAACCGGCTGGGCGACCTGATCACCGCCCACAACGATGAGCTGGCCGAGCTGGAGTCGCTGGACGACGGCAAGCCTATCAGCACGACACGAGCCATCGATGCGTGGGTGGCGGCCGGGCTGGCGCACCATTTCGCGGGCTGGCCGAGCAAGATCGCCGGCTACACGCCATCCGTGGGCGCCCAGGACCATTTCGTCTACACACGGCGCGAGCCTCTGGGTGTGGCGGCCATCGTCATTCCCTGGAACTACCCCCTGATTCACTCCGTCCAAAAGATGAGCCCGGCGCTGGCCTGCGGCAATACCGTGATCTTGAAACCTGCGCAGTGGGCCTCGCTGCCCCTGATCCGGCTGGCAGCCCTGATCCAGGAGGCCGGCTTCCCCGACGGCACCGTCAACATCATCACCGGCCCCGGCCCGGTGATCGGCGCGGCCCTGGCCGCGCACCCGGGCATCAACAAGATCCAGTTCACCGGCTCCACTACCGTCGGGCGCAGCATCGTCCAGGCCTCGGCAGGGAACCTGAAGCGCCTGGCCCTCGAGCTGGGCAGCAAGGCCCCCAACATCATCTTTGCCGATGCGGACCTGGACGCGGCCGTCGCGGGGGCTTTCGAGGCAGGGTTCGGCTTCTCCGGCCAGAGCTGTGTGGCCGGCGCGCGCCTGTTCGTGCAGGAGCCGATCTATGCCAGCGTGGTAGAGCGGCTGGCCGGGCTGGCCCGCACCGCCCGGATCGGCGACGCGATGGACCTGTCCACCGAGATCGGCCCTATCATCCACAAGACCCAGGCCGACGCGATCATGGCCTATATCGAAGGCGGGATCGCGCAGGGCGCCACGCTCGTCTGCGGTGGCAGGCGTTTGACCGAGGGAGCTTACGCCGGGGGCAATTACATCGAGCCGACGATCCTCACCGGCGTCAGAGATGACATGACCGTCGCCCGCGAGGAAATCTTGGCCCCGTCGTCCCCATCTTCTCCTTTACGACGGAGGATGAAGTGATCGCACGGGCCAACGACACCTCCTACGGCCTGGCTGCAGGGATCTGGACCCGCGATGTCGCAAAGGCCCATCGGGTGGCGGCCGCGGTCAAGGCCGGCACGGTCTGGGTCAACACCTACGATCGCTTCGACGCGGCCGCGCCCTTTGGCGGCTTCAAGGGGAGCGGATATGGCCGCGACAACGGCCACGAAGTCATCGACGCCTACACCGAAGCCAAGGCAGTCTGGGTGTCGCTGAAGTAGCATAGCCGCTGGTGCACGCAGCGGCGGGGTGCTCTCTGCCCTGCCATCTCTCGCACCAAATATGGGCCGCAAGGAGGGGCTTGCCATGGGAAGCACTCATCGTGCTCTCTTCGTCACGCAGCGTGGCTGGCAACAGCAGCAATGGGCGCTGGAAGGCGCGCCGGCTGAGCTCGATATCGTCATGCGCCGTGAGCCATCCAAGGATGAGATCCTGGCCCTGCTGCCGGAGATGGAATTCTTCATCTCGGAACGCAGCGGCGCGGTCGACGCGGACATGATCGCCGCCGGCACACGGCTCCGGCTGATCCAGCGGCTGGGCGCCCAAACGTGGGATATCGATCTCGATGCCGCGCGCGGGGCCGGCATCCCGGTCTGTTGTTTGCCGGTCACCACCTGCCAGCTGGTGGCCGAACACGTCATGATGCAGATCCTGGGGCTCACCAAGCGCGTGCGCGAGCTAATGCGCGTCGCCGAGTCGGGCGACGACTGGGGCCAGCCGCCGCGCCTCTGCGATGAAGACCATTTCGCCTACAACTGGTCAGGCCGTGAGAACATCGGCGGGATCATGGACAAGACCGTGGGCATCATGGGCTTCGGAGAGATCGGGGGCGAGCTCGCGGTGCGACTGAACAGCTTCGGCGCGACCACGCTGTACCACAAACGCCATCAGCTCCCTGAGCAAGCCGAGGCTGCGCTGGGGGTCCGCTACGCCACGAGGGCCGAGATCGCGCGTGAGAGCGACGTCGTCGTGGCGCTCCTGCCCCTCACCGGCGGCATGGAAGAGTCCCTCAGCGCCGAGTTCTTCGCGGCAATGAAGCCAGGCGCGCTTTTCGTTCAGAGCGGCGGCTCCGGCACCGTGAATGAGCCGGCGCTCGCCGATGCCCTCAAATGTGGGCACCTGGGAGGCGCTGCGGTTGACGGATTCACATGGGAACCCGTGCAGCCCGACAACCCGCTGTTAGCGCTGGCCCAGGACCCTATGTGCAACCTGATCCTCACACCCCACGTCGCGGCGGGGGCGATCAAGCTGGCCGGGGCGATGCGTGCCGGAGATTACGTCAATATCAGGGCAGTGCTCAACGGAAGTGCGCTGCGCTGCCGGGTGGCGTAGCGGGAGGCAGAAGCGGAAAAGGGCCAGCGTGATGGCACCGTTCGTAA
>CAWEHT010000177.1:0-13196 GCA_963808455.1 uncultured Chloroflexia bacterium | reverse complement strand
GTTACAAACACTGTACTGTATGTGGGACTGGAATCCCAAACAACTAAACATGCGTTTCCTGGATGCAATTGATGCCGGCTATTTCGCCTATCTCTCCCAGGCGCACGCGGGCCAACTGGAAGGCGACGAGAAGCAGTATGCGGCCATCTCGTTGAGGATCGGCTACTCCCACGGGTTGGAGACATTGTTCGCCCTGCTTTGTGCTGCTGTCCAGGCTCCAGATTGCCCGGCTGCCTGGCTGCTGAAGTACCGCAACCAGGAACTTAACAGATTGGTGGGAAAGATCGACGATCGACAACCGCTGCTGACGAAGCTGAACTTGCCTGCGGTCACCTGGGCTACCATCGCTGAATTGGTGCTCGCTGCCGACACGGGAGACCCCGAGGAGGCCCGGTGTGTCCGCCGCGATTTTGGCGAACTCTGGGCGCGATTCGCCAGCGATTTCCTTGAATCGGAATCTGAGGACGAGTACAACAGCATGAAGCACGGCTTACGTGTGCAGATGGGTGGATCGTGGCTTGCAATTGGCCGGGAGGATACGCCCGGGGTTCCGGCGCCCCCAGAGAAAATGGTTCTGTTGGGAAGCAGCACCTTCGGGTCTTCCTTCTATGTCCCGGAAGCCCTCGGCAACAAGCGCAATCTTCGCCTCCGGCGCCACTCGCGCAATTGGGATCCCGCCAAGTTCGTACATGGGCTCAACCTGATCTCAATGTCGATTTCCAATGTGCTCGGCTTTCTCAAGATAATGAACGGAGCGGATCCGTCCACTACCGATATCAATTGTCCGTCGGACCCAGCATATTTCGTAGAACCATGGCAGCACCGCGTTCGCATGTCGGGTTTCAGTTGGAACTCAGTGATCGAAGCTGATTGGATTCGGCCGGCCTCACCCGATGTAATCCTGGCGAGATATCTTTTGGCTAACCAACCCATGACTGACAGCGACCCAGATGTCAGAGAGGCCCAAGACGCTGGAAGCTGAAACTCCACTCGGGAAAGGCGAGTCCAACAGCAGTTCCACATTATCCGAGCGAGTTGGTCTCTGGACAGGGGACATATAACCATGCCGAGCCCTCTAATCGATACACTTTTGAATCTGTCCCCCGCAGGCCGCAGCGGCTTCGAGGGACTCGTTGCCCAGCTAATGGCCAGACTGACCGGAAGGGTTTTCCACCTCGCGCGTTCCGGCTATCAGGCCGGGCACGACATGGTATCCGGGACTGGGTCAGGTACCGTGATCGCCGTCGAGTGCAAGCGTTACGGGCAGACCACCGAACTCGATCAGCGTGAATTGCTGGGCGAATTAGAGCAGGCTGACCAGGGCATACCTGATCTGGATGTTTGGGTGCTCGCGTCGAGCCAGAAGGCAGACTCCCTTCTTCTAACGAGGTTGGTCGAGGCGGCGAGGAAGCGCGGAATCGAGATCGTGGCGCTGTGTGCCGACGACTCGGAGCCCAGCTCGCTTGACGTCTTGTGTGCGCAAGGCAGCGATCTCGTGATGGGCATGCTGGCCGGACACATCGCCACGGATCAGCAAGCCGAGCTCGAGGCCGAACTGCTGGGTATCACGAAAAGCCCAGGCTATGCTCCCACCTTGCGGCGACTCCGCGATGAGCTTGCCTCCGAAAACATCGGCTACGATCACTGGCGGGCCGCGCAGAACACTCGCTTCGTGCGGAACTGCAGTTCTGAAGCTCTGAGCTTCAAAGCTTTCGGCCAGCTACTTAATGTGGACGACACGCAAGTAAACTTCATCGAGCGCCAGAGCGTCTGGCGCGACCTCGACTCCTGGTGTGAGGGTTGGGGAACGTCGCCCAGTTGGTTCGTTTTGCTTGGGGAAGAAGGCGACGGCAAGACATGGGCACTGGCGGCCTGGCTCAGTAGACGGATCAAAGCTCTCAGCAACTCCCCGCCAGTGGTCATGTTGTGCTCTGAGGATGTTGTGTGGAATGACCCGTCTGCCCTGCTGGTGCACCATCTGGCCGGCAACTCTAGCTTGACAGACAAGGACTTCTGGGAGAAGCGGCTGGATCGCTGGCTGCGCAGGGCTCCGAACGGCAATCCACTGCTCCTACTTGTGCTTGATGGCATCAACGAGCGTCGTAGGCCCGATTGGTGGCGGACGCTTCTGGAGCGCAATTTGGCCGCGGAGCCATGGCATGGCCGGGCAGCGGTCATTATCACGTGCCGAGCGGGTTACTGGGAACAGCACTTCAAGCCATCGCCTCGCATCCCGACCAAAACCTTCGTGCTCGCACCCTATTCGGACAGTGAACTGAACGAGGCTCTCCAAGTTCACCATCTCAACCGTTCCGAGATCCCGGCGAACGTCCTGCCCTTGATGCGCAAACCTCGCTATTTCGACCTGGTGGTTCGCCATCGGCAACGGATGGCGGAGAGTGGTGACATCACGATCGCTCGCCTCATGTACGAGGATTGGCGCGACAGGTACGGGAGGAAGACCGCCATCCCTCTCGATGACATATCGTTCCAGAATGTCCTTATGGCCTTGGCCCAGAAGCATCGCGAGGGCGCCTCCAAGTTATCATGGGCGGACATTCGCGAGCTACTGCCTGGTACCGCAGATCCTGAGAATGTGTTCCTTGAGGTCTCGACGGGAGGCGTTCTTCGACCGCAGGGCGCCTATTACCGGGTG
This sequence comes from uncultured Chloroflexia bacterium, assembly GCA_963808455.1. Lineage (GTDB taxonomy): Bacteria > Chloroflexota > Anaerolineae > CG2-30-64-16 > CG2-30-64-16 > CAWEHT01. The sequence continues at coordinate 10,540 of CAWEHT010000177.1, read as the reverse complement.
GAAGAGCGTCCGCTTGTGCAAGGTCTCGGCCTCTTGCTCGCTGAGGAGACGAGGTTGGCATGGGATGCAGGAGACGTTGACGTCCCGGAGGCTGTCGCTCGCTGGTTAGAACCCCATGCCGACATGGACATCAAAGCCGATATCTGTGGAGCAGCCGTGCTGCACGCGCTCGACTGATGGCTATCCCCAAGCCGCTCGGGTGGGGCTGATGGGCGCCTGGCTCGGCAGCCACACCCCGAGCCAGGGCATCGAGGACGATTTCTCGGCCTACCTCCCACTCGACCCCGGCGCGTATCTGGCATTAGCGGAACCGCTCTGGGCGGATGCGACAGACAACCCTTGGGGTCAACAACTTCTGCTGCACGCGCTGCTGCGTTGGCGGGATTCTGACCGAGTGCTGCCGGAACTCGTTAGGGCCTTCGAACGCTGGTTAGGTTATGTTCCTATTCGAGGGTACCCAGGTCAGCGTGGCCAGCACGACGAAAATGTAGAAGAGGTGCAGGCGGAGATCGCTAAGCGGAGTTCCACAGGGATACAGCCGGGCCCATTTTGGCTCGGCGGGTACGGCTTCACATTCACCGACGACGATGGGCTGCTGCGTCTCGGCCGCGCCGCGCTGGCGGTGATCTCGCACATGCCGCGATCCGCGTTCCTTCACGCCATCGCCACTGGATGCCTGGCAGAAGCACTGGCTGACTTTGCGGATAAGTATGAACTGTTCGAGTGGGTTATCCGTCTATCCGATACGGATATGTGGACGCATATCGAGCCAGAGGTGCAAAGTCTCTTGACAATCGGCTCGGTGCCTGCTCTAGAAGCAGCCTACCGGCTGTTGAGCTGTGAAGGTAGCATCAAGGCTGTAGAAGCGCGGGGGCGGTTGCCAGCTGATCTGTTTCTGCCCAACGAGTTCATGGAAAGTCTGATGCGCGACCCGTGTAGCGCGGGTTTCACCTGGCGTCGAGAGGACTGCGTTCCGTGCCTGCAGAGGACAGACGTTGATCCGGACTGGATCGCTCGGCAGATAGCCCCTTACTGCGCGGACCCTAAACTTGCTGTTCCCGATTACCTGCCGCCCAAGTTCTCAGCTCTGGCGGATGGGCTGAAGGTGGAGGAGATGTGGCTCTCCCTCGGGAGTAGCAGAGAGGAATTCATGCTGGAGTCCATCACCCCAACATTATGGGCACATGCGCCGGAAGCCATGGGGCGGGTGATCCAGCGAGCCGTGAAGCAGTTAAAGGGTCGTAGCGATACACCGCTCCGGCAATTGGCCGTCCAACTGAGGAGACACTCGCTCATCCTGACCGCCGAGGACCGAGAGTTGGCACGCAGTGCATGGAAACGGCTGTTGCCGGACTATGATTCTCGGAGTCAGGCCGAACGGGAAGGCGAATTCTTCCTTTTCCCATCAGTGATATTCGGTTTAGGCCCAAAAGAGCAGATTGGTCTCCTGCTTTCGAGGCCGGGGAGCGCGCCCGATCTGGTGTCCTTCGCAGTTCTCTTTGAACCCATCACCGACTGGGGTCAGATTCGCGGGAAACTAGCGGGTACTGACGACGTGCGGGAGGTCCAACGCATTCTATGGTTCGCGACCTCGTCGGGTGAGCACATCCCCCCAGAAATCGCTCGTGCCGCCCTCCCTTTCCTCAAGCATGCGGACTCCATGGTCAGAGCCTGGGCGCTCAAGGCGCTCCTGCTTAGCAAAGACGTGGACTCACTGGATGCCGTCGTGATGGGCGAGTGGTCTTGGAAGGCCGAGCAGGTGCTCTATGAGACACACTGGGGCAGCCTGCTATTATGCGAATCCGGGACGCGCTTACCCTACGAGGAACTAAGGTGCCGCGTGCACCCGGCCTATCTGGGCATCGCGGTTCGGATGAGGGGTGCCCACGCGACTGAAGTGGCTGCGTATGCAGGTGACCTTCACCGAATGTGGCGGGATGTCGCCGAGCACGGCCCCGACCTACCAGCCGACATGCCCGAGCTTGAGGTGAGTAGCGAGCAGCCGAACAATGCACTTGACCTCACATTGTTCGGGCTATCTCGCAGCGCGTATTCTCGCTCAGTGGAGTTCGGCAGTCGCAAAGCGTACTGGGGAGGGATGCGCGGGACTGCAGAATGGCACTGGCCAAGCGATGCCGAGATCGAGGAACAGAATCGTCGCCAGAGCGAAGTGGCGCGCGGCGGCGATCAGAGACCAGCAGGAAGCCGGCAACCAACTCTTCCGATCCCGCTGGCTCCCAGCGGATGCCTTGCATGAAGTCGTGGCTCAACGCCCGGATTCTGATCGCCGAGATCGTCGATGCCGAGGTGGCCGAAACGTCCACGGGGCAGCGCCTTTTGAGGCTCGCGCAAAGCTTCTACGAGTCCTTGTGCAGCTTGCTACTCGATGAGCAGCCTACGGTCGGCGCCGCTCTGTATCATAGGCTGGCCGACCTTCGTGGCGCGGTGAACTTCGTGGAGCATGGCACCGAGGTGCGCTGGTTGGACCATGCCTTGTTGCGGGCGCGGGCCAGCGAGCCTATAGTCACTGAATGGTCTAATTGCCTCTCCTCGGCCACCACAGATAAGCAATTGCTCGAGCTGGCGCTGCTTGCCGATCAAGGAGAAGCCCACGCCTGGCTGCAGGCCGAGATCGAGGGCGGTCTCAAGTCGGGAGTGGGCTACGCTCAAGCCAGAGCGCTGACGTTGCTCGGTTTCCAGGATAACCAGCAGGCAGGTGACACTCTGGCCGAGTGGGGTGCAGGCGCGTCGGGCATCTGGACCGCCGAAGTAGCACGCGCGGCTGCGCCGAGCGATGGCGAGCCAATCAGTGGGCGCAGCATTGGTTTGGGCGATTCCTTTCCGAGGACAGCGATCTCCACGCGTTGGCTGCCCTGGAACTGTTCCAGAAATGCGCGGATAGACGCTACTACCGCTGGCGGGCACGACTTCTGGAAGCGCATGGCAGTGCGCACCGACGGCGTGTAGCCTACCTCGCAAGCCGAAAAGGGGACATCGAGAACAGCATCAGGGACAACGAAAAGGACCTCGGAGATCACTATCTCACGAAGAAGATCGTGGCTAACGAGCTGTGGCCGTGGATGGCGAGATGAGCGCGGAGTCCGTTGTGCGCGTCTGTAGCCAGCTCCGGCAACGGCTAACGGGGGCACGACCAAAGCCATGTCGGCCGCCACCTACTGATGACTGGACATGGGCGCCATGATAGTGAATCTTGACGATCTCCCGGAAACCGGCCCCCGCACGGAGCGCGATGGCGACCAGCACAGCGTCAGCCGGACTTTCTCGGAACTGACAAAGTTGACCTTCCGCCTGGCTATCTGGCCAGGGGAGATGCGTGCCCTCCCCTGCGCCCGGTCGTGGAACTTCAACCGCGCCTGCAGATCCATACTACGGGCGCAAGGAAGCTCCCGCTTGGGGAGCTCACGCACGTTGATCGGGAGACGGGGGAAGTCGAACGAGGTGATCTGGAGGCGCCGCAAGGAGTGGCCATCCTGTTTCCCTGATGATGGCGTTGTGGCCTACTTGTGGTGGCCCATGCTCTCGAAGGGGGAGAAATGGCTCAGGTTTTCTCTCACGGATATGCTTTGCTAGTCGGTGTAGGCGACTCGGCCTACAGCCAGTGGTCTTTGCCGGCAGCTGTCAAGGATGTGGAGGCTCTTTCACGCGTTCTTACCGACCCGGACGTCTGCGCCTATCCCGGCGATGCCGATCACGTTCGGGTTCTGGTGAATTCCGGAGCAACTCGGCAAGCGATCCTTGAGGGGCTGGAATGGCTGGTCGCGCGGGTCACCGCCGACGGGGAAGCGACGGCCGTGGTCTACTTCTCGGGTCACGGCTGGGTCAATCAAGCCACGGCTGAGGGCTACCTCATCCCTCATGACGTCGTTCCCTTCGACGTGCCCGCTTCGGCGCTTCCCGGTGTAGATTTCACCGCGGCTTTGCGCAAGCTGGCTGCGCGGCGCCTGCTCGTGTTCATCGACAGCTGTCATTCCGGCGGCATGGCAAGCGCGAAGGGAGACCTGCAAGACTCCCTTCCACCGGGTTTTCGCCGAATGTCCCTGACGAAAGGCATAGTCGACGAGATTGGCCGGGGTGAGGGCCGCGCCGTATTCGCTTCCTGCCGCGAGGATCAGCGGTCGTGGGTACGCCAGGACGAGCGCATGAGCATATATACGTTCCATCTCATCGAGGCCCTGGAGGGCGCGGGGAGCGTCGCAGGCGATACGGTTGTCCGTGTTTCCAACCTCATCAATTACCTTGGCAAAGCCGTGCCCGTGAGCGCACGGGCCATGTACTCTGCGGCACAGACCCCGTTCTTCGATGCCTCAACCGAAGACTTCCCGTACCCGTTCAAGGGGTGCAATCATCGACTTGCCATAAAGTATCCGAGAACATCATTTTGTGGTAGGATACAGCCGTGATCGAGATGCCCCATCTGCCTGATGAAGTACGAGCCAGCCTGCCGCCAGTGGCCCAGGCTTACATACCGCGCTTTGGAGGCATTGGTCAGCAGACCATCATCGACTTGCCATAAAGTATCCGAGAACATCATTTTGTGGTAGGATACAGCCGTGATCGAGATGCCCCATCTGCCTGATGAAGTACGAGCCAGCCTGCCGCCAGTGGCCCAGGCTTACATACGCGCTTTGGAGGCATTGGTCAGCAGACAGGACACTCAAATCAGCGAGATGCATACTCAGCTGCAAACGCTTCAGGCTCAGGTCGCTGAATTGCAAGCACGGCTGGGCCAAACCTCGCAGAATTCTTCTCGACCGCCGTCGAGTGATCCGCCCAGCGCACCGCCTCGTCCACAGCGCCCGTCCAGCGGGCGGAAGCGCGGCGGGCAGTTGGGCCACCAATTCCATGAACGCCCGCTGCTGCCGGAGAACGAACTCAAGAACACATTTGAGCATCGCGCCGAGACCTGCCCTGAGTGCCAGGCGGCGCTGGCCGCCGACTTGCCGGACACCGGCGAAGTTGTGCGCCAACAAATCTGGGACCTGCCCGATATCAAGCCCGAGGTCGTGGAACACCGTTACCACGAAGTGACTTGTCCCAATTGCGGGGCGCAGGTTAGGCAGCACGCCCGCCAGATGTACCACCGGGGGCTTTCAGTCCGGGCGTCGTCGCGTTGATCGGACTGCTGCACGGTCGGTTCCGCTTGAGCGTGCGGGAGATCGCGGTGTTGCTGCCGGACGTCTTCCATCTGCCGATCAGTCCCGGGGCCGTGATTCACTTGTGCCAGGTGCTCAGCAAAGCTCTGGAAACACCTTACACCGAAAGCCAAACGGCCGCGGCCACGGCTGGTAACAGCAATGTGGACGAAACGGGCTGGAAGCAGGGTGGCAAACGGCGCTGGCTGTGGGTGATGGTCACCGTCAGCGCCACCGTCTTCCTGGTAGCCACGCAACGCAGCGCCGAATATCTTGAGAAACTGCTGGGCAAGGCGTTTCAAGGGATTGTGGGCTCGGATCGCTTCACAGCTTACTTGAAATTGCCGGTTGAACGGCGCCAAATCTGTTGGTTGCATTTGAAACGCAACTGGGTGGCCTTCAGCGAATTGCCTGACCCGCTGGCCGCCTGGGGCCAGAAAGCTTTGGCGCAGATCCACGACTTGTTTGTCATCTGGCATCGTTTCAAAAACGGCGAACTGGATCGCATGGGTCTGCAAACCGCCATGCAACCCGTACAAGCCCAGCTGCGCCAACTGTTGGAAGAAGGTCAGGCTTTGCCCCTGCACAAGGTGCGCGCGTTTTTGCAACGACTTGCTGCGCTTGTGGCCGGCGCTCTGGACCTTCCTGACCGTGGAAGGCGTCGATCCCACCAACAATGCGGCTGAACGCGCTTTGCGCCCGGCCGTCCTGTGGCGCAAGGGATGCTTCGGCACGCAGAGCGACGGCGGCAACGTGTTTGTCGCACGCATCTTGACCGTCGTGACAACTTGTCGCCAACAACACCGTGCCGCCCTGCCCTTCCTCACTGACTCGGTGCGAACTTATTGGAATAGACAACCGGCCCCGGTCCTTTGTCCTACCCCTTGAACGGTTACGACTTCCCAATTGCGCTGCTTCGGGGCGGCAAGGGCATGCCGTCCGCGCAGGGCAGTCAGGAGCCATCCCGGCCCACTGTAGCCGGTGATGCCACACCCCACAATCAAGCGCTCTTTTCTGGACCGGTTCAAGGTCAAGTGAACACGGGCAGCGGCTCGATCAATAACTTCTACCTTATTACCCCCGAAGCGCTCCGGGGTGAGGCGGACGCCCCGTCTCAGGCTGCACAGACCGCCGGCTCAAGATTGGAACCATCCTTGCCCAACAACAGCACCCGAGGGTCGCCCGCGGCTGATCCGCCGCGCTGTTAATCCGGAATCGTGGACGATCGAGCCCCCAGCCATCGCAATTGGAACGCGGATTGAGTTCTTCCCAGGGTCGGACTCGGCCAAGACGTTTCGCATGCGGTACGCGGGCGGCTATGACGCGCTGAGCACGTCCACGTTCCCTGGTGATCCCGCCCCAGTTCTTACGCTCCTAAAGGATGGGGCTCCGGTCGAGCCGATCGTGGACCGCAGGCGTCGCGTTATCCGTTTCCCCAAGCGGACCGTATGGCTCACCGATAGACTTGCCATTCCTATGGGCGCCAGCCGCGATCGGCCCGACGATGATACCTGGATTCTAGCACTGCCCGGCCGGCCAACCGCGCAATTCGCAGGGCAAGAATATGGCCTGGAGAAGGCGTATGTCTTCCAGGAATTTGAGTTCGAGGGCGGATATCATATCTTCATCGGGCTTAACCCGTCGAACCCCCCGGACAAGGCAATCGAGGTCTTTTTCTATCATCAAGGGAGACAAGTCCAGCCGGTCATAGACTTCGACACCAAGACGGTCAGCTTCCCTGCAGCCCGCGCCCCATACGCGTGACGGCAGCGTCAACGGCCCCGAGCGCCGTCCGGATCGCGAGGGGGGCTGAGGATCGCGACCCACGCTTTGGATCGCAAAACACGCGAAAGCGCACACGAAAGACGCGAAAAGGGCTCGCCGCGGCCTGGCGGTTGCCTCGAAGGGCGTCAGAGTTGGGCAGCCGGCGTCGCTTGGGCCGCCAGGCGGCCGCTGTGGGAGGGAGCGTGAGCAGCGAGGGGAGGCACGTTTTCAGAGACGCTTTGGATCGCGAAACACGCGAAAGCGCCCACGAAAGACGCGAAAAGGGCTCGCCGCGGGCTGGCGGTTGCCTCGAAGGGCGTCAGGGTTGGGCAGCCGGCGTCGCTTGGGCCGCCAGGCGGCCGCTGTGGGAGGGAGCGTGAGCAGCGAGGGGAGGCACGTCTTCGAGGAGTTGTCGCACGAGGTCTTGGGGGCGTGCGTCGAACGTGCAGCGCGTGCTGGGGCTTCATTGCATGGAAGTCAGATTACCAACGCGCCCTGGAGGTTGCCCTGAGGAAGCGAGGCTTGGAGTTTCAGCGCGAGGTCGAAGTGCCCATCGTCTACGAAGGCGAATTGGTGACCAAGCGCCGGGTAGATTTCGTCGTTTGGTGCGACCGGCAGGAGCTGATCCTTGAGACCAAGGCCCACGCCGCGCTGCGGCCAGAAGACGTCGAGCAATGCCTGCTCTACCTGAAGCAAGGCGGATATCATGTTTGCCTCCTGGTCAACTTCGGCCAGAAGCCCATCGGCGTCAAGCGGCTGGTCGAACTGGCCTCGCGGCCGCGCCACGAGGCGAGGCCTCCCGCCCGATCGGCGCGGGTCTCGCCTGCCGCCTTTCGCGTGTTTCGCGATCGCAGAGCGTCCCCCGCGCCTCTCGCGCTCCAGACGGGGACGCCGCGCTTGATTTGGGCTGTGGCCCCACAACGGGCCTCGCCACGTGCCACGAGGCGAGGCCTCCGCCCGATAGGCGCGGGTCTCGCCTGCCGCCTTTCGCGTCTATCGCGTTCGCTTCGCGTCTATCGCGTTCGCTTTCGCGTGTCTCGCGATCCAAAGCGTTGGTCGCGCTCAAGAACGTCCCCCGCGCCGCTCGCGCTCCAGACGGGAACCGCGCTTGATTTGGGCTGCGGCCCCACAGCGGGGTCGTGGCCCGCCACGAGGCGAGGCCTCCGCCCGATCGGCGCGGGTCTCGCCTGCCGCCTTTCGCGTCTTTCGTGTTCGCTTTCGCGTGTCTCGCGATCCAGAGCGTCAGTCGCGTCTCCCGCGCCTCTCGCGATCCAGAGCGTCAGTCGCGTCCCCCGCGTGTTTCGCGATCCAGAGCGTCAGTCGCGTCTCCCGCGCCTCCGCGATCCAGAGCGTCGGTCGCGTCCCCCGCGCCCGTCGGGCCCCCGACGGGCACGGGGGCGCGACCGACGCTCTGGATCGCGAGAGCGCGGGAGGACGCGACTGACGCTCTGGATCGCAAAACACGCGGGGGACGCGACTGACGCTCTGGATCGCGAGAGGCGCGGGAGACGCGACTGACGCTCTGGATCGCAAAACACGCGAAAGCGAACACGAAAGACGCGAAAGGCGGCAGGCGAGACCCACGCCTATCGGGCGGAGGCCTCGCCTCGTGGCGCGCCACGACCCCGCTGTGGGGCCGCAGCCCAAATCAAGCGCGCGTTCCCGTCTGGAGCACGAGCGGCGCGGGGGACGTTCTCGAGCGCGACCAACGCTTTGGATCGCGAGACACACGAAAGCGAACACAATGAGCGCGAAGCGAACGCGAAAGAAGCGAAAGGCGGCAGGCGAGACCCGCGCCTATCGGGCGGAGGCCTCGCCTCATGGCGCGTGGCGAGGCCCGTTGTGGGGCCACAGCCCAAATCAAGCCCGCGGCGTTTCCATCTGGACAAAGAGGCCGGGGGACGCTCTGGTCGCAAAACACACGAAAGGCGGCAGGCGGGACCCGCGCCTATGGGCGGGAGGCCTCCCTCGTGGCCGGCCGCGAGGCCAGTCGACCAGCCACTTGACGCCGATGGGCTTCTGGCCGAAGTTGACCAGGAGGCAAACATGATATCCGCCTTGCTTCAGGTAGAGCAGGCATTGCTCGACGTCTTCTGGCCGCGGCGGGGCGGGGCTTTGGTCTCAAGGATCAGCTCCTGCCGGTCGCACCAAACGACGAAATCTACCCGGCGCTTGGTCGCCAATTCGCCTTCGTAGACGATGGGCACTTCGACCTCGCGCTGAAACTCCAAGCCTCGCTTCCTCGGGCGTGTACAGGGCGCGTTGGTAATCTTACTTCCATGCAATGAAGCCCCAGCACACACTACACGTCGACGCACGCCCCCAAGACCTCGTGCGACAACTCCTCGAAGACGTGCCTCCCCTCGCTGCTCACGCTCCCTCCCACAGCGGCCGCCTGGCGGCCCAAGCGACGCCGCCGCCCAACCCTGACGCCCTTGAGGCAACCGCCAGCCCGCGGCGAGCCCTTTTCGCGTCTTTCGTGGGCGCTTTCGCATCTTTCACGATCTAAAACGTCTCTGAAAACGTGCCTCCCCTCGCTGCTCACGCTCCCTCCCACAGCGGCCGCCTGGCGGCCCAAGCGACGCCGGCTGCCCAGCTTGACCCCCTTCGAGGCAACCGCCAGGCCGCGGCGAGCCCTTCCGCGTCTTTCGTGTGCGCTTTCGCATCTTTCGATCCAAAGCGTGGGTCGCGATCCTAGCCCCCCTCGCGATACCGGACGGCGCTCGGGGCCGTTGACGCTGCCGTCACGCGTATGGGGCGCGGGCTGCAGGGAAGCTGACCGTCTTGGTGTCGAAGTCTATGACCGGCTGGACTTGTCTCCCTTGATGATAGAAAAAGACCTCGATTGCCTTGTCCGGGGGGTTCGACGGGTTAAGCCCGATGAAGATATGATATCCGCCCTCGAACTCAAATTCCTGGAAGACATACGCCTTCTCCAGGCCATATTCTTGCCCTGCGAATTGCGCGGTTGGCCGGCCGGGCAGTGCTAGAATCCAGGTATCATCGTCGGGCCGATCGCGGCTGGCGCCCATAGGAATGGCAAGTCTATCGGTGAGCCATACGGTCCGCTTGGGGAAACGGATAACGCGACGCCTGCGGTCCACGATCGGCTCGACCGGAGCCCCATCCTTTAGGAGCGTAAGAACTGGGCGGGATCACCAGGGAACGTGGACGTGCTCAGCGCGTCATACCCGCCCGCGTACCGCATGCGAAACGTCTTGCCGGCCGAGTTTAACCCTGGGAAGAACTCGATTCCGCGTTCCAATTGCGATGGCTGGGGGCTCGACTGGTCCACGATTCCGGATTTATAGCGGCAAGGCGGTTCGGCCACAGGCCCGGCTCGGGTGCTGTTGTTGGGCAAGGATGGTTCCAATCTTGAGCCGGCGGTCTGTGCAGCCTGAGACGGGGCGTCCGCCTCACCCTATGGAGCGCTTCGGGGGTAATAAGGTAGAAGTTATTGATCGAGCCGCTGCCCGTGTTCACTTGACCTTGAACCGGTCCAGAAATGAGCGCTTGACTGTGGGGTGTGGCATCACCGGTCTACCGTGGGCCCCGATAGCTGCTAGCTGCCCTTCACGGCCGCTGCCCTTGCCGCCCAGAAGAACGCAATTGGGAAGTCGTAA
>CAWEHT010000176.1:0-3885 GCA_963808455.1 uncultured Chloroflexia bacterium | reverse complement strand
ACCAGGCTGACCACGCTGGGGGGCGAAGCTATCGCTTATGGCTGGATGATCACCGGCATGCCGACATATGCCAGATTGAAGAGCTGTTGGGCATTCGCATCGTCGAGCATGACGCAACCATAGGTGACGGGCGTACCGACGTAACCGGCCCATAGGCGCATGCTAGGGTTGTTGACCCCGTAGGGTATGCCGTGGATGCCGTCCTCAGTGCCACCGGCCCAATAGAGGCCAAGCCACTCAGGCAACCAAACATCCCAGGCGCCACCGTAACCCCGATCCATCTTATCCTGGACCGTATAGCTCCCTGGTTGGGTGGGCGTCCCACTTGCTCCCGTCGAACAGGGCCAATTGGCAATGATGCTGTTGCCTTGATAGAGCCAGCAGCGCTGCAGAGAAACGCTCACGACAAAGCGTGAGGGGGTGCCGGTGATGCCCTGGGCCGCCCAGCCTGAGTTCGGGATGATCAAGTTCGTTCCCACAGAGACCATATCCGGGCTCGCCAGCTGATTGGATCTAGCAAGCACAGCCGCCGTCGTGTCATATGTCGCTGCGATGCTGCCCAGCGTATCTCCGGCTTGCACCGTGTAGTGTAGCGTGCCGACCGCGGCCGGATCTGCTGCGGCAGATCCGGCTGTATTCGCGCTCGCCACCCCGGTTGTCGGTGTCGCCGTCGGCGCCACGCCGGCAGCTGGCACGACCAGGGACTGGCCGACCTGCAACACGTCAGGACCCGTCAGGCCATTGGCCTGCGCCAGCGCGTCCTGATCGACCCCTAAAGCCTGGGCGATGCTGCCCAATGTATCCCCCGCCTGCACCAGGTATTGGCCGCCCGGCCCAGGCGTGGCGCCGGCAGTGGACACACCGGAGCCGCTCGCCGGCGTTGGCTGTCCTTGCCCCGGCAGCCGGAGGACCTGCCCCGCTTGCAGTTGGTCAGCATCGGCCAACCCATTGGCTTGCGCCAAGGCGTCCTGATCAAGCCCCAACGCTTGCGCAATTCCACCCAATGTGTCGCCCGCCTGCACCACATACTGGCCGCTAGGCACAGGCGTGGCGCCGGCAGTGGACGCGGTGGCCGCCGCGGCTTGACCTGTTCCCGGCATGGCCAAAACCTGGCCGGCCTGCAAGACATCCGCGTCGGACAGCCCGTTAGCTCGCGCCAAAGCGTCCGCGCTGACACCAAGTTCCTCTGCGATGCTATCCAACGTATCGCCCGGCTTGACCGTATACGGCGCGTTCGCGGCCGGCAAGTTCAGGATCTGCCCCACCTGCAGAAGCTCGGAATCCGACATGCCATTTGCCACTTCTAAGGCGCTGACGTCCAGGCGATACTCCTGCGCGATACTGTCGAGAGTATCACCCGCCTGAACGATATAACTGCGCCCCGCGCCGGACTGCGGAGGGCTGGCCTGCCCCTGCACGGGTATTACCAGGCTTTGGCCCACCTGCAGCAAATCCGCATCTGTGAGGCCGTTGGCTGCCGCCAACGCCGCAGGCGAGACTCCCATGGACGCCGCGACCGCGTTAAGGGTGTCGCCTGCTCGCACAACGTACCGGCTCGCCGAAGCGCCGGTCGCGGCGAGTCCCGCGCCTGCGCCCACAGCCGCGCCTGGCACGAAAAGCTTCTGTCCCACCCAGAGCACGTCCGGGTCAGTCAGGCCATTGGCATCTGCCAGCGCCTGTTGCGTGACATTCAGCGCCTGCCGCGATGCTGGCAAGGGTATCACCCAACTGCACGGTGTACATGCCAGTGGCAGACGATCCTCCTGGGCTCGAAGCAGCCGAAGGCCCCACAGGAATGCTCAAGGTCTCTCCACTAAAGATCGTGTCTGGACCGGCCAACCCGTTCGCCTGAACGATTGCGTCGGGCGTGGTCCCATACTTCAGGGCGATGTACCCGAGCGTGTCGCCTGGTTGCACCACGTAGGTCGTGCCAGTTCCGGCCGCGTTGGCCCCGGTCACCCCCCAAAAGGTTGCCGCAACTACCAAAAGGCTGGCCAGCACCAGTTGCCAGGCCCGCGGCCCGAGGTCCCGCGGTGGTGCCGGAACGCGCCCATCGAAGCATAGGGAAGTCCAGCAGTCACCACCGAAAGGCCATCGCCTCCCACGCATCGCGTCCTCCTCTGTATGTGGGTCAATGACGGGGCGCTGCCCAGGACAATCGACCAGAAAGGCTGCTAAGAGGATACACGCAAACCCGGCCATTAGTCAAAGCCCGCTGCCAGACTGCGTGGCCCCTTTGACCCTGACGAATTGGGCCGACGATGTGACCTGCGTCATTTTTCCTGGCGCTGCAACTGTGCTAGAATCTGCCTGAACAGCGGTTGTCGTTTGATCGCTGTGCCAGTTGAATATAAACCGAAGGGGAGGATGCGAGCCATGGCCTACCTGGTCAAGATCGACACAGAGCTGTGCGAGGGGTGCGGTGACTGCGTGAGCGCATGCCCGAGCGAATTGCTGGCAGTTGCCGAAGAGGGCAGCAAGAAGTATGCCATCTACAAAGGCGATCCCGACGACTGTCTGGGTTGCTTTGCGTGTGAGTCCGAGTGCCCGAACGGCTCCATCACAATTGCTGAGATCTGATCTCGCTGACCGGCCTCATCGCCGTGCCGCGAGACTGCAAGAACAGGCTGCAGGAAGGGCCAACGCCCAGACTGCAGCCTGTTCGTTATGTGGCGGGCATGCGTCTTGTGCCCTCAAGGCAGCACCTGTCAGTCGCTGATGCCTGCGGCATACTCTGCGTTCGTCTGCCTGAGCGCGCTCTCAGCGTCAATTCCCCGTGCGCGAGCCCAAGCCACAAGTCCAAAAAGTGCCCGGCCAAGCATGGCCGCCGAAACAACCCCCGCTGCCGACGCCAGTTCCTCCCAGGGCGCACCGGGCGTCTCTATCTCCCTCAGGCGCGCGACCCGGTCGAGATAGGCTGCCGTTTGAGCCAGCGACGGTAGACCGGCCGGGATGCCCGCTAACGGCGAGCTCTTGACGCCTCTTTCGGCTCGTTCCGTGCGCTTGATCGCCTCCCAGTTTGCGAGCACTTCCGCACTGCCGCTCACGACCGCATCCCCGAACACATGTGGGTGACGCCGGACGAGCTTGCGCACGATGCCGGCCATGACGTCGCCCGACCGGAACTTCCCATCCTCGGTCGCAATCTCGGCCTGTAACGCAAGCTGCAGGAACAGGTCGCCCTGCTCTTCCACCACTTTGTTCGCATCCCCGGAGTCGAGCGCCGCCAGTAATTCGTAGGTTTCTTCGAGCAGGAATGGGCGTAGGCTCGCCCAGGTCAACTCCCGATCCCAGGGACAACCATCCGGAGCCCGCAGCCGGGCCACCACGTCCTGAAGCGCCGTGAAGGCTCCGGGGCTCGGCAGGGGCGGCACGTACAAGCACCTTTCACTAGCTCCGGCTTGCGTCTCTGCCAGTGCCCCAAGGGCGAGGCGCTCCTCTCGACCTGCGCCGAAGATGGATAGCTCGTGCCCCGGGTCATAAACCTTCAGCAAGGCTTCGGCCAGCCTCTTGCCCCATGCCTCGCCGCGCAAGCCGACCAGGAGGGCCGGCTGATCAGGATCGAGTCTCGGGAAGTGCTGCTCCATCACATTCTTGCCCACGACGATCTGAAGGCCGCCCGCGATGCGGTCGCCCAGCTGCTGCAGTACGGGCAGCAGGCCGGTATAGTCCAGGCTCATCCATCAACTCCCGGTGGAGGAAATCAGCCAGCGATCTGGCATCATCTTCGTGTCTGGAGGATCATGTCCTTCAAGCTGGCAGCCACGATGCCGCGCAGGCATTGCGTCGAGTCATAGTATTGTACGCGGAAAGGCGCGACCTTGAGCCGCAAAATAGTGCCCGCCCGGGCGATCAGGAGGATGTCTAGTGCTTCATTGCCGACCC
>CAWEHT010000175.1:0-4057 GCA_963808455.1 uncultured Chloroflexia bacterium | reverse complement strand
ACCTGCCCGGACTGATCGTGCAGGCAGATACTGCGGAAGGGGTAATCCGCATCGCTCCTGAGATTGCGCACGATCTCATCGAAGTCATGCGCGCCCTCGGCCAGTCCATGCCTGCCGGCCTCGTGCCTCTGGAGGAGCCGGAGACCGTGTGCCTGACGGTACCGGCATGACCTATCGGCAACTTGCGCGTAAGCTTCGGGCATTGGGCTGCGAACTCAAGCGACACAGTAAGGGCAGCCACGAGATCTGGACTAGGGCTCGTATGGAAACAACTTCCCGAACCTGTCATTCTGAGTTTTCCGTCCTCGCGGGCGGGATGCGGCTATGCAAGAAACCCCTGGCCTGTCATTCTGAGCGGCTGTGCCCACAAGGCCTGATACCGGCATGCCGCAGCGAAGAATCCGTATCAGGAGTTTCTTGAAGGGCCGACTCCCTTACCGTGCTTAACGACTCAACGTGCCGGGCCGAACGATTCGTGGTGCCTATGCTCGGCACGGCGGATGCTTCACTGGCGCGCCGCCGCGGCGCTGGTTCTCTCGTCCACCCGCTCAGCATGACAGCAGCGGAAGTTGTTGTTTTACAGGTCCTAACCCTCGCACCAACTTGGCCGGGGTGGTTCCAAACCATCCTGGCGAGGTCCCGATGGGCACGCTCAACTCTGTGCTGAGGCAGCCTGGCATCGGTCGCGATGAGCTCGACGTGTCGTGAGCTGGCCCAGGCAGCACCGCGCTTGGAGCCCGAACTCGCTCGCTGCGAAAGCAGGGGCTATCAGCCACCTCTGTTGACCCGGCGAGAGATGGCCGAAGGGTAGGACGCCGACTTGCGCACCCGGCTCATGCTGCACGATCAGGCCCCCTCGCATCCCTCAATCTGATCAAGACCTCGAGAATGGCCTCCTCACTGCACCAGCCCAAAGTTCACTTGTTGGACACTCGTGCCGTTATAGCCGTCTACGGTAACGCTGCTATTCCCGGTCAGGTCGAACTCGTTGACAACAAACGTGATCTGCACGGTGGCGTTTCCTGTGAAATCCAACGCCCCGCCGGGGATGTAGATGAGCCCCTGGGATGTGTTGAATGCGGTGTTGCCGACCAGCGATGCCGTCGCCGTGTCAGACTTGGCTTGAATGATCGAAAAGCCTGCATACGCGCCGGTGGTTGCGGGCGTCAGGGAGAAGGACGCATTTCCGCCTTCTGAGATGGTCGCAGTGCTGCCGCTGCTGTTCTTCAAGAAGTAGAGCAGGACCCCGTTTCCGGTCAGGCTTGAATTCCCAGCGAGGGTGAGATTGCCGCCGTCGAAGATGTAGGCGCCGGCGCCTAGCGTCACTTTCTGGTTGCCGGAGATGGAAAGTCCCCCGTAGAAGACGTAAGTGCCGCCGCCGCCAAATGACGCTGTGTTGCCGCTGATGGTGACGGCTTTGTCGAAGACGTACGTACCGGCCCCGAAGTTGATGCTTTGGTTCCCACTGACGGAGAAAGTCGAGGCAAACAGGTACGTGCCGGGCGCGTAGGTCACTGTGTTGTTGCCGCTGAATGAAACCGCGTTGGCGTAGTAGCACGGCTGCCACTGCTTCGTCGTGCTTTTGTATGCTCCCTTAGCCGTACAGCTGCCGTTGCCGTAGACGACCGACGGTATCGACGGGAGGGCCATCGAAGCGTAGGGGTCTGCCACCGATTGCGCCCCTTTGACAGGCTTGGGGCTGATGGTGACGTTGCCGGTGTCCAAATACCCGCCGACGATCGCCATCGGAGAAGCGGTCGCGGTCTGGACCGTGACGTTGCCGGTGAGCTGCACCGCGGAACTGCAGCTCGAGTCCACGGTGATGCTGCCGTTCGGGGCCGCGATGCTGATGTTCCCGTTGCCTGTCAGGCTGCCACAGACAGAGGGGTCCAGGACCAGCACGGACGGGCCTTCCCCCGTCTCGTAGCAGCCGGCGGTAGCCTTGCCGCCGGGGAGGAGCGTGGATCCGAATCCGACCAGCGGGGCAAAGATCGGCTTGTAGGAGTCTTCGACGGTCACCTGCCAGAAGCCCGTGTAGGACGTGCCCGACGGTGAAGTGGCGGGCGGATTATTGTACGTTATGGTCTGATAGCTCGGATCGTCGGTCTTGACATAATTGACCGCTGCCGTCTGCGCCGAGCTGGTGCTGCCGCTCTCGCAGTACACGTCGGCGGCCGCCAGGGCAGCGGAGTCAGCCGCGTTTGGGCGATTCGCCGGTGAATGTACGTCATCCCGATATCGACGGCGAGGCCGACCATTGCCAGCAGCACTGGCGTCAGCACGGCTAGCAAGATGAGGTACTGCCCACGTTCATCACGGATGTCTCTTGACATTTGTGCCTCCCCCTCCCGCACCATGCCGCTCCCTGACTGGCGGCTCCGGCAGGTGTCCGGATCATTACCACGCGGGCCGCAACGGCCGCGTTCCTTGCCCTATGGCACGCCGATGCGCGGACGCGCCCGGCGTCCCAGGCGTTTGGTGCTCCACGCGTTTTTCCATTTGCCGTGCCTTCGCGCTCCGGCATTGTCACGGATGTACCCTCTTCGCCACGGCGCTGCTCAACGTGACCGACTTGGGCAGGAAGGACGCCGATATCGGGTAGTTTACCGTGCACTTGACGGTAACGGTGACCTTCGTGCCGGTATCGTTGGTGTATTCCGTGTCCGCGGCCGTCGCCAGCGAGACGCTGAGGGTGCTGTTGCTGCCCGTGCACAAGGTCCAGGCCCCGCAGCTGCCGGCGCTGTTGCTCGCACAGGCGGCCGTGGTCGTGTCGGCCAGGTCGGTCAACGTGGCGGTGTTCCAGGCGGCATAGGCGGCACCTGCGTCGGCCGCTGTCGCCAGCTCCTGGTAGTCCTGCAAGATGGTGCTGAGGTCGATCACCCCCAGCATGATGGGTACCAGGAAGAAGATAACCAGGGCAGCCTCAATGAGAGCCTGCCCGCGCTGATCGGAGAAAGTGAATCGATTCATCATGGTCCCGTCCGTGCGGCCGCCGGTGTCCCTGCCGGAGGCACTGCGGTGATATCCGGTGCACGGCGGTCGTAATAGCGCAAGTAGAGCTGGTCCCTGAGCCCGTTCGCCGAGACATCCAGGTGCGCCCAGGCCGCGCCGGCCCAACCCTGGGCGCCTGAAAAACTCGGGCTTCGGTAAAAGCGCTGCCATGCTGAGCCGGCCGACGGGAGCTCGATCACCAGGCCCGCCAGGACCAACAGGCCGACGGCCAGGGCAGCGACGCGCCCGGCGCCTTGCAGTTGGCTGCCCTGCGCACGAACGCCGCTCGAGGCCGAGCGGCAGACGCCCAGCTCGTAGACCGTGGCCGGCAGGATGGCCAGGCAAAGCGCCCACGGCAGGGCCGGGGTGGCGAGCACGTAGGCGAGGGCGCGCCCGGCATGCTGCCAGGCGTCGAGCCAATAGAACGACGCGGCCAGCGTGACCACGGCAAGGGCGGCCAGCCAGGAGGCAGTCCAGGTGAGCCAGCTGCGCGGCGGCATAGCCCACAGGCCAGGCTGGCGGCTGGGCGAGGCCGCGCAGCAATCCACAGAGCGCCCACAGCACGGCGACGGCGACGATCCAGAACGCCATGGGCAGGGGGCCTCCGTGGCTGCCCGGCAGCCAGGCCAGCCACGGAGGCAACGAATGCCCGAAAAGCTCCGGCCTGGCCAACGGCCCTGCCAAAGCGCCTGGCGGAACCTGGGAGCGCGCCAGCAGCCAGCCCGCCGCGGCGCCGGGCGGGGCCGCCATCAGGAGGGCCAGCCCAGGGCGGCCGGCATATCTCGCAAACGGCGACGGTGCCCCGTGCACCTGTACCCCGACCGGTATCGCCAGCGGCTGCTCCGATGCGCTGGAGCGGATCGAGATCGTCCCCTGCTGCGGGCCGAGAGGGAGAGAGGTGGTGTCAACGTGTGCGGTGACGTCAACCGGCCCCCCCGCAAAAGACCTCGGCTCCAGGCTCAGCCAGGGCTGCTCGGCCTGGAGCGTGCCGAAGAGATAGCCACGGGCGTCCCGGCCGGCGACCAGTGATCCCCCGCCCGGCCCCGGCTTCCCTGGTGCAGAAGCA
>CAWEHT010000174.1:0-3039 GCA_963808455.1 uncultured Chloroflexia bacterium | reverse complement strand
TGACGAGTGTAGATGTCCGCCATGCGCAGTTCCTCTTAGGGCTCGTAAGGAAATAACTTCCCGAACCTGTCATCCTGAGTTTTCCGTCCTCGCGGGCGGGATGCGGCTATGCAAGAAACCCCTGGCCTGTCATCCTGAGTCCCCCATGCCGCGCGCGGCACATGGCATGGCAACAAACCACCTGCCTGTCATTCTGAGCGGGTCTGTCCACGATCACTGTCAACGACGGGCCACAGCGAAGAATCCGTATCAGGAGTTTCTTGAAGGGCCGACTCCCTTACCGTGCTCAACGACTCAACGTGCCAGGCCGAACGATTCGTGGTGCCTATGCTCGGCATGACGGATGCTTCGCTGAAACTGGCGCGCCGCCGCGACGCTGGCTTCTGTCCACGCCCGCAAGAGCATGACAGCGGGAAGTTGTTGTTTTACAGGTCCTTAGTGGTCCATCCGCAAATTCCTCGCGGTGCCGCCGAGGGTTTGAAGTCGCCACAGGGGGAACCCATCGGCTGATATTCGAAGCCTGTCCAAACAGGCTAACACGCCGGTCGCCAGTGCTCCTCGGAGCACTTCGTGTGCCAGCCGGTCACTTGAGTGCCCGGCGTCGCAGTGGTCCATCCGCCAAATTCCTTGCGGTGCCGCCGAGAGTTTCGAAGTCGCCGCAGTGGGAAACCCATCGGCTGATATTCGAAGCCTGTCCAAACAGGCTGGCACGCCGGTCGCCAGTGCGCCTCGGCGCACTTCGTGTGCCAGCCGGTCACTTGAGTGACCGGCGTCGCAGTGGTTACATCCGCCAAATTCCTCGCGGTGCCGCCGAGGGTTCCGAAGCCCCCGCAGCGGGCAACCCGCCGGCTGATACACGAAGCCTGTTCAAACAGGCTGACATACCGGTCGCCAGTGCGCCTCGGCGCACTTCGTGTGCCAGCCGGTCACTTGAGTGACCGGCGTCGCCTCCTGAACGGCCCCCCGATCACTGGGCCGTCCAGCCACCGTCCACCGGGAGGACGGCCCCGGTGATGAACCTGGCTTCGTCGCTGGCCAGGAAGACTGCCCGCGGCAGCCACGTCGCGCACGTCGCCCAGGGGGCCCAGCGGCTGCCACCTGCCGATCTCCTCCAG
The DNA here is from genome assembly GCA_963808455.1 of uncultured Chloroflexia bacterium. Classification (GTDB taxonomy): domain Bacteria; phylum Chloroflexota; class Anaerolineae; order CG2-30-64-16; family CG2-30-64-16; genus CAWEHT01. The sequence continues at coordinate 1,924 of CAWEHT010000174.1, read as the reverse complement.
CATGGCGGGGTCGGCCTTCGCCCGGCCGGCCATGCGGGTGTCGATCAGGCCCGGCGCAATCACGTTCGCCCGCACTTTGTCGCGCGCGTAATGCGCGGCGATGGCCCGCGTCAGCCCGATGATGCCGGCCTTGCTGGTCGCGTAGGCGTGCGTGTCGAACAGCCCTTGCGTGCCGACCAGGCCCAGGACGGAGGAAAGGGTGATGATGCTGCCGCCGCCGCGCCCGATCAGCGCCGGCAGGGCGTATTTGCAGGCCAGGAACGTCCCGCGCAGGTTGACCCGCAGCACCTGCTCCCAGGCCTCCAGCGTGCAGAGATGGGCCGGGCCATCGCCGAGCCGGCGCCCGCCGATGCCGGCGTTGCTCACCAGGATGTCGAGCGCGCCGAACCGGCCGGCCGCGCCGCCCACGGCCCGTTCGACGTCTTCGGGGCTCGAGACATCGCAGTTGTAGAAGTGGGCCCGTCCGCCCGCGGCGGTCAATTCTCGAACCGCGGTTTCGCCCATGACTTCGTCCACGTCGAGCACGGCGACGGCTGCACCCTCGTCGCGAAAGCGAGGCCGCACGCCCGGCCGATGCCGGCGCCGCCACCGGTGATCAAGGCGACCTTGCCCGCCAGCCGTCCCGTCATGGCAGCCTCGCCAGCTGGGCGAACTGCTCTCTCACTTGCGGATAGAGCTGCCGGTAAATGGCAAGCAAAGAGCGATAGCGGCTATGCCGCTCGCGATCCGGCTCGAAGGCGCATTCGACGCGGGCGGCCTGGAGCGCCACCGCGGCGATGTCGTCGATCAGGCCCACGCCCTTGCCGGCCAGCAGCGCCGCACCCAGGGGGGCGCCGCTCTCCTCGTGCACCACGCTCACGTGACGGCCGGTCACGTCCGCGATGATCTGGCACCAGGCGGCGGATCGCGTGGGCCCGCCCGACGCCGCGGATCTCGTCGACGGCGATGCCCGTGGACTCCACGATGGCCAGGTTGTGGGCGATGGCGAAGGCCGTGCCCTCCAGGACTGCCCGCACGATCTGCGGCCGGCCTGTGCTGAGCGTGAGGCCGAACAGGACCCCGCGGGCATTGCCGTCGTTGATCGGCTGCAGCTCGCCGCTCATGTAGGGGAGGTACAGCAGGTTGCCCGCGCCCGGCTCGGCCCCTTCGGCCAGGCCGATCAGCTCCGGGTAATCGACCTGCAGGCCCAGCAGCCCCCGGCACCAGGCCAGCGCCGCCCCGATGGCGACCATCGAGCCGCCGAGCAGATACTGGCCGGGCAGCACGTGCAGGAACGTCAGGAGCTGTGGGTGCACCGCCGGCGCGGCCGACCGGCACGTACTCCGTCCCGGCAGTCCCCAGCGACAGGTAGGCCAGCCCTGGGCGGGCAGCCCCGAAGGCCAGCCCGGCCGCGGAGGTGTCCTCGCCCCCGGCGACCACGGGGATCCCCGCATTCAGCCCCAGGTCGGCGGCGGCTCCCGGCGTGAGGGCCCCGATGACCTGATCGCACTCGCGAGGGCGGGTACAGCCGCGCCGGCAGGCCGAGGTCCTCGATGAATTGCGCGGACCAGGACCTGCGCGCGAGGTCGAAGGCGAAAAGGATGCTGGCATCGGAGACGTTCGCGACGGCTTCGCCGGTCAGCCGGTAGTTGGCGTAGGCCGTCGTCGTCAGGCTGAACCCGCGGCGCGCGATGGACGCCGGCTCGTGCTCCTGCAGCCACATCAGCACCGGGTCGGCGTTGTAGGGCGCCGGGTGCTTGCCGTTGCGCGCCAGGATCTCCGCCAGGCAACAATCCCGCAAACGCTGGGATTGCTCCTCGGAGCGGCTGTCCATCCAGATGATGGCCGGCCGCAGGGCCTCGCCGCCCGCGCCGATCAGCGTCACGGCACACCCCTGCCCGCTCACGCCGATGCCGGCCACCCTGCCGGGCCACAGCGATGGTTC
>CAWEHT010000173.1:0-14560 GCA_963808455.1 uncultured Chloroflexia bacterium | reverse complement strand
TTTTTTTCGCGCGCCTTGGTTCAGTTGCGTCTAACTCCGAGATGCGCGTGGACGAAGAGAGCCTGGCCGAATACCTGGCGCTGGCCAGGCCGGACGGCCACAACCTCTTCGCGTACCCGGCGCAGTCCAACTTCTCAGGGGTCCAGCATCCCCTGGACTGGATTTCGATGGCCCAGGCGCGGGGCTGGACCGTGCTGCTGGATGCCGCCGCCTTCGTCCCGACGAACGAGCTGGACCTTTCGCGTCTGGCATCCCGACTTCGTGCCCGTCTCATTCTACAAGATGTTCGGCTATCCCACCGGCGCCGGCTGCCTGCTGGCCCGCCGTGACGCCGTCGCCAGGCTGCGCCGTCCCTGGTTTGCCGGCGGCACGATCACTGTCGCTTCGGTGCAGGGGGACCGTTACTACCTGGCCGAGAGCGAGGCGGCCTTCGAGGACGGGACGCTCAACTATCTCGGGCTGCCGGCGGTGGAGATCGGCCTGCGGCACATCCAGGCCATCGGGATGGGGACGATCCACGATCGCGTGCGCTGCCTGACCGGCTGGCTGCTCGAGGAGATGCTCGCGCTGCGGCACGCCAGCGGCCAGCCGCTGGTGCGGCTGTACGGCCCGCGTGATACGGGCCGGCGTGGGGCTACGCTGGCATTCAACTTCTACGACGCCGAGGGGCACGCGATCGACCATCGCGTGATCGAGCGGGAAGCCGGGGAGGCCGGCATCTCGCTGCGCACAGGCTGCTTCTGCAACCCCGGCGCCGGCGAGATTGCCCTCGGGCTCTCCAGGATCGAGCTGGTCGCCTGTTTCCGCCAACCGACGCCGCACCTCAGCCTGGACGACTTTCGGCTGTGCATCGACGGCAAGAGCTCGGGCGCCGTGCGCCTCTCGCTGGGCCTGGTCTCGAACTTCGCGGACGCTTACCGGTTCATGCAGTTCGCGAGCAGCCTGCTGGCTTAGGCAGGCTGCGCGGCCCGCAGGTCGTGCACTCGCGATTTCTTTTCGCGGAGCATCACCCATCGCGCGCGTGGCGCCGCGTCCCTCGTACGGGGAACGCGGCGCCACGCGGTCAGTTGCTTGCTATGCGGCCCGCTCTAAGCCGCGGCGCCTGCCGGCGAACGCTCGCCCAGGATCGGGCCGGGGCTCCAGGGTGTGCCCAGTTGGGGCAGCAGCCAGCGGTTAACGCCCCACCAGCCCGCCGTCTTCCAGGCCAGGATCAAGAACGCGGCGATGAACAGCAGGATGGGATTGGTGCTCACCGCCCCGGCGAGGAGATAGTTCATATTCATGAAGCTGCCGAAGAAGGCGGCGATGCCGGTGAAAATCCCGAGCACCAGGGCCACGCCGACAAGCGTCTCGCCATATGAGACCAGATAAGACCAGAAAGCGGCATGCGGCAGGACGGCGTGCTGCAAGAACCAGGCGTACCAGGCCTGCACATCCGGATGATCGCCGGTCGACTTGGTCAGGGCGCCCTTGACGAAGCCGGACAGGCCTGCGCCCGCCTGCGCCCCCGCCCACGCCGGGCTGGTCAACTTCTCGTAGCCGGCTTCGATCCATTCATAGCCCGCGTAAAGCCTCAAAATGAGCCAGATCCACGCCCAACGCGGCTCGCCGAAAAGGGCGCGCGCCACGGGCGGGTCCTCCAACCTGATGACTTTCTTGCCTGATGCGGTGCTGACATCCTTCGCGATCATGATCATCTCTCCTGCAGACGAACGAAGGGGAAAGGCGGCCAGGGCCACGTGCCCGCCGCCAGGGCTTGCTCGAAGAGGTAAGGGCTCCGGGCAGGCCCGACAGGCCACGCGCCCACGCCTCCTCCCTCGATACACCCCCCATGCTCGCATTTTGCGCCACCCACCCTTGCACGTATGTAGCTTATAATACACTGCTGGCGCGTGGCGCCGCCGCTTGGATCAAGGGCCGCAGGTGGCTCGCAGCGTGTCCGAACTTTGAAAATTCGTCCGCTCCCCCATTGACAAACAGCCTGACCGGCGCGATAATAATATTCATCACGAGGTGGGCAATTGCTCAGCTATTGAGCAATTGCCCAAACAGCCAACGAGGGGAAGGGATTGTGGGCAACCAGCGTCCCATTCTGATGGATGACTTCACCGATTTGGCGCTTGCCAACCGCCCCGGCGCGACCGATCCGCATGCTCACTTCGACCTCCTGGCCCGCATCGCGAGCAGGTATTACCTGGACGAGATGACGCAAGGCGAGATCGCGGCCGAGTTCCACCTCTCACGGCAGAAGGTCCAACGGTTGCTGCACGAAGCACGCGAGCTGCGGATCGTCGAGATCCACGTCTACGCGGTGCCGGTGCTGCACCTGGAGCTGGAGAAGAAGCTCAAGGAAGTCTTCGGGCTGGCACAGGCGCTGGTGGCCCCGACGGACTCGGACGAGGGACGGTGCCGCCGGTCGGTGACGCGCGCCGCGGCCGGCCACCTGGAGCGCTACCTGAGGGCCGGCATGGTCGTGGCCGTCGGGCTGGGCCGCAATACGAGCGAAGTTGCGGATGCCTTGCGCCCGCAGCAGGCGATCGGGTGCTCGTTTGTCAGCGCCATGGGTGGCTCGCCCAACATGAACGTGTCGGTGAGCCCCAACGAGGTCTGCACCCGGCTGGCCGCACGGGCCGGTGGCAGGGCCCGCCCGCTTTACGCGCCCGCCTTCGTGGAAAGCGTGGCGGTGCGGGACCTGCTGTACGCGCAGGAAGCGATCGCTCAGACCCTCGAGGTGGCCCGGCAGGCCGACGTGGCCCTGATGGGCATCGGCACAACGTTGGAAGACTCGATCCTGGTGCGGGCGGCGTGCCTTTCCCCTATCGAGAGCGCCCATCTACAGGCCGTCGGCGCCGTGGGCGAGATCATCGGCAACTTCTTCGATGGCCGTGGCCGGCTCGTGGAGTCGGAACTGAACTGCCGCCGCGTGGGCCTGACCCTTGACGAATTGCGGCGCATCCCGCAAGTGGTGGCGGTTGCGGGTGAAGAGGGCAAGGCGGAAGCTATTTTCGGGGCCCTCTCCACCGGCGTGATCGGCGTCCTGGTCACGGAGTGCCGCAATGCCATCGCCGTGCTGAGGCTGGCCGGCGTAACGGACCTGAAGGAGGAGCACCGGTTCCTGGAACACGCCTGATCTGGCAGCGGCCCGGGCCCTCGATGCCGCCTTCCTGGCGGCTGCTCAAAGGAAAGGAGGAAGAGCCTTGAGCGAAAACCCCGGAAAGTACGTCTTTGTGCTCCAACATCATAACCCCCAGTTCGACCCGATGCCATTCAGCATCGCGGCGCACCTGGCTGGACGAGAAGGGCCTCGACCTGGCCTTTTACCTGATGTACGACTCGATCCAGCTGATGCAGCGCGATGCCCTGGAGCAGAACCCCGAGATCAGGGAAGCGGTGGATTATCTCCTGGGCAAAGGGGTGCCGATCTACGTGTGTGGCTTCTGCTCGCGGGCCTGCTCCCTGGCTGCGCAGCAGCTCTATCCGGGGGTTGCGATGGGCAACCGCAACATCTTCTTCTCACTGATGACAGAGCGCCAGCCGGTCTACTATTGATCGGCAGCGGGGCGCGCGCCCGGCCGTGCTTCAGCCCTCGGCTGAGCCGGCCAAACGGACGGACTACCCGGCGAAAGGAGGGATCGAAGTGGATAGTCGCACGCAAACGGTAACCGCGGCTACCCTGACCAGAGCACCGACGCACCTGTACAATGGCTACATCTTCGACCTGGACGGCACCATCTACCTGGGCAAGAGCCTTCTGCCCGGCGCCTACCGGCTGATCATGAAGCTGCGCGAGCTTGGGAAGCGCGTCGTGTTCCTGTCCAACAATCCAACCCGCGACGTATCCATGTACGTCGAAAAGCTGGAGAGCCTGGGACTGCCTACCCCCCAGGAAGAGATCGTCACCACGGTCTTTACCACGACGCAGTGGCTGCTCCAGAACGCGCCAAACGCCGTCGTCTTCCCGATCAGCGAAGAACCGCTGAAGCGTGCCCTGCGCGACGCGGGCATCAGGATGTCGGAGAAACCCGAGGAGATCGACATCGTCATTGCCAGCTACGACCGCACCCTGGTTTACCAGAAGCTGCAGATCGCCTTCGACGCCCTGTACGTGCACAAGCGCGCCCGCCTGATCTGCACCAACCCGGACCATTTTTGTCCCTTCCCGGGCGGCCGGGGCGAAGTGGATGCCGGGGCCATCATAGCGGCCCTGGAAGACAGTGCGGGGGTCAAGCTGGAGGTCAACTGCGGCAAGCCGAGTCCCGTGATGCTCAACACGATCATGAACGTTATGAAGCTGGAAACCGGGCAGTGCATCACGACCGGCGACCGGCTGTATACCGAGATCAAGATGGGCATCGACGCAGGGATGGACACAGCCTGCGTGCTGACCGGTGAAACGACGCCCGAGCTGTTGGTCAACTGGCCCCGCAAGGAGTGGCCGACTTATGTGCTCGATCGCATCGACAAACTCATCCCAGCCGAGATGTGGCCTGAATTCGGCTGGACGGGCGAGAACAACTGAGGTTTCGGCCGGAACTCCTGGGCCGGCGCAGGCCGACATCGCCGGTATCTACCCACCGCAGCCGGATCAGGGGGCCGGGCCCGGCCTGACGGCGGATAGCTCTGGCAGCACATCCTGGCCCCGAACGCTCGTGCAAAGAGGCGCAAGGCACGTTCAGGATCGAGCTATGGGTGACCGCGACGAGGATCTCCGTGAGTTCATGCTGGTGCTGCGCCAGGCGCTTTTGATGATCGTGCGTTGGATCGAAAAGCGCTACCATATGGAGGCAAGCGGGCGATAGTTCCTCTGCTAACTGAATAAGTGCCAGTATTCGTTTGCGAATCCCGGCTCCGTGTCCAGGTGTGCAGGTGCCCCCCTGGCGACGGAGCCGTTTTATTTTGCGCAGACGCGGGCTGGCAAGGGGTCGATCACAGTGCGAGGCCCGCCATCTTTCGCAAAGGAGGCCGGTGGGGGGCACGCGGAAAGGAGCAAATTACTGAGGCGCGGCGTGTAAACTGGAACCGGGGGCCTGCTGGGCCCCTCGTTGGCGGCAACGTCGTTGGGTAGCGACGAGTACAACGCAGTACGCTGGACCAGCGTGCATCAAAGGGGAGGTTACAAGTGGCAAAGAAGTATTTGCTTGGCCTTGACAACGGCACTACCGGCGTGAAGTGCAAGATTTACGACCTGGAAGGCAACATCATGGGCGAAGGGTACCGCGAATACCAGTGCGTGTACCCGAAGCCAGGCTGGACCGAGCAAGACATCCACATGCTCATGGAGGCCAACTACGAGGCCCTCGGCGACGTGCTCAAAAAGAGCGGTGTCAACCCACACGACGTCGCAGGCATGGGCCTCTCCACGCAGCGCGCGCTGCACCTATACGTTGACAAGCAAGGCAAAGTCCTGCGCGACGGGCTGGGCATTTCCTGGCAGGACGGGCGCCACACCGAACAGCTGGCATGGATGCGCGAGAGCCTCCCGGAGAAGCGCTATTTCGAGATCACGGGCCTGCCGGTGGGCCAGATCTGGTCCGCAGGCAAGATCAAATGGGTGATGGACAATGAGCCCGAGGTTTTCGAGAAGGCTGACAAGGTCTTGCTGACCCAGGAGTACTTCCTGCATCACCTGGGCGCCCGCGATGGCTGGTTCCAGGACTGGTCCAACGGCTCACTTTACGGGCTGATGGATATTCGCAACATGGAGTGGAGCTCGGAGCTCTGCCGCGATTGGGGCATGCCGATGGACAAGCTGCCCCAGCTGGTCGGCTCCGGCTGGAAGGTCGGCTGCATCGATCAGTACGCGGATGAGCGGACCGGCCTGCCGGTCGGCATGCCCATCTGCACCGGCGGCGGCGACCAACAGTGCGCGGCCATCGGCGCAGGCGTCATCGACGAGGGGCTGTGCGAGGTGACTTTCGGCACCGCCGGCGTGAGCGTGGCGCACCTGAATTCCCCGAAGTACGATCCCAATATGGCCGTCAGCCTCTCGGCGCATGCCTTCCCCACCAAGACCTGGGAAGCCGAAGGCATTCAGGCCGCGGCAGGAGGCACGTATCGCTGGTTCCGCGATAACGTGGGCCATCTGCTGCGCAACATCGAGCCGTTCACCAGGACGGACCCCTACATTGTCATGAATGAGCATGCCTCGCGGGAGCCTGCGGGCAGCCGCGGCGTACTCTTCCTGCCCTATCTGGCCGGCTCCGTGGCGCCGCACTATGACAACCTGGCCCGTGCGGGCTTCATCGGCCTGAGCTTCAAGGCCAATTTCGGCTGCCTCGCCCGCGCCGTGATGGAAGGCGTGGCCTTCGAGGCGCGCGATATCGTCGAAGCCTTCATGAAGTTCGTCGACATGCGCGAGATCATGCTGAGCGGAGGCGCAACCAAGTCCCCGCTCTGGTGCCAGATCCAGGCCGACATCTACGGTGCCCCGACCACCTTCCTGAAGGAAGGGGAGTGCACCGTCATCGGCGCCGCGATCCTGGGCGGCGTCGGCTCGGGCGTCTTCAGCACGGTCAAGGAAGGCTGCGAGGTTATGCTGCACAAGGTGCGCACCTTCGAGCCTGACCCCACGACTCATGGCATCTACAACGAGATGTACGCGCTCTGGCAGCAGGCCTACACCGATCTGGCTGCCAACGGCTTTTACAAGAATCTCAACGACTTCCAGCTCAAGTACGCCTGATCTCCCAGCTTAGTTAGCTAGCGGTCTGCCTGGCGGCATCGGCTCCGCCAGGCAGGCCATCCGGCACCCAGCCTATCCTGAGCTGAGTTAGAGGTCGCTTGGGCGGCAAACTTGCCGTTATGTCAAGGAGTATCGCGACCATGGCTATCAAGGAAGTATTGCCTCCCCCCGTCTTCAAGTATGACCCCTCCAACATGCCCGACCTGGAGGGTAAGATCGAGCGCTGGAGCGACTACGATCAGATCCCCAAGATCGAGCTGAAAAAGGTCATCATCGGCGAAGACGCCATCCTGCAGCTCCCTGCCGAGCTCCGCCGCCTGGCGCCCGGCAGCAACGGCGAAGTGATCCTGGTGATGGACCGCACCGTTATGACCCGCGAGGGCGCCAGCCTCAAGCCCATGGTCTGCGACCTCCTGGCCAGCCAGGGTTTCGAGGTCCAGCCAATCGAGCTGGCCGGCGATGCTGAAGGCGTCGTCCACCCCGAGTTCCATGAGGTGGAGTTCGTCAAGAGCCAGCTCCGCCCCGGCGTGCCCGTGGCCGTCCTCGGCTCGGGCGTCGTCACCGATATCACCAAGCATGCCTGCTTCGGCTTCGATCAGGCGCACCCTGATCAGCCGCACCTGCCGGCCGTCTTCTGCATGACGGCCAATTCGGTGCCGGCCTATGGCTCGCGTATGGCCATCATCACCCGAGATGGCGTCAAGCGCACCTGGCCTTCCCGGCTATCCGACGTCATCATCGCCGATATCAAGACCCTGCGCGAGGCACCCCTCGAATACTCCCTGGGCGGCATCGGCGATATGTGCGCCATGTTCATGGCTTTTGCCGACTGGTATATCGGCGAATACTTCGGCATGAACGGCTATCTCCAGGGTTCCTGGAACATCCTGGAGGATGTCAAGGCCCTGATGTTCCCCTATGCGGGCGAGATCGGCCAGCGCTCGGCCCTGGGCATGGAAGTGCTGGCCAAGTGCCTGACCCTGGGCGGCCTGACCATGACCTACGCTCGCGAGTCATCGCCTGTCTCCGGCTATGAGCATGTGGTGTCCCACATGTTGGATATGTGCGCCCCGCACTACGGCCGCCGCATCGCCAACCATGGCTCGCAGGTGGCCGTGGCCGCCATCCCCGCGCTGATCGGGCTGGGCTGGTGGCTGGATACCTTCGATCCGAAGGCGGTCGACGTGGAGCGCTGCTACCCCTCGGCCGAACAGATGGAGCCACGCGTGCGGCAGACGTTCCAGGAGGTCGATCCCAGTGGGGCCGCAGGGACGGAGTGCTGGAGCGACTACCGCCAGAAGCTGACCGCCTGGCACGGGCGCCGGGCGCAGTTCGAGGCCTTTCTGGCGGATTGGCCGGCCCAGAAGGCGCACATCGAGTCGCTGATCCTGCGGGCGGAGCCCCTGGTCAAGGCATTGTGCCAGGCCGGCCACCCGCTGTACTTCGAGGAGCTGAACTTCCCGGTGCCCGAGGCCCAGGCGCGCTGGGCTTACCATAACGCTCATCTGATGCGCAAGCGCTTCAGCTCCGGCGACCTGCTCGGTTACATGGGCTGGCTCGACCAGGCCTGGACCGATCGGGTCTTCGCCCGGATGCACGAGCTGGTCGACACGGCCCGGGCTGCCTGAGACATCTTGCCCCGGCGCCTGGACGGTCTCCAGACCCTTCACCGTCCGGACGCCGGGGATCCGCGCGATACCATCCTCTGAGGAGACCTAGAATGACCACAGCACTTTCTCTGGATGCCGCGCTGGCGCGCGGCGAGGCGATACAGGTTGACCCCATCCTGTTGACCCAGCTGGAGGCCGTCGTTGGCAAGAACAATGTCGCCACCTCCATCGCCGACCTGATCTGCTACTCGCACGACATCATGCCGCCCGCTTTCAAGTGGGTGCGCCGCGACGACCTGCCCTACCTGCCCCACCTGGTCGTCTTCCCCGGCTCGACCCGCGACGTGCAGGAGATCGTCAAGATCGCCCACTACAACCGCATCCCCGTGGTGCCCGCCGGCGGCACCTCCGGCACCATCGGCGGCATCCTGCCCGTCTGCGGCGGCATCGTCGTCGACATGAAGCGCATGAACCGCTTCCTCGACCTGGATGCCTACTCCATGACCGCCTCCGTCGAGGCCGGCATGCTGGGCCAGGATTACGAGGACCAGCTCAACATGCGCGGCTTCATCGGCGGCCACTACCCCCAGTCCATCCGCTGCTCCACCGTCGGCGGCTGGATCGCCCCCCGCGGCGTCGGCACCTTCTCCGGCCAGTACGGCAAAATCGAGGATATCGTCCAGTCCCTCGAAGTGGTCCTGGCCGACGGCTCCGTCATGCGCACCAAGAACGTGCCCCGCGCCTCCTGCGGCCCCGACCTGGACCAGCTCTTCATCGGCTCCGAAGGCACCCTCGGCATCATCACCCAGGCCACCTTGCGCGTCTGGCCCCAACCCGCCCAGCGCACCTGGGTCAGCTACGGCATGCCCTCCTTCGAGGCCGGCGTGCATGCCTGCCGCGACCTCTCCGCCGAAGGCGTCTATCCCGCCCTGGCCCGCCTCTACGATGAAATCGAAGGCGCGGGTGCTTTGAAGGACCTGGGCTATACCGACGCCGCCGGCAAGGAGCACCCGCTCTACTTCGCCTGCGAGGGCCGCGCCGACCTCACCGACCTGCAGGTCAAGATCGTCCACGAGTGCTGCCGGGCCAACGGCGGCGTGGAACGCCCCGGCCTCGGCGAACGCTGGTGGGGCAAACGCTTCGACACCACCTATCTCAAGAAAGCCTACATGCTGCCCAACGGCATTGGCGATGCCATCGAGTGCTCCGCCACCTACAAGAACCTCACCGCCATGCACGATGCCATGCTGGCCGCCATCCACGCCCAGGGCGCCCACGAGGTCTTCGGCCACGGCTCGCACTTCTACCCCACCGGCGGCAACCTCTACATCATCTGGAGCGCCTTCGCCGCCGACGAAAAGGAGATCGAGAGCCTCTACTGGCGCGTCATGGACGCCGCCATGAAGGCCGTGCTCTCCGTCGACTCCTCCATCGGCCACCATCACGGCATCGGCGTCAACAAGGGCCCCTGGATTCCACCTGGATCAGCCCACCGCCTGGCCGGTGGTGCAGAGGATCAAGGCCGCCCTGGACCCGCTCGGCATCATGAACCCCGGCAAGCTGGGGCTGTAGAGCAAGGAGGATTCCCCCATATGCGACTCTCTGCCATGCGTGAGATATTGGAGAACACGGCCATCGATCACGTCTACTATCGCAGCTATGACCCCCTGGTCCGCTGCGCCGGCCGTGAATATACCCCCCATCGGGCGGCGCAAATCGCCATGCTGGTCGGCGGCGGCCGCCTGCACTGGACGCCCGACGTGGTGCAGGCCATGTACTGGCCGCTCAACAGCCGCATCGAGCTGGTCTGGAACCTGGATGACTCCGGCCCGGCCTTCGCCACCGACGCCGGCGAGTGGGACCGCCCGGCCCGCGCCGACCTGGTCGAGGCCGGGGCTGCCCCGGCCTGGGTCAAGGCCATCGAGGCCCACGTCACCGCCAGCGGCAACCTCTACGGGCTGGCCGAGCAGTTCAAAGCCGTGGGGCAGGCCCCGCTGCTGTACATCGCCGACGACACCACGCGCGCCCACGCCCCCGAGATCGCCCAGGCCATGCAGATGCTGCTGCACGGCGCGGGCTGCCAGTTCACGACCCTGGCCCAGGGCACCGACGGCTGGGCCCTGTACGACCTCGGCCTGTGGGACCTGGCGCGGCAGAAGGCGACGGAGTTTGCGGAGTGGATCCGGGCCAGCGGGGCCAAGACGGTGGTGGCCAACTGCCCGGCCCTGGTCTATGCGCTCGCGAGTGGTACCCCACCCTGGGCCTGGCCCTGGACGCCGAGATCCTGCACCACAGCGAGTTCCTGCTGCAACTGGGGGTGCGGGGCAAGTTTGCCGGGCGCGTGACCTTCCACGACCCCTCCTACCTGAGCCGCTATCTGCACCAGGTGCAGGCGCCGCGGGCCCTGATGGGACGGGTTGCCGGGCTGGAGCTGGCCGAATGCTACTTCCAGGGCGAAAAGGCCAACCCGACGGGGCCGCTGGCGGCCTTCTTCAACGAGGAGTACGCCGGGCTGATCGCAGCCCGGCGGGCGGATGAGCTGGCCCTGGCGGCCAAGATCGTGGTGACGGCGGCGCCGGCCTCCAAACGCAACCTGGCCAGGGTCGCCAGGGCCAGGGGGCTGCAGGTGCTGGATATCGCCGAGGTGCTGGCCTGCTGAAGGCGCCCGGGACAGGGCCGATCCGGGTGGGTCACCGGGTTTGACCCTGGCATGTGGAGGCCCTGCCCACGGTTGGTAACCGCGGGCCAGGGCCAAGCCATGTTGCAGCCGGCCCCCAGCGTGACAACTGCAATGGGGGCAGTGCACGCTGTTGGGAGAAGCTGCCCTCAGAGGATTGACAGGATATGCTCCTTGGTCCGGTCCTGTCCATCCCGTTGAATCCTGTCCATCCTGTTGGAATCGGCGCCCAAGGACGCGCCACCTGGGCCGGGTGGACGCAACTCGGGCTGCTGGCCTGGCGTACTGCCGCAACATGATTTCGCCCTGACCGCGGCCAGGGCACGATGACAAGGATTCTTCGGCTGCCGCGGGGGCGCAGGGTCCCTCTTGAACGGCTCGGCGTTCCCTGTGCCTCGCCGGCCGCCCTGAGGCGGCAGCCTCGACAATCTATCTGGAGGACATCGCCGATGGACTGGCAGGTCAGTTTTCGGGTCTTCCGCTACAAGCAGGACGGCTTGCCGGCGCGCTACGATACGTTCAGCCTCAAGGTGCGGAGGGACGAATACGTCCTCGACGCCGTCGAGCGTATCTGGGCCGAACATGACCGCTCGCTGGTCTTCCGCCATGCCTGCCACCACGCCGCTTGCGGCGCCTGCGGCATGCGGGTCAACGGCCGCGAGCGGCTGGCCTGCATCACCCGCATCGATGCCGTGGCCCAGGATGGCGGCACGGTCACCCTCGATCCACTGCGCAACTTTACCGTGCTCAGCGACCTGCTCGTCTACGTCGCCCCCTTCTACGCCAAGCTGGAGCAGGCCCGGTTCGTCATCGTGCGGCAGGCCGAACCCCTGATCGACCTCGCCACGGGCCTGCCGGCCCCGGACGCCGTCCCCGCCCTGCGTTTCGAGAATTGCCTCGAGTGCGGCCTGTGCGTGTCGGCCTGTCCTGTCCCCGGCAGCGACCCGGGCTATCTCGGGCCTGCCGTCCTGGCGGCCATCCAAAGGATGATTGCCGAGCCGCGTTCGCGACGTCCCGGCGGCCCCTCTGCTGGCCCTCGCAGACGGCGAGCAGGGGCTCTGGCGCTGCCACACCGCTTTCGAGTGCACGGAAGTGTGCCCCTCGGATGCCGAGCCGGGCACCCTGATGATGGCCTTGCGCCGCCGCAGCCTGGCGCGGCAGATCGCCCGGTTTTTCGGCCAAAGGAGCGCCTACGATGAGACCCGATGACGTGCCTGGCCGGCCCTACGACGCACCCCGGGCGCGGGGCCTGCTCAACTGGTTCGATGCCCGCGGGCGCGGCCTGGGCATGTGGGCCTTCGCCCTCAACCGCGTGACGGGCATCGAACCAGTTGAGCAGGCCCCGCGCCCGGGTGAGGCGCGTCATCGGGTCTCATCGTAGGCGCTCCTTTGGCCGAAAAACCGGGCGATCTGCCGCGCCAGGCTGCGGCGGCGCAAGGCCATCATCAGGGTGCCCGGCTCGGCATCCGAGGGACACTTCCGTGCACTCGAAAGCGGTGTGGCAGCGCCAGAGCCCCTGCTCACCGTCTGCGAGGGCCAGCAGAGGGGCCGCCGGGACGTCGCAACGCAGCTGCAATCATCCTTGGATGGCCGCCAGGACGGCAGCCCGAGATAGCCCGGGTCGCTGCCGGGGACAGGACAGGCCGACACGCACAGGCCGCACTCGAGGCAATTCTCGAAACGCAGGGCGGGGATGGCGTCCGGGGCCGGCAGGCCCGTGGCGAGGTCGAATAGGGGTTCGGCCTGCCGCACGATGACGAACCGGGCCTGCTCCAGCTTGGCGTAGAAGGGGGCGACGTCGAAGAGCAGGTCGCTGAGCACGGTAAAGTTGCCAGTGGATCGAGGGTGACCGTGCCGCCATCCTGGGCCACGGCATCGATGCGGGTGATGCAGGCCAGCCGCTCGCGGCCGTTGACCCGCATCCGCAGGCGCCGCAAGCGGCGTGGTGGCAGGCATGGCGGAAGACCAGCGAGCGGTCATGTTCGGCCCAGATACGCTCGACGGCGTCGAGGACGTATTCGTCCCTCCGCACCTTGAGGCTGAACGTATCGTAGCGCGCCGGCAAGCCGTCCTGCTTGTAGCGGAAGACCCGAAAACTGACCTGCCAGTCCATCGGCGATGTCCTCCAGATAGATTGTCGAGGCTGCCGCCTCAGGGCGGCCGGCGAGGCACAGGGAACGCCGAGCCGTTCAAGAGGGACCCTGCGCCCCCGCGGCAGCCAAAGATCCTCGTCATCGTGCCCTGGCCGCGGTCAGGGCGAAATCATGTTGCGGCAGTACGCCAGGCCAGCAGCCCGAGTTGCGTCCACCCGGCCCAGGTGGCGCGTCCTTGGGCGCCGATTCCAACAGGATGGACAGGATTCAACGGGATGGACAGGACCGGACCAAGGAGCATATCCTGTCAATCCTCTGAGGGCAGCTTCTCCCAACAGCGTGCACTGCCCCCATTGCAGTTGTCACGCTGGGGGCCGGCTGCAACATGGCTTGGCCCTGGCCCGCGGTTACCAACCGCGGGCAGGGCCTCCACATGCCAGGGTCAAACCCGGTGACCCACCCGGATCGGCCCTGCCCCCACCGCCCTCAGCAGGCCAGCACCTCGGCGATATCCAGCACCTGCAGCCCCCTGGCCCTGGCGACCTTGGCCAGGTTGTGCTTGGAGGCGGCGCCGCCGTCACCACGATCTTGGCCGCCAGGGCCAGCTCATCCGCCCGCCGGGCGGCGATCAGCTCGGCGTACTCCTCGTTGAAGAAGGCCGCCAGCGGCCCCGACGGGTTGGCCTTCTCCCCCTGGAAGTAGCACTCGGCCAGTTCTAGCCCGGCGACCCGCCGCAGCAGGGCCCGTGGCGCCTCCACCTGGTGCAGATAGCGGCTCAGGTAGGAGGGGTCGTGGAAGGTCACGCGCCCGGCAAACCTGCCCCGCACCCCCAGCTTGAGCAGGAACTCGCTGTGGTGCAGGATCTCGGCGTCCAGGGCCAGGCCCAGGGTGGGGTACCACTCGCGCAGCGCATAGACCAGGGCCGGGCAGTTGGCCACCACCGTCTTGGCCCCGCTGGCGCGGATCCAGCCGGCCATCTCGGTGGCCTTGGCGCGGGCCAGGTCCCACAGCCCCAGGTCGTAGAGCGCCCAGCCGTCCGTCCCTTGCGCCAGGGTCGTGAACTCGCAGCCTTCGCCGGCCAGCAGCAGCTGCATGGCCTGGGCGATCTCGGGGGCGAAGGCGCGCGTGGTGTCGTCGGCGATGTACAGCAGCGGCGCCTGGCCCACCGCCTTGGGCTGCTCGGCCAGGCCGTAGAGGTTGCCGCTTGTCTTGACGTGGGCCTCGAGGGCCTTGACCCAGGCGGGGAGCCCCGGCCTCGACCAGGTCAGCTCTGGCCGGGCGGTCCCACTCGCCGGCGTCGGTGGCGAAGGCGGGGCCCGAGTCATCCAGGTTCCAGACCAGCTCGATGCGGCTGTTGAGGGGCCAGTACATGGCCTGGGCCACGTCGGGCGTCCACTGCAGGCGGCCGCCGCCGACCAGCATGGCGATTTGCGCCGCCCGATGGGGGTATATTCACGGCCGGCGCAGCGGACCAGGGGGTGGTGCACTTTTTGGATGA
>CAWEHT010000172.1:0-4768 GCA_963808455.1 uncultured Chloroflexia bacterium | reverse complement strand
TGGCTGCCAACGTGTTGCGAGCCGAAGAGCACTATGATCTCGCTGGAGATCCCGGCTGCGGCCGGCGACACTGCAATTGCCAGTAATCAGGGAGCGGTTTGACCCGCTCCTATCATTTTGTTCGCTATTATCGTATTTATACGATGAAGACGGGCGTACTCGAGAGGGAGACTCACGAACATGGGTATGACATCCGCATCCGCAAGTTATTTCGAACGTGTGGCAAACCAATGGGATGACCTGCGCGCCGGGTATTATCGGGAGCCCTTACGGGAGGCCGCCATTGGCAAAGCTTACCTCCGGCCGGAAATGGCCGCGGCCGACGTCGGCACAGGCACCGGCTTCATGGCCGCCGGGCTGGCACCGCTGGTCGGCCAGGTCTATGCCCTGGACGGCTCGCCGGCCATGCTGGAAGTCGCCAGGCGCAACCTGGCCGCCTTCTCGAACGTAGTCTTCAGGGTATCCGATGGCAGCTCCCTGGCGCTGGACGATGCCAGCGTCGATGTGGTCTTTGCCAACATGTACCTCCATCACTGCGCCGACCCAGCGGCAGCTATCCGCGAGATGGTCCGCGTGCTGAAGCCGGGCGGCCGCCTGGTGATCTCGGACATGGACCGGCACGACCACGAGTGGATGCGCCGGGAAATGGCCGACGAGTGGCTTGGCTTCGAACGCGGCCAGGTCAAAGCCTGGTTCCGCGAGGCGGGGCTGGTGAACATCCTCGTGGATAGCGGCAGCCAGTCCTGCTGCGCCACATCTCAGGCGGACGGAGCGGCGAGAGCGGAGATCGGTGTATTCGTAGCTACAGGCAGCCGCCGCGTGACCGGAGCCAGGGAAGCGGTGCAGGCTAACTATGGCGCAGTGGCAGAGAGCGAAGGTTCGGGGTGTTCGGCGGATGCTTCGACGGCCTCTGAAGGATGTAGCTGCTCAGGCGGAGCAGCCGCAGCGTCGGGCTCCTGCTGCGCTCCCACCAACGCGATGGAGAACGTAGAGCTTATGAAAGGCGACCCCGGCCTGGCGTGGATCACCGGATACTCGCAGGAGCAGCTGGCGGCCGTGCCCGCCGACGCGGCGAGCCTGACACTCGGCTGCGGCAATCCCACAGCGATGGCCTCCCTCAAGCCTGGCGAAGTTGTGCTCGACATCGGCAGCGGGGCCGGGATGGATGCCTTCTATGCCGCCAGACGAGTCGGCCCCTCGGGCAAAGTCATCGGGCTGGATATGACACCGGCCATGATCGAACGGGCCAGGCGGTCGGCTGCCGCGGCCGGCGTCGGCCAGGTGGAATTCTGGCTGGGCAACGCTGAGCAGATGCCGGTGGAGTCTGGCACGGTGGATGTGATCCTTTCCAACTGCGTCATCAATCTGGTCGAAGACAAGGGCAAGGTGTTCGAGGAAGCCTACCGCGTGCCAGGCAAGGCGGCCGGCTCAGCATCAGCGACATGGTCTCCGACGGGCCGTTCCCGATGAGCCTGCGCAGCGACCCGCAGCGGTGGGCGGGCTGTGTGCATGGGGCGCTGCCCGAACAGGAGTATCTCGCCTTGGTCAAACAGGCGGGGTTCACGGAGGTCAAGGCCACGCGCACCATCAGCGGAGGCGCGGTCGAGGGCGTTCAAGTCTACAGCCTCTCGGTGTCGGCCCGAAAAGGCGGCGCGGCAGCATGCTGTGACACAACCCTCGGGGCGGCCGCGTCTGAGCCCGCGGCGATCCTCAATCTGATCCCGAAGTCCGGCGAGGGCGGCTGCTGCAAGTGACTGCAGCGGTCAGAGCAACGCGAGTGAGCGGCACGTCGCCACCGATCCGGGCAAGCCTTCAGTAATTGTCCTGATCGGTGAGCAGGTGCCCAATTGGGAGCCGGGGTGCCCGGAGTTCGCGGATCGGCCTCAGCGCCACTGTCCCGGCCCTGCTCGGTAGGGCCGGGACGTCGTGTCATGCGCAACTTCGAGGAGAATGTACATCCTGATGCCACTGGCTGTCTGCCCCAATTGTGTGTACTATGAGATGCCGGCGGCACTTTGCGTCTCGGGGTTGAACCGGGTGTCGCGGCGGATGGCCAGAGCGGGAAATCCCAGAGAAGTTCGGCCGGCGCGCCGCAGGTCCGATCTGCCCCAACAACCTGTACGTGGCTTCGTTGCTCTTTCCCCTGGTCGCCATGCTGCCGGCGTTGGCGCTGAATTTCTCGCCCATGCTGCTCGGAGCGTTTCTGCTGGTGATCGCCCTGCTCGTATTCCGGTTCTTTTTCATCTTTGCGCTCTGGTCCGGCAGCGAGGAGTTTAGCCTGGGCAAGTTCGTGGGGATTTCATTTGTGGTGGTCGGCGTCGTTCCGCTCCAAATCACCTGAGGTCCCTGACGTGGCTCTCCCGCTGTAGCTGACGGGGGCCCGCACAGCCGGCGTGCAGATGCAGAACTGCCCTTTCGTCCAGACCGTGGTGGCGATTCTGTTCGTCCCGGCGACGGTGACGTAAAAAAGAGACGCCGGGCTGGGGCTTGACAATAGTTCACTTGCGTGATACACTATCTGTAATATGCAGATACATAGCGCGCAAGGTTTGACGGTTGAACTGTTCCTGGACCGGGTGGATCGCGTGATGCACCGCTTGCAGCGCGATCTAGAGTGTTGTGACCGGGCGCTCGTGGATTGCTGCGGCGTCACCGTGGCCCAATCCTACGCTTTGCTCGCCTTGTGGGAGTTAGGCCAAGCCACGATGAACGAGTTCGCGGCCGAGATGCGCCTGCACGGCACGACCATGACCCGCATGGTGGATGCTCTGATCGAAAAGGGCCTGGTGGAGCGGCGGGCCGATCCCGAGGACCGGCGGATCGTCGCGCGTGGCGTTGAGCGATGCCGGGCAGGAGATGGTGGGTCGATTGCAGGAGGGCAAGCGGCAGCTCCTGTCGGCCGCGCTTGCTGGCTTGCCGCCCGGCGAGCGCGGGATGCTCATCGAGGCCCTGGAGCGCATGGCCGGTCTGCTGGAGAAACTCAGCTCGGGATGTTGCGGCTGATCCAAGGTGGTAACGGCTCTCTTTTTTTGCGTATATATCTGTACTATACATCGTCTGCATATTACACGGTGTTGATGGCCTCTACCGGGCGAGCTGCCTGGGCGAGGAGCAAGACAAATCTCAGGAGGTGACACATGTCGGCGAACGATGCGGGTGCCAGCCTGGACGTCCAGGCGGCAACTGGTGAGGAAATCAAGCAGGGCGTGCGTGAGGTCTATGCCGCACGGGTCAGCGGAGGTGCCGGCGACGGAGCGGGCGCGGTTGCCGGCCTGGCCAGCCTGCCACAGCGGACGGATTTGATCGAACTGGCCGGCTACTCTCCCGACGACGTCGCTGCGGTCCCACCGGATGCCGCGGCCTACTCCTTCGGCTGTGGCAACCCGCTTGGGTTCAGCGGCGTCAAGGCCGGAGACGTGGTGCTGGACATTGGGTCGGGGGCCGGGATGGATGCCTTGCTGGCCGCCCGGCTGGTAAGCCCCTCCGGCAAGGTCATTGGCCTGGA
Organism: uncultured Chloroflexia bacterium; assembly: GCA_963808455.1. Lineage (GTDB taxonomy): Bacteria > Chloroflexota > Anaerolineae > CG2-30-64-16 > CG2-30-64-16 > CAWEHT01. The sequence goes on along the minus strand of CAWEHT010000172.1, from coordinate 1,263 downwards.
TATGACGCCCGAGATGATCGCCAAAGCCACGCAAAATGCGGAACGCGCCCGGGGCCGACAACGTCGAGTTCCGCCTGGGGGATGCCGAGCAGATGCCGGTGGCGGATGCCTTGGTGGATTGGGTGATCTCAAACTGCGTGATCAACCTGGCACCTGATAAGCGCAGGGTGTTTGCGGAGATCATGCGCGTGCTGAGGCCCGGCGGTCATGTAGCCATCTCGGACATTGTGACCGGAGACTTGCCGCGGACGCTGCGCGAGGGCCTGGCACCCTGGGCCGCCTGTGTCGGTGGAGCTATCAACGAAGAGGAGTACTTGGGCATCATGCGTGAGGCAGGGCTGTCCAACGTGCAGGCAATCGCCCGGCAGACCTACGACGTGGCCTCGGTGCGTAGCATGATCGACGAGATGGCCTCCTTGGTGACCCTGCCGACCGACCTGGCCGAGGCGGTCTGCTCGTCTGAGGTCGTGAGCCAGATCTGGAGCCGGCGGATCGTCGCTGGCAAGCCGGGATAACCAAGCCCGGCAGCTCTAACCATGCCGCCGGTACGAGCAGCACCCTTGCCGGCGGCCTGACTTGAGTTGCAAGCGCGAGGAGGATCGTATGAACGGAAACATCGGCATGATCGAGGCGATTGCGCCCACGGCCAGCATCCGCCGCGCCTACGACTGGCTCAGCTTCTGCTACGGCACCATCGTGGCACCGCTCGAACAACTATATGCTCGACTTGATTCCCCTGGACGACATGAGCGCTGTCCTGGGAGAGTTCCGACGTGTCCTTAAACCCGGCGGGCGGTTAGTCCTGGTGAACATGAGCAAACGGGATACGGATAGGATAACCCTATTGGAAAGGATATACCGTACACTGCCCAAGCGTTGGGTGCCTTATCTGATGGGCGGCTGCCGCCCGGTCTTGATGGAAGGCCCGGTGGGCCGGGCCGGTTTCACAGATGTGCAGCGACAGTACTTGCCGCAGATGTTGCCATCCGAGCTCATCACCGCACGAGTGCCTTGAGCGAGGTCGTTCTGCATGAGCTGGTGGCGGCTAGAACATGGGGGAGGCTTGCCCGGGGCGCGGGAAGCGCTCCTCTCCTGCCCGATTTCAAGAGAATCTTCTATTGATGGATTCTCACTGGCAGAAAATGACTTGCCGCGGCATAGCTCATCTGCGCGGACGGATCACCTGTCGCTCAGGAAATCCTCGCGTTTATTTTTCCCCCAGCAACAGCGCAGCGAGGTCCTTCAGGACAGTCACCGGTAGAA
>CAWEHT010000171.1:0-6722 GCA_963808455.1 uncultured Chloroflexia bacterium | reverse complement strand
TGTCAGCCCGTGGCCGCAGCGCCGGTCAGCGTGCCGCCGAGCGGCACGCTGACCGTTACGGTTGTCCCCGCGCCGGGGCTCGAGCGGATGACGAGCTCACCGCCCAGATGGTCCGTGCGGTCCTGCATGCTCGCCAACCCCATGCCGCCCAGGCCTTCGACCGTTTGCGGGTCGAAGCCCCTGCCGTCGTCGTTGATCTCCAAAACCACCGCGCCGTCCTTCATGCAGAGGCGAACCGTCTCGCGTGTGGCCGACGCATGTTTCAGGGCGTTGTTGAGGGCCTCCTGCGCGATGCGGTAAAGGCCTTCCGCGACATTGGGCGGCAGGTCGATGAAATCGTCCATCACCACGCGGCCCTCGACCCCCACGTGGTGCTCGACGGCATCGAGCCGCTTGCGGAGGGCGTCGACGAGGCTCTCCCCGCCCAGGGTGGGCGGCCGCATCTCGTGGATCAACAGCCGCATCTCCTTGAGGGCCTGCTGGGCGATCTCCCCGATCCTGCGTAGCTGCTCCGGCCCCGGGCCGGCGGCCCCCGAGCCGAGCTGGCGGCGCCAGCCCTCGCTCAGGAGCACCACGCTGTAGAGCGATTGCGTCACCGAGTCGTGCAGCTCCCGCGCCAGGCGGGTCCGTTCCTCGATGATGGCCAGCGCCCGGCTCTGATCATAGAGGCGGGCGTTCTCGATGGCCACCGCAATCTGGTCGCCCAGGCTCTGGATCACCAGGACATCCTCGCCAGAAAAAGCGTCCGTCCTGGCATTGTGGACGTCGAGCGTCCCGATCACCTGCTCGCCCAGGCGCAGGGGCACGACCAGCTCCGAGCGCGTGCCGGGGAGGTTGCCGTCGAACAGATAGGCCGGATCGCGCGACACATCGTTCACGAGCACCGGCTTGCCCGTCTCCGCGGCCCGGGTGTTGATGCTGGTCTGGCCCATGCCCAGGCGTTGGTACTCGGCGCTCAAGGTCCGTCCGGCCGCCCGCAGCACGAGCTGCCCGGCGTCCTGGTCCATCAGGAACACCTGGACGTGATAATAGTCGAAGGCCTCCTGGATGAGGTCCACGACGCGGGCCAGCAGGTCATCTATGCCCAGGATGGACGTGATGTCACGGCCGACGCGAGCGCTGATCTCCAACTGCAGGGCGCGCCGCTCGATGGCCTGATTGGCCTCCTGCAAGGCGCGGGTGCGCTCCTCCACCCTGCGCTCGAGCGAGTTGATGAGGTCACGCAGCTGGGCGGTCATGCTGTTGAACGCCTTCGCCAGCGCGCCGATCTCGTCGGCCCCCTCCACCGCTGCCACACGGTCGAGGTCCCCTCCCGCAATCTGAGATGCGGCGCTTGCCAGGCCGGCGATGGGGTCGGCGATGGAGCGCGCCATTCAGGATCGAGGCCACCACCGCGACGGCCACAGCCACGAGCTCGATGGCCGCGTTGATGCCGATGGTGGCGAAAACTGCGCCAAGGGCCTCTGACACGTCCTGCTCCACCGACAAGGCCACCTCGAGGTCGGGCAGCCAGCGCGAGCTCCCGACGACGGGGGCGCCTGCGGACCCGGTGTAGATGCCGGAGTTGCTGCCGCCCGAGCGGATGGCGCCGTCGAGGCCGCTAACGCTGACGGCAGACGCCTGCCCGCCGCCCCCCGCGGCCGCCGCCCCCGGCAGCCGCGTGCCTGCCAGAAGCCTGTGGTCTGCGTCAACCAGGTAGGCTCTCCCCGTGGCCCCCAGGCCGGTCCGCTCGTCCAGGATGGCCGACAGCATATTCAGGCCCGAACATCCGCCGATGAGGCCGAGGGGCGCTCCAGTGTTGCTGCGCACGGGAACCGTGGTGACGACCGTGGCCTGGCCGCCCACGATCGAGGAGGTCCCACCGGGGAACGGCAGCCGGGTAAAGGGCCCCGTGAGCCCGCGGCGGAACTCCAGCGTGTCGCTATAATCCTTGCCTTCACGCGCCACGTCGGTCGAAACGACTACACGGCCGTGAAGGTCCAGCAGGAAAACCTCCTGGAACTGAGGGGACTGCTCGACCAGAGCCTGTAGCCGCTTGCGCACCAGGGAGTCGTACCAGTCGTAGGTCGTGCCATCGTCGGCCAGCTGCAGCGCGGTGCTCACGAACCTCGGCGGGTAGTCCGTCTGCGACGCGACCTGCAGCTTCGCGCTGCAGAGACCCCGCCCAAGACTGGATGGCCAGTTCCTTCCGCGCGCGGCCACCGACTCCAACCGGTCGATCGACTGCTGCCGGCCGTTGAAGTAGCTGATCAACGACGTCCCGACACCCACCCCGAGCAGCGGCACGAGGGCGATGAGGACGAAGCCCCACAGCAACCGGGCACGGATCATGCTGACCCCTTGTGGTGTGGCGCATGGCGCCCCCTCGAGCAGCTGGCAGTGATGCCCGGTGAGGCGTGCGGGGCCGGCCGTCGAAGGCCGGGGGCCGGCCGAGGCAGGCTGGACCGATTATAACACCCGGCGAGGCGGCGCCCAAGGGGCCCTGCTCACCGGATGCGGACCCCCTGCCTGACGAGCGCCCGCTGCACGGCCTGGATGTCCACCGCGTCGACGGGGACGCCGCATCGCAGCGAGACCGCCGCGGCCACCCCGGCGGCCTGGCCGGTGACGGCGCAACACATCATGTTGCGGGTCGCGGCATGGGAGACCTTGTCCCCCGCCACGCAGCGGCCCGCGACCAGCAAGTTGTCCACCTCCTGCGGGAGGATGATGCCGAAAGGGACCTGGAAATAGCGCCCGGTCGTCGGCAAGATGAGGATGCCGTAGCCATCCAGAAACTCGGGAAAGATGCCGATGGCATCGTCGAAGCGGGCCTGGTTTCGCACGTCGTGGCCGGTCAGGCAGTATCTTCCAAGGATCTTCCTGGAATCCCGCGTGCCCAGCGTCATGCCGAAGCGGCTGAGCGTGGCCCGCTGGAAGCCGGGCACGTACCTGTTGAGCGCCTTGACGGCCAGCAGGGCCTGGCTCCGTCCCTCCATCTCGGCCCGGGTCAGGTCACGCACGTCGGTGCAGTCATAGCCCAGCATGTAGACCATGTTGAGGTTGATCGCCTCGCCGGCATCCGTGATGGTGTGCCAGGTGCCGCCGATGCTGGCCATGTGCGCCGGGATCACGCAGTCGCGGCGGGCCTGGTTGAAGGGCTCCTCGAGATAGGGGCTGAAGAGGGCATCTTCCTTGCCCGTCGTTTCCATCGCCCAGTTCTTGCCCCAGTCAGCGAAGGTCGGCGGGTTCTCCCTCACGTAGGCGAGAAACTCCTCCTTGTTCACGCCGGCGCATGAGAACATGACGCTGACACCCAGCCTTTCGCCCAGCGGGGCCTGCTGGCATGGCACCCCCGCGCGAAAGGCGACGTCGGCATCCCCGGTGGCGTCGATCACCCGTCTGGCCAGGATCGCCTGCCGGCCCGACTTGCCTTCCGTGATGATCCCCGCGATGGTCTTGCCCTCCATGATCGGGGAGACGGCGAGGGAATGGAGCAGGGGTTGGACGCCGGCCTCCTGGAGCAGCACGTCGGCCACGTACTTGAACATTTCGGCATCCAGCGACTCGCTGCAGGAGCCGGGAACGGGCGCGGTGCAGCCTATCCCTTTGGCCCGTTGCTCGAACTCGATGCCGATCCCCTCGACGTCGGTCGTCCCCTCGTACCGGTACCAGGCGATGCCGCCCACGCCGACCTGGGAGATCGTTCCTCCGAAACAACCGTAGCGCTCGACCAGCATCGTCGCGGCGCCCTCGCGGGCCGCGCCGAGGGCTGCCGCGAGGCCGGCGGGACCGCCGCCGACGACGAGCACGTCTGTCTCCGCCAAGACCGGAACGGACCGCGCCGGCACTCGAATACGTCGCATTTTCACCTCAAGGGCGCACGGCCCCATGCTCGACCGTCAGGTTGACGATGTCACGGCGGAAAGCGAAATCATGTTGCGGGGCCACGTCAGGCCAGCGGCCCGGGTTGGGTCCATCCGGCCCGACTGCTGCGTCCCTATGGGCTGACTCCTACAGGGTGGACAGGATGGGCCGGATAGACAGGATGTTTTCTTGGGCCTGATCCATCCCCTCTGGGGACCTTCGTGTCTATCCCGTCCGATCCTGTGCATCCTGTGACGGCGGCTGGTCACAATGGCGCGCACCGCCCCCATCGCAGTTGCCAGGCTGGAAGCTGGCTGCAACATGGAATGGCCCAGGTCACGGCCGGGGACCTCGCGCGAGGGCACACCGCGTCGAACCGCCAGGGATGCGGCAGCGCCCATGGCCTGCCCCATCGCCATGCACGTGCATTGGGCACGGATGCCGGCCAGCGCCACCCGCTCCGCCGACACGATCCGGCCGGCCACCGTGATGCGGGCGCTGCCCCTGGGGACCAGCGCCCGGAACGGCACCTTCGGCAGCAGGCCGCCAGCCTCGTGAAATATCACATCATTCTCGCAAACCGTCCTCATAGCGCCTCCTGCCCGGGGCCGCGCCCGAGGACCTTGCTGCGGCCGGACTGATCCGCCAGGTGGCACGCCACGAAATGCCCACCTCTGACCTCGCGCAGGCCAGGCGCCTCGGCCCGGCAGCGCTCGAAGGCCAAGGGGCAGCGCGGGTGGAACACGCACCCCGAAGGCGGGTTGGCAGGGCTGGGCGGCTCGCCCGGCAGCATGAAGCGCACCCGCTGCCGCTCCAGCCTGGGGTTGGGGATCGGGACGGCCGAAGCCAGCGACTGGGTGTAAGGATGCAGGGGATCGGCGAACAGCGCCGAACAGTCCGCCAGCTCCACGATGTGGCCGAGGTACATCACCGCGATGCGGTGTGAGATGTGCTTTACCATGCTCAGGTCGTGGGCGATGAAGAGGTAGGCCAGCCCGAGCCTGGCCTGCAGGTCGAGCAGGAGGTTGACCACCTGGGCCCGGATCGAAACGTCCAGGGCGGAGATGGGCTCGTCGCAGACCACGAAGTCCGGGTTCGCCGACAGTGCCCGCGCGATCATGATGCGCTGGCGCTGCCCGCCCGAGAATTCGTGCGGATATCGCCGCACGTAGGCCGGGTTCAGCCCCACCAGCTCCAGCAGCTCAGCCACGCGGTCGTGCAGCTGCGCGCCCCCCATCAGGCCGTGGATGACCAGCGGCTCGCCCACGATCTTGCCCACCGGGTGGCGCGGGTTGAGCGAGGCGTAGGGGTCCTGAAAGATGATTTGCATGCGGGGGCGCAGGCGGCGGAGCTCGTCGGGGGCCAGGCCCGTCAGCTCGCGGTCGTCGAAGAAGACCTGGCCGCCTGTGGGCCGATGGAGCTGCAGGATGGTCCGCCCGGCCGTAGACTTTCCGCAGCCGCTCTCGCCGACCAGCCCGAGCGTCTCGCCGCGCCGGATGTCGAACGAGATATCATCGACCGCTTTCACCTGGCCGACCTGCCGGCCCAGCAGCCCGCCGGTGATGGGGAAATATTTCTTGAGGCCGGCAACCCTCAGCAGCGGCGAGCCCTCAGGCATCGGCCCTCCCTCTCTTCGACGGGTCGCCGAAACAGGCGGCCCAGCGCCGTGCCCCCACCTGGACCAGGGGAGGGAGCTCCTCCCAGCAACGCGGGATGGCAAAGCCGCAGCGCGGGGCGAAGGGGCAGTGGGCGAGCGCGACCAGCAGATCGGGCGGGGCGCCCTCGATGCTCACCAGCCGCCTGCGCTCATCCGAATCGAGACGGGGCAGCGCTGCCAGCAGGCCGGCCGTGTACGGGTGGCGAGGCGTCTCGTACAGATCGTCGACCGGCGCGATCTCGGCGGGGCGCCCGCCGTACATCACGAGCACACGGTCCGCCAGCCCCGCCACCACCCCCAGGTCGTGCGTGATCCAGATGAGCGCCATGCCGGTCCGGGCGCGCAGCCGCTGGAACAGGTCCACCACCTGGGCCTGGACGGTCACGTCGAGGGCGGTGGTCGGCTCGTCGGCGATGATCAGCTGGGGCGAGCAGGCGATGGCCATGGCAATCCCGACCCGCTGGCGCATGCCGCCCGACAGCTGGAACGGATAGGCCCGGCAGCGAAGCGCCGGTCGATGCTCCGGCTGAAGAGGCCCGGCGTCCCTCCCAGCACAGCCAGGTCGCACCCTAGGGCCCGCAGAATCGCAGGGGCATGTGCGATTGCGGCTCCCCCGTTGAGGTCGGTCGCGACTTTGACGCCCTCACATGACCCCTCGCCAGCGATCTTCACCAGCTCCGCGTTGTAGGATGGTTGTGGGCCCGGTCGTTCGGAGGCCGCGCCGGCCGCCCTAGAGCCGTCCCCGTGACGTTTGAGAATCCGGTCGAGTTCAGACTGAACAACCCCGCGCCCGTTCAGGAGGAATTTGATTCCATTCCACTCGGGTTCGTTGTGAGAAGCCGTGATTATCATCGCAGCCCTTTCCCTTACCCTGCTTTCGCGAAAGAGGGCATGGTCGGCTGGGAGAAAATGGTTCCGGCTACGTCACTGCCATGGTTCGCGGCGACGTGGCCGCGGTGCGTATGGTCACCGACGCCGGTGCCGCCGCGGCCCGGCGCGTGGGCGAGTTGATCTCGGTCCACGTGATCCCGCGTCCGCATCAGAGCCTGGAAGCTGTGCTGCCGATCGGCATTTGCCCCGAATGTAAGGGACAGGAGAGTTCCCCTTACCGAAACGGAACGCTGCGGGTGTCCGCCGCCCCGTTGCTGTGAAACCTACAAAACCTGTGAGAGGTGCGGAGGGGGATGGAAAAATTGAATGCATCCTCCCCGGCAGAGCG
>CAWEHT010000170.1:0-3604 GCA_963808455.1 uncultured Chloroflexia bacterium | reverse complement strand
GTCGTGAACATCGACGTAGACGATGCAGCCCTGCTTGTCGATGACGTAGATGGCGCGCTCGCTGGTGCCTTCCGGGCGGAAGACGCCATACAGGCGGGCAACCTGCCCGTGCGGATAAAAATCGCTCAACAGCGGATACGAGATCCCGCCGAGGCTGTCGGCCCAGGCTTTCAGACACGGCACGCTATCGACGCTGAGACCCAGGACCTGGGTCTGCATCCCTTCGAATCGGTCCAGGATGGCCTGATACGAAGGGATCTGGCCCGTTCAGACGGGTGTCCAGGCCAGAGGGAAGAAGACGAGCACGACATTTTTCTGTTCACGGAAGTCCGTCAGGCGGATCATCCGCTGGTCGTGGCTCTGTAGGGCGAAATCCGGGGCGAACTGCCCGAGCTTCAATGGCATGCGTTTGCCTCCTCGTCTCAGCAACACAAGAATACAATCCAATAATACTACAGAAGCGCCGGCCACGGAAAAGCACGCGAAATCCCGGCAAGTTGGGCCTTACAGAGCGCCGAATGCAGAAGAGGCTCCATCCTATGGACCTGCGCCTCGTGGGCCAGCCCGGCCCAGTCGGCCACGGCGAGGTCCGTGGCACCGGGCTGAGGTCCCTTATAGCGCCACCTTGCTGCCCGCCACGACCGCGTCCGCCCGGCCCTCGACCATCGTGCGCGACCGCGCGTCAGGTGGGCAAAGCCGGAGGGATAGGAGAGGCGGTACACCGGCACGCGGCGAGATGTCCACCAGCAGGTCCAGGCGCCGCGGCTGCATGCCGGCGCTCTGCAGCAGGCGCGCGGCGAATGAATAACGCACCAGCTCGATCACGGCGTCGTGTGGCGCGATGCGTGTGAGCGTGATATCGTCGCGCGGGTCGGCCGGATCGCGGCGCTCGGGCACGAAAAGGCAGGCCAGCGGCCGGGCCGCGTCGCAAAACGTCCCCCAGCCGCCGTTGCCGATCGCCACGTGCCGTTTGGCCAGCCTGGGGTGCACGCGCGGAAGCGTTTCGAAACCGCCGAGAAAGAATTCCGCCTCGTCGGGCCACATCCGCATGGCGGGGAATGCCGACTGGGCCAGCCACCGCCCGTCCTCCCGGGAGAGCGCCAGGATGTCGTCGGCCAGAAACGCGTGGCCTGCCTGCACGAGCGCCGCGGCGAGCCCGCTCTTGCCGTTGCCGCTGTCCGATAGGAAAGCGACGGCCCCGTTCGCCAGCGCCACCGCAGACGAGTGCAGCGCCGGCACGCCCAGGCCTTCGAGCCAGTAGGCCAGCACCGTCGATAGGAAGCTCGATTCGATGACGCAGCCGTCGGCTTCCTGGTGTTCGCGGTCTGCGGCCGGGCGCAGCCGGTGGCAGACGATGCGGTCAGGCCAGAGGTAGAACTCGGCGACGTCGGCCGAGCACATCACCTCGGGGCCGGCCGTCCGGTGGACGCGCCACAGGCAATTGCCGGCGTCATCGCGATACCGGCTGGCGTAAAGGAGCGATCTCTCGTCCCGCCCCGCGGCGAATCGGGGCCCCGTTGACGCAGGTGAAGGAGAAGCTGGCTGCGCCCTCGCCCGGCAGGAGAGGATAAGCGAACGGATAATCGCTGGCAAAGGTGACGCCGAAAAGGCGGTAGTTAGGCATGAGCTTCCTGGGGCTCCGGACGTCCGTCAAAAATAGCGCCGCAGCCAGTCTTCCAGCGTCAGCGTATACCAGAAGAGGTCGTCGTCGGTCTTCCCGTCGAGGTAGCGCTGGTACGCCTCTCGCAGCGCGGCTTCGTCCACGAGCCCCAGGTCGGCGGCGCGCATCCCGGACAGAAGCGGCCAGACCTTGCCCGACTCGCGCTCGCGCAGGCCGCGCTCGGCGATGGTCTCCGGCGTGATCTTGCCCCACATGTCCACGATCTCGTCCGGCAGCGTGCCGCGCATGGCGTTGCGGGCGATAAGCTTGCGCTGGCCGGCGCGAAACGCCTGCGTCGTCGGCAGGCTGGCCGCGAACTCGAACAGGCGATGATCCAGCAGCGGGTGCCGCATCTCGATGCCGTGCCGGGCGTGTGCCCGCTGGTCGATGTGCTCCGCGACCTGGGTCAGGAACGGGTCCTGCCAAGATTTCAGCCGCCGGGAGCGGCCCGGCAGCATCCCGATGGAGGGCGCGTGAGATGGCGGAGAGCACAGCTCTCGGAACAAGGGGCCATGTTCGGCGCGCAGCCAGGGCATCAGGGGGCGCCGCCTCAACAGGAAGGGGAAATACGCCTCCGCGATCGGGCTGATAATCATCATCCGCAGCGCCTGCGCCAGGGTGGGCTTGACGGGCGAACGCGGCAGGTGGTAGCGCAGCTCGCGGGCGAGCCGGAGCCAACGCCCTGTCAGCAGCAGGTCGGGGTAGGCGAAGGCACCGCCGCCGAACATGCTGTCGCCGCTAATGCCGTCGAAGACGATCTCCACGTCGTGCTCGCGAAACATCTGGTGGGTCACGTCCCAGGCTTCTTCGTAATAGTTCAGAAAAGGCGCCGCGCGGTCGGTATGGATGCCTTCCGGCGTGCACAGGGTCCAGTTCAGATCCGCACGCAGCGCCAGCTGGGGCAGGCCGAGCCGATCAGCGACGAGCCGTGCCAGGGGGTACTCTTCCGCGGCCGGCAGCTCGGGCGTGGTCCAGGTGAGTGCGATAAGATCGGCCGCCGGGGCAACGGCCCTGATGGCCGCGGCCACGCTGGTGGAATCCATGCCGCTGCTGAGGGTCACGCCCATGCGCGTCCCGGCCACGTAACCGCGCACGACCTCGAGCAGGAGGGCGCGGTAGGCTTCGGCGTACTCGGCGTCGGACGCCAGCCTCAGCTCAGGCTGCGCTTCCATGCGCCAGTAGCGCCGGCGCGAGATGCCCGCGGCCGTGGCTTCCAGCAACCCTCCCGGCTCGACGGCGGCGATGCCTTCGTAGAACGTCTCCCCCGCGAGCGGCGCCAGGGCATGGATCTGCGCGACGGCCGAGCGCAGGCTGGCGCGGTGCGGCCCCGGGACCTGCGCCAGCAGCGCCTCGAGATCGCCTGAGACCCACAGCGTGTCGCCGCGCTCGGCGTAGTACAGCCCCTGCGTGCCGAGGCGGTCGCGTGCGCCAACCAGGATGCGCCGTGGCGCATCCCAGAGGATCCACGCGAATTGGCCGGCGATGCGTCCGGCGGCGGAACCGCCGAAGCGCTCGTACAGCGCGCACAAAATCCGCGCGTCCGTGGCGTCCGGCGGCAGGGCCGTCTGCGCCAGCAGCTCACCGCGGTTGGCGATGCACCCCGCGTGCCACAAGGGCACCGGTTCCCCCTCCAAACTGGAAGCCCACGACGGGGGGGCCGTACGCCCATCACCGCTGGCCGGCGGGGCGCAGGCGCCTCCCCACGTTTCGGGACAAGGAGCGCCCCGCTGCCACTTCACGCCTGCCCACATCGGAGGCACGGCCTGGGCAAACGATGGCTGTTGCAAGGCTTGCGTGCGGGTCAACCAGGTTCAGCCCTCCCCAGCGCCACGTCGCCGCTTCCAGTGCCGCCTGCCCCAGTCATTGTCTCCAGGTCGCCGTCTTCGATCAACTGCGGCTCAGCGTAGGGCTTGCGCTCTGCGCTGGCTGGTTCTAGAGTTTGAG
>CAWEHT010000169.1:0-13019 GCA_963808455.1 uncultured Chloroflexia bacterium | reverse complement strand
GTCGTGATCGCCCACGCCCACAGGCAGTTCATCGGCGGATCCCAATCGGTGGGATCGTACCACTTCGCCACCACCAGTCGCCAGTAGCCCTGTCCAGGCTGGACCTGTGCGGGCACCAGGACCGCGCCCCGCTCCGTCAGGCGCTCATCCCATTGTAAGCTTGTGAAAGACACCGCGGTAGGTGTTGGCGTGACCGTAGGGGTAGCGGTCGGCGTAGGAGATGAAGGGAGGGCAAGGAAAGGGAGGTAGATGCTGTCTCCCGGGATGCCCACGCCGTGCCCCGCGGCCTGTGCGGGCACCACCCCAGGGTAAAGCCTCATGCTGCAGCCCAACACCAGCAGAAGCGCCAACGCGAGGAACAGAACTGAAAGCCCGGAACGACGCATCATAACCTCACATGCGGCTCCACAGGACACCCCCCCACGTATAGTGGATGGAGGGGGCCAGACCAGAGCCCAATGGTACCAAACCACATGTGAACGTCGTGCAGCCACTGCCGCCCGAACCTGCCTTTGCCTGCCAAGCCGGCTGCTTACCGATTACCGGGCTGCCGGTTGGCGATCCTCGCTACCCCGATCCGCTGGCCCCTCGGGCGACCGCCAACGCCCAGCCTGGGAGGGCGCGGAAACGGCCGATCAGCGCGCCCCGCCATCGCCCTCATCGGGTGTGGCACCGGCCACCGAGAGACGGCTCTCGATCGCCCGGTCCCAGGCCGTGAGGAGACCCGGCAACTCGGCGAGCGTAGCCAGGCGCGCATCGGGTTGAATCTCGGGGTCGGCCTCCGCTCGATACGGCGAAGCCACCAGGGCGGCGCGCATCCCGATCTTCTGCGGGCCGGCAACGTCCTGCAGCGACCTGTCGCCCACGAAGACGGCTTCCGCAGGGGCCACATCAAAGAGATCGAGCGCCTGCCGGTAGATGGCGGGGTGCACGTGACGACGCCCACCGCCGACGAATAGACACGCACCAGCAGGAGGTCGAGCAATTGGAAGCGCTGCAGGTCGGCGTCGTGCGCTTCGGGTGCCCAGACGGTATTGCAGACCAGCCCCAGGCTGCGCCCCTGCGCCGCCAGCTCTGAAGCAAGACGACAGGCCGCATCACCCGCCACGGGCCTGACGCCCTCCGAGATGCTTGCGTAGTACGCCGCACGTGACCTGCACGCATCGCTCGCCAGCCTGGACGTCGACCGCTTCCAGGCCCTCGCGGATATGGTCGCGGCATTGCCGGCGTGCTACGCGGGCGGCCTTGGCGTCCATCGCAGCAGCCAGCCGGGCCACTGCGCTAACCGCAAGCTCCGGGTCGGCGATGCTGGCCTTTGCCAGGATTGCGGCATGCACAAACGTGCCCAGCGCACCGCGTTGAGCGCCCCTCAAAAGTGCTCTCCGGCGGCTGCTCGTAGTGCAGGAGCGTGCCTCCAAGGTCAAAAAGAACGACTTGCAGAGCCGGCATGTATCGAACTCCCTGTTATCCGCTCGCGGAGATCACGGCTAGCGATCGCGGCAGCACGCCGATTTCGATCCGGCGCGCATCGGTGCGAACGATCTCGCCTTCGAGGTGCATGGGCATGCCGGCCGGAGCTTCGATGACAAGGTGACTGGCGCGCCTGCTGCTGACATACCTGGTCTGCGTGGCATGAGTGCCGCGCACGAAGTGTGGCAAAAGACGGAGGATGACCAGCGGGCCGGCGTCGCCCGCAAGTGTCACGTCCAAGAGCCCGTCGTCCAACAGGGCATGGGGCGCCAGCAAGAAACCGCCGCCACCCCGCCTGCCATTGGCGACACAGATCATGAGCATGGACCTGCTTACGCACTGGCCGTTGATGCAAACCGTCACCTGCGGGGCCTGGCTGTAGCGCGGGATCGTGCGCAGTACCGCCAACAGATACAGCGGGAGGCCACGCAGGCGCGGGATTTGGACGCCTCCAGGGCCGTGGCCGCATCGAAGCCTGCGCCCAGCATGTTGTTGAACACCCAGGTCTGCCCACGCTCGTCCGTGGCCCTGGCCAGGTCAACCATGCGCTGGGCAATCGCCCAACAAGACGCGGCAGGCCGCTTCCGGGTCATTCAGGGGCAAGCCCATGCTCCAGGCGAAGTCGTTACCGGCACCCGCAGGCACGATCCCCAGCCTGGTGCCGGCCGGGCCGGCCTTCCCATCGTGGGCCTGCACCAACCCATTCACGACCTCGTGAACGGTGCCGTCGCCACCCACCGCGACGACGTTGGCGAAACCCTCCTGCGCGGCCCGCAGCGCCAGCGCAGTGGCCTCGTAGGGAGCCCGTGTCTCGACGAGGTCAAACGAGACACCTGCCTGGCTGAGCATGCGATCGACGACGGGAACAGCGCGTGCCCGTTGCCGCGTCCTGCGACAGGGTTTGCAATGACTTTGTAGGTTGGCATTCGGTCCGCAAACGTAGCAACAAGCCGAGACATCAAGGTGAGCCAAGCATAACAGAAGACGGGCAACGTCGCAAGGGTGAGTTTCACCACAGGATGGGTTGTGCTAGAATTTCGCGTATGGCGATGCCGGCCACTTCCGTCACGCTCGAGCTGCTCGAAGCTGCCTGCGACCGGCCCTTGCCCGGGCTGGCAGCGCAGCTCCGCATGGCCCCGCAGCCACGGCGGCCCGGGGCGGAGCGCATCCTGGACCCCGGCCTGCAGTGTCGCGAGGCCGCCGTGCTCCTGCTGGCCTATCCCTGCCCCGGCGCAAGCGACCTTTGCCTGGTCCTGACGCGGCGCACCGACACGGTCGCCAACCATCAGGGCCAGATCTCGCTGCCCGGCGGCAGCGCCGACCCCGGCGAAACCGCCGAAGCAGCGGCGCTCCGCGAAACGTGGGAAGAGCTCGCCGTCGAGCCGGCCCAGGTAAAGACCCTGGGGCGCCTGTCACGGCTCTTCGTCCCGGCCAGCAACTTCTGCATCCAGCCCGTCCTGGGCTACATTGCCAGGCGGCCTGACTTCCGTCCCCAGCCGGGCGAAGTGGCCGAAGTGATCGAAGCGCCCTTCTCCCGCCTGCTCGATCCTGCCTCTTGCATCTCGGAGGTCTGGCAGCTCCGCGGCGAGGATGTCCGGGTGCCGTACTATCTCGTTGATGGCCACAAGGTCTGGGGGGCGACCGCCATGGTGCTGTGCGAACTGCTGGCGCTGATCGGCTCCGCCACGCCGCATCGACGTCATTGACGTCGCCGAGCGGCCCTGCCGCTTGTTGCCGGGGCCGGAACCGGCGTACAATAGGGGCCGGCGACGAACTCGGGGAGAATAGCGGTGCAACCTGGGGTTGAAGCGATGCAGCAGCTGATTGCGGAGGCCGCCCGGCGCCTGGCCGGGGCCCGGTGCCTGGCGGTGCTGACCGGCGCCGGCGTCTCGAAGGAGTCGGGGCTGGCCACATTCCGCGACCCCGAGCAAGGGCTGTGGGCACGCTACGATCCGATGCAACTGGCGACCATCGAAGGCTTTCACCGTGATCCGAAGCTGGTGTGGGAGTGGTACGAGCATCGCTTCGGCTTGGCGCGCAGCAGCGCGCCCCAACCCCGGCCACCTGGCCATCGCCGCGTTGGAAAAGCTACGGCCAAAAGTCACGATTATCACTCAAAATATCGACGGCTTGCACCAGGCGGCAGGCTCGACCGACGTCATCGAGCTGCACGGCAGCATCCTGCGCCACCGCTGCCTGCGCGGACACCGCGGTTTTGACTGGAGCGATGTGCTCGAGCAGGGGGAGATGCCGCCTCACTGCCCTCGCTGCCATGCCTTGCTGCGGCCTGAGGTCGTGTGGTTCGGCGAGGCTTTGCCTGAGCGGGAACTCGACCGGGCCTTCGACCTGAGCGAGAGCTGCGACGCCATGCTGGTCGTGGGGACGTCGGGCGTCGTCCAACCGGCCGCTTCTTTGCCTTTCGTGGCAGCCAGGGCCGGCGCGCTGGTGATCGATGTCAATCCCGAGCGCACGCCGATCTCGGAGCTTGCGGATTTCTACCTGGAGGGCGCGGGCGGCGTCGTGCTCCCCCAACTTCTGGAGGCCCTACGATGAGCGACGCAACTTTGATTCGGGGTGGCACCCTGGTCCTGGCCGCCGGCGAGCGGCGCGGGGACCTGCTGCTGCATGGAGGACGTGTAGCGGCGCTGGGACCAGACCTGGCGGGCGAGGGCAGCCTTCGTGTGGTGGATGCGCGCGGCTGCCTGGTGCTGCCCGGCCTGGTCGATCCTCACACGCACATCCAGCTCGACACCGGGATCTACCGCACGCCGGACAACTGGGAGATCGGCACGCGCACCGCAGCCTGCGGCGGGGTGACCACCGTCATCGACTTCGCGACCCAATTTCCCGGCCAGGATGTGGCCGCCGCACTGGCAGCCCGGCTGGCAGAGATCGGGGACCTGGCCCAGATCGATTTTGGCCTGCACATGATGTTGACCGAACTCCCGGACGACAAGGTGCTGGACGGCTGGATGGCCTGGCTGGTCGCCGCCGGTTTGCCTTCCATCAAGCTATACACCACCTACCGGCCAAACTATTATCAGGACGATGCGGCGCTCTTCCGGGCCTTCCGGGCCGCCGCGGCCCATGGCCTGACCGTGATGCTCCATTGCGAGAACGACGCGCTCGTCGAGCGCGGCCACCGCCGATTTGGTCGAGAGCGGGCAGACCGAATTGGCCAACCACGGGCGCGCTCGACCGGCGCTGGCCGAGATCGAAGCCGCACACCGGGCGCTCTTCCTGGCCGGGGCAGCGGCCAGACTGACCTGCCCTGCAGCTGCGGCGGGGCTTGCCCCGAAAAGCACAGCAGCTTCGCCCATGCCGCCCGGGGTGGCAGGCACGAGCGATGGGGCGCCGGGGTACGGCCTTCGCCTGTACGTTGTCCACTGCTCGGTCCCTGCGGGACGGTGGACCAGGTGAGCGCCTCCAGGTCAGACGGCCAGCCGGCCATCGCCGAGACCACGCCGCAGTACCTGCTGTTGGACGAATCCATGTACGCCGGCCCGCATCCAGAGTGGGCTATCATGCAGCCCCCGCTCGCGCGCGCCCGGCGAGAAAGCGGGCCTATGGGCGCGCCTCGCCGCAGGGCAAATCCAGACCGTTGGCACGGATCACTGCGATTATACGATTGCCGAGAAATGCCGCTCCCCGCACTTCAACGAGACACCCGGCGGCATCCCAGGGCTGGAGACGATGCTGCCCCTGCTGGCCACCTATGGCATCGGCCAGGGCCACCTGACCTGGCCGCGCCTGGTTGAAGCCTGCAGCGCGGCACCGGCGGCGCATCTTCGGCTTGCGCGACAAGGGCGAATTGCGCGTGGGCGCCGACGCCGACGTGGTGATCTATGATCCCGAGGCGCCGGGCACGATCCAGGCCAGCTATCTGCATGCCATGGCCGGCTACACGCCCTACGAGGGCTGGCCGGTCTCCGGCAGGGTGCGCGACGTGTTCAGCCCGCGTGCGCCAGCTGGTGCGCGAAGGCGAATTCATCCCAGTCCCGGGCTGGGGCCGCTTCCAGAAGGGATTCAGTTGATCCACAGCGGCACGATCTTGAACTGGTCGACGTCCACCAGCCCCTGATCCGTCAGCTTGAGGTGCGGGATGACCTCCAACGCCAGGAAGCTGAGGACCATGAAAGGGTTGTGGAGCGGCGAGCCGAGGCTCTGCGCCGCGCCGATGGCATCGTCCAGGCCTTTGCGCACGGCGGCTATGGGCTGATTCGACATCAGCCCGGCGACCGGCAGAGGCAGGCGGGCGAGCACGCGGATCCCGTCGGCCACGGCCAGCCCGCCGCCCATGTCGGCTACGGCTGCCGAGGCCGTCATCAGCGAGATATTGTCCGTGCCGGCAACCACGAGGTTGTGGTGATCGTGGGCGATGGTCGAAGCGATGGCGCCGCGCCGCAGCCCCAGCCCCTGCACAAAGCCTTTGCCGACGTGACCGCTGGCCATGTGTCGCTCCAGGACCATCATCTTCACAATGTCCTGTTCGGCATCGGGCACCGCATAGCCGGCCGTGGACGGGATCTCCAGCTCGCGACATTCGGTGATCAACTGGTCCGGGATCAGCCCGATCACCCACGCCGCGCCGGCCTTCCACGGGAATGGTGAAATCCACCGTGTGCCAGTTGATGTTAACCGAACTGCGCAAGTAGGCCGGGCGCTGCGGCAGCTCGAAAGGCAACATCTGGCCGTCTCTCGCTGCCACTTGCCCGTTTCGCAACACCAACCGCATCTTGAATTCTTGAGGGTCATCGAACACGATCAGGTCCGCGCGGTTCCCGGGCCGGATGCCGCCCCGGTCGTGCAGCCTGAACCACTCGGCTGTGTTTAGCGTGGCCATGCGCAGCGCCGTCACCACATCCACTCCGCTCTGGATTGCGGTCCGCACCAGGTAATCCACGCTGCCCTCGTCCAGCAGGTCTGCCGGATGACGGTCGTCCGTACAGAAACAGATGCGCCTGGCATTATCCGGCGTGATGATCGGCAGCAGCTCTTTCAGATTGTGTGCGTTGGTGGCCTCGCGCACCAGGATGTACATGCCCAGGCGCAGTTTCTCCTGCGCCTCTGCCAGCGTCGTGCATTCGTGATCCGAGCCAATGCCGGCGGCGACATAAGCGTTGAGGGCGCGGCCCAGACGCCAGGCGCGTGGCCGTCGAGCACACGCGACTGGAAGGCCACGATTTTGTCCAACACGCCAGGGTCGCCGTTGACCACGCCAGGATAGTTCATCATCTCCGCCAGGCCCAGCACCCACCGATCGTTTTGCAAAGCCGAGATATCTTTGGCTTCCAGAAACGCGCCGGCCGTTGCCATGCCGGTGGCAGGCACGCAGGATGGCACCATGACGAACATGCTCAACTGGCCATACTTCGCCTGATCGAACATGTAGCGAATGCCATCCAGCCCCAGTACGTTGGCAATCTCGTGCGGGTCCGCGATGACAGACGTGACGCCGCGCGGCACCACAGCCTCGGCAAACTGGCGCACGCCCACCATAGAGCTCTCGATGTGGACGTGCGCGTCGATCAAGCCGGGCGCCAGGTAGGCGCCATCGAGGTCGATCTCCTCCTTGCCCTCGTAATTGGGCCCAATAGCCGCGATACGCGAGCCGTAGATGGCCACATCCGCGGGATAGGTCTCCCCAGAATACACGTTGACCAGGCGGGCCCCACGCAACACAAGGTCAGCCGGCAAATCGCCCCGCGCCACACGGACGATCTCGTTAAGCTCCATAAACCCTCCCTCACGCGCGCCCGCCAGGCCTGTTGGCGGTCTCCCGTCGTGCCGAAGCTAAATTGATTTATTCTACCGATGTGCTTCGATGACGGACATGACGGCAATCATACCCATTCTAAGCGGTTTACGTTTGGGATCAAGTTGTGCTATACTGTTGGCCTGAGCGGCAATGATCAGGGGGCGCGACCCCGCGCCAGGCAGGTCCTTACAAGGCAATCTCAAGCCTGAGCTGTGAGCTTGCCGAACCTCCGGAAAGGTGGTGATGCATAACACTTGACCGTCCTCTTGTTGCCCATCGGTCCCTGCCATAACGTTAGGAGGAGCACACAATGTCACACAAGCAGTCCTGGGCCGCTGTAGCCCTTGTGCTGGTCTTCGCGATGGTCATCGGTGGCTATGCACCTGTAGCCGCGTCTGCTCCCGCACAAACCGCGGTCGTGTCTTCGACGGTCCCAATGACGACCTCGGGCGCAGTCACCTCGACCATCCCGATGACGGCCACCGGCGCCATGACGCCTACCGTCCCGATGACGGCTACCGGCGCCATGACCTCCACCGTCCCGGTGACATCCACCGGCGCCATGACCTCCACCGTCCCCGTGACGGCCACCGGCGCCATGACGCCTACCGTCCCGATGACGGCTACCGGCGCCATGACCTCCACCGTCCCCGTGACGGCCACTGGCGCCATGACGCCTACCGTCCCGATGACGGCCACCGGCGCCATGACCTCCACCGTCCCGGTGACATCCACCGGCGCCATGACCTCCACCGTCCCGGTGACATCCACCGGCGCCATGACCTCCACCGTCCCGGTGACATCCACCGGCGCCATGACCTCCACCGTCCCGGTGACATCCACCGGCGCCATGACCTCCACCGTCCCGGTAACGGCCACAACCACGCAGACGACCACCTCGGGCGCCCCGCTTGTCTTCGGCGTGATCCTGGTGGGCCCGTATAACGACCATGGCTGGAGCGAGGCCAACTACGACGCGGGCCAGTATGCCGAAGCGAAGATCCCGGGCGCCAAGATGGTCTACGTCAACAATGTCAACCCGGCGTCCAAGCCGGGCGTCACGGTCCCGCAGGTCGTCGATAGCCTGATCTCGCAGGGCGCCAAGATCGTCTTTGCCACTTCCGACGATTTCCAGGATGGAGCCCTCGAGGCTGCCAAGGCCCATCCCGACCTCCCGATCGTCGAAGTCTCGGGCGACCAGGCGTGGAAGGACGGCCAGAACTACCAGGCGCCGGCCAACGAGAGCAACTTCATGGGCCGGGCCGAATACAGCAAGATGATCGGGGGCTGCGCAGCGGCCCTGACCACGCAGACCGGCAAGATCGGCTTCCTTGGCCCACTGATCAACGACGAGACCCGCCGCCTGGCCGACGCCGCGTTCCTGGGCGCCAGATATTGCTGGCAGACCTACGCCAAGAAGGACCCCAAGAACCTGCAATTCAAGGTCACCTGGATCGGGTACTGGTTCAATATCCCCGGCCAGACCCTGGACCCGACCAAGGTCGCCGACGACTTCTTCAACAACGGCTACGACGTGGTGATGTCCGGCATCGATACCACCGAAGCGCTGGTCGAGGCCGGCAAGATGGCCAAGGCCGGCAAGCAGGTCTGGGCCGTCCCGTATGACTACGAGAACGCCTGCGCGGAAGCTCCGAGCGTGTGCCTGGGCGTGCCGTACTACAACTGGGGCCCTGCGTACGTGAAGGCCATCCAGATGGTCCAGAACAACCAGTGGACACAGTTCTGGAACTGGAACGGGCCGGATTGGAGCGATTACGATAATGCCGACACCTCGAACGTCGGCTTTGCCTTCGGCGACGCGCTCAGCGCGGACACCAAGGCTACGCTCCAGACCCTGATCAAAGGCATGGGCGATGGCTCCATCGTGCTGTTCAAGGGCCCGCTCAACTATCAGGACGGCTCCGTCTACCTCAAGGACGGCGAGGTTCCCACCGACCAGCAGATCTGGTACATGCCTCAGCTGCTGGAAGGCATGCAAGGCCAGAGCAAGTAGGACCGCCTTTGCCACCTGACTGCCCCGCATGCATGCAAAAGCTATGCGGGGCAGCCTCACTGGCCCGGCGAGGTTCGCTCAGGTGCCGGGGCGTTGTCGCTCAGGCACCTGAGTCTTTTTGGCATTCTGCCCCAATGCATTACATAATGTGGCCTGGCGGTACCGCAGATCGCACCACCATAGGACAGCCATGAAAGTCGAATTGCAGAACATTTGCAAGAGCTTTGGGCCGCTCAAGGCTAATGACAATGTGTCACTGTGCGTCGAGGCCGGCACAATTCACGGTCTGTTGGGTGAAAATGGCGCCGGCAAGAGCACCTTGATGAAGGTGCTGACCGGCTTCATCACCGCTGACAGCGGCCGGATCCTGCTCGACAACGTTGCGGTGCAGGTCACTTCGCCGGTCGAAGCCATACAGCGTGGCGTGGGCATGCTCTATCAGGACCCCCTCGATTTCCCGGCGCTGACCGTCCTCGACAATTTCGTGCTCGGCTGCCCCGGCCGGGTCCGGCTCGACCGCGTGACCGCCAGGCGCGAGCTGCGGTCGCTGGCGGCGCAGTTCGACTTCACGCTGGATCCGGACGCGGCGGTTTCGGCGCTCAGCATCGGTGAGCGCCAGCAGCTCGAAGATCGTGCGCCTGCTCTGGCTTGGGGCGCGGGCGCTAATCCTCGATGAACCTACCACCGCCATCTCGGCCCAGCAAAAAGCTAAGCTGTTTGGTGCGCTGCGCAAGCTGGCCGAGCAGGGCAAAGCCGTGATCTTCGTTTCGCACAAGCTGGAGGAGGTTGAAGAGTTGTGCCATGAGGTGACGGTGCTCGCCCGCGGCCGGGTCACCGGCCAGGCGCGCGGGCCCTACTCGGCCGAACAGCTCGTGCGCATGATGTTCGGGCAGGTCGTAACGCTCAGGAAGCGCTCGCCGGTGCCCGTGGGCGAGCCGGTGCTGCAGCTTCACGACTTGACCATCAGCGACTGGCGGCTGGATGTGAAGGGCCTGAACCTGACCATCAGGGCCGGCGAGGTCATCGGGCTGGCAGGCCTGGAGGGCAGCGGCCAGCGCCTTTTGCTGCAAGCAGCGTCCGGGTTGCGGCATCCCACCTCGGGCAAAGTCGGCATCTGCGGCAAGGACCTGACCGGCCAGCCTTACATCAACTTTCTCAACGCCGGCGTGGCACTCATGCCAGCCGGCCGGCTGGAAGAAGGGCTGATCGCGGGCATGACCATCACCGAGCATGTGGCGCTGGCCCAACGCAGCCGAGAGTTCGTGGTCAACTGGCAGCAGGCCGAGCGCAGCGCTGCGCAACGCATCAAAGACTACAACATCAAAGGGCGCCCGTCGTCCTACGTCGAGGAGCTGTCAGGCGGCAACCAACAGCGCACCCTGCTGGGTCTGCTCTCGTCCCAACTCAACCTGCTGCTGATGGAACACCCAACGCGTGGGCTGGATCTGGAATCGAGCGAGTATATCTGGGGGCTGTTGCTCGAGCGCACCCGCCACGGCACAGCCATCATGTTCGCCTCGGCTGATCTCGATGAGCTGCTCGATCGCAGCGACCGCATCCTGGTCTTTTTCAGCGGCCGGGTCGCGGCCGCCGTGGACGCTCCCAGCACCAGCGCCGAGCAGTTGGGTGAATTGATCGGAGGAAGAGGCCTATGACCACCCCTTCGCTCCCTGCATCCTCATCGGAAGGGCTTCGCAACTCGCTCCTGCGGCTTTCAGGCATCATCACGGCCTTCCTGCTCACCGCCATCGTGCTGCTGATCATCGGCGCATCGCCCCTGGACGCTGCGAATCTCATCGCGCAAGGGGCTTTCAGCTCGCCGGACAAGCTAGCCTTCGTCCTCACGGCCTGGGTGCCGGTCATGCTCTGCGCAGCCGGGCTGCTGCTCACCTTCTCCGCCGGCATGTGGAACATCGGCATCGAGGGGCAGATCGTGCTGGGCGCCATATTCGCCACAGGCGTCATGAGGATCTTGCAGAATTCGGCGCCGCCGGCCGTGGTACTGGTGCTGGCGGCCCTGGCCGGGATGTTGGGCGGCGCGCTGTGGGGGGTGTTGGCCGGTGTGCTCAAGCTCTACGGCAACGTCAACGAGATATTTGGCGGGCTCGGGCTGAACTTCATTGCCAGCAGCCTGACCGTCTATCTGGTGCTCGGCCCGTGGAAACGGCCGGGCATCGGCTCGACCAGCGGCACCACGCCTTTTCCGGTCAAGCTGTGGTTGCCGGCCTTCCGCGGGTTCCAGGTCAGCCCCGTCGAGCCGGCGCTGGCCGTGATCGCCATCCTGGCCGTCTTTCTCGCCTTGCGCGGCACCTACTTCGGCCTGCGGCTCAAGGCCATCGGCAAGAACCTCCGCTCGGCCTACCTGGCCGGCGTGCCCACAGACCGCTATCTGCTGCTGGCTTTTGCGCTGTGCGGCGGATTGGCGGGGCTGGCCGGGTGGGTGCTCATTTGCGGCGCCAGCGCTCGCCACAATCTGTTCCCGCTGATCTCCAGCGGCTACGGCTTTCTGGCCATACTGGTCGTATTGCTGGCGAACCTCAGCGCGGTCTGGAGTGTGCCGATCTCGTTCTTCTTCGCGGCCATCGCCATGGGCAGCCTGCAACTTTCGCTCCAGCGCCAGCTCGATTCGTCACTGGGCGGGGTGATCCAGGACCTGCTCGTCCTGTCGATCCTCATCACGCAGGGCCTGCAGGCGCGGTTGGCACACAAGAAAGGATAAGACGCCGTGCAAACCATCGTAATCCTTTTGACATCCGTGCTGGCCGCCTCGCCGCCGATCATCTTCGCCGTGATGGGTGAGACGATCACCGAAAAGGCCGGGGTGATCAACCTCTCGCTTGACGGCTCCATCCTGCTCACCGCCATGGTCGCCTTTGTCGCCGCGCTGAAGACCAACAGCATCCCTGCCGGCTTTCTGGCCGGCATGGCGGTGGGCGCCGCCGTCGCGCTGCTCATCGCTTTCGCCAGCCTGACCTTGCATCAACCTCAGGTGGCGACCGGCTTCGTCCTGACCCTGCTTTGCCGCGACCTCTCGTATGTGCTCGGCAACGCTTACGCCCATCTGCCCGGCCCACAAGTGCCCCACACGGCCATCCCCGGGCTGGCAAACATCCCGGTGCTCGGGCCGATCCTCTTCAACCAGGACCCGATAGTCTATCTGAGCATCCTGGCGGTCGTGGCAGTTTGGGCCTACATGTTCAAGACTCAGCCAGGCTTGAAGCTCCAGGGACTGGGCGAGCGCCCTGCGGCAGCCTACGTGCGCGGCGTGAACGTGACGTTGATGCGCTACGTGTACACCGCCATCGGTGGGGCACTGGTGGGCTTTGGCGGCGCCGCGTTCTCTCTGCTCGTCAAGCCGGGCTGGGCCCGCCCTTATGGCATCGAAGGGACGGGTTGGATCGCCCTGGCGATCGTGATCTTCGGCGGCTGGCGCCCGATCCGCGCCGCCATGGGCGCCTATTTCTTCGTGCTGTTGCAAACGGTGGCCAACACCCTGCAGAGCGTGTTGCCCAACGTGCCGACGCAGCTCTTCCCGACCCTGCCGTTTCCCTTGATGATCCTGACGCTGGTCCTTGTGACCATCGGCAACGCTGAATGGATGAACCGGATGCTGGCCGGCATGCCCGGCTGGTTGCGGGTGGCCGTCCAGCGCACCGTGAAAGCGTTGCAAACCTCACCCCCGGCGGCCCTGGGCACTATATTTGAAAAGGAGTGAGGAAGGCGCCTTGCAGACTGCGGGGAAGCCATGGGTGAGAATCTCGTCAGTCGAATTCCAAC
>CAWEHT010000168.1:0-6690 GCA_963808455.1 uncultured Chloroflexia bacterium | reverse complement strand
GGCACCGAGAAGGCCTCGAAGAAGGAATTTGCTCCACTCCACCCCTTTACTTGGGCATCATACGTGCCGGGCGCCGTCGCAGGTTGGCGACTGATCTGGTCCAGCGCTCGCAACGGCCGCCTCTCGTTGGGGACTCCACCCGGCCCCTGCTATCCGGTTCTCTGATCAAGGCTTTCCGGTCGCGCCCATCACGGCTCATGGACAAGGTGTCAACGGCAATTATCCCAGGCACTGGGCGGGCAGAGCTGACAATCGAGGGCCGGGCTCCGCGGCCCGGCGAGATTTTCCGAAACAGGGCCTGGCGCGAGCTCTGCGGGTATCGCGGAAGGGGGCAAGCAGGCGTTTACGAAGGAAATCGCGGACGCGATCGCTGCCACGGTCAGGGCGGCCGGTGGCTGCCTGACGGTCGAGGATCTGGCAGGGCACCGGAGCAGCTGGGAAACGCCCATCAGCACGGCCTACCGCGGCATGCGAATCTGGGAGTGCCCGCCCAACGGCCAGGGGCTGGTGGCGCTGCTGGCGCTGAATACCTGAGCGGGTTCGAGCTGACGGCAATGCCAGCGCTCTCGGCAAAGCGCTGCAGCTGGAGATCGGGCGATCCGGCTGGCCTTTGCCGATGCCCGCCGGCACGTGGCTGATCCGGCAGTCAGCCCCGCCCCCCTGGACTGGCTGCTCTCGGCAGACTACGCGGCCGAGCGGCGGCAGCTGATTCGACCAGGAAGGGCTGCGGCACCGCGGGCGCCTGGCGCGGCACCGGCGGGCTCCGACACGGTGTACCTGAGCGTGGTGGACGGGGCTGGGAACGCCTGCTCTTTCATCAACAGCAACTACCAGGGCTTTGGCACTGGCATTGTGCCCTCTGGCTGGGGCTTCACACTACAGAATCGTGGCCTGGGCTTCTCTTTGGAGCCAGGCCACGCCAACGTCCTGGCGCCCGGCAAAAGGCCCTACCACACCATCATCCCGGCGCTGGCGCAGGCCGATGGCTCGCTCTACGCCAGCTTCGGCGTGATGGGCGGCTTCATGCAGCCCCAGGGGCACGTCCAGGTGGCCATTGCGCTGTTGGACGATGGCCTGGACCCGCAGGGCACGCTGGACCGGCCGCGTTTCTACGTCGACCAGGAGGCTGTGCAGAGCGCGTGGCGCTGGAGGAAGGTACACCCGAGGAGACGGCTGCGGCGCTGGCCGACATGGGCTATCACGTCGAGCAGGTGTCGGGGTACGACTGCGCAATCTTCGGTCGCGGCCAGGTGATCACACGCGAGAACAGTACCGGAGTTCTCTGCGGGGGCAGCGATCCACGGGCCGATGGCTGCGTCATGACGTTTTGTTGAGGCTTGGATGGTGTGCGACGGCCAGGCAGTCGTGCGCGCCGCCGGGTGTTCGGCCTGACCTTTGACGACCGGTTTGTCAACGGCGTGATGGCAGCGCAATTCCTGCCTGACCTCGAGGCCTTCCTCTTCCTCGGCGAGCTGTCATTCGACGGCTCGGTGCGCCATGTCAACGGTATCCTGTCCATGGCGCACCTGGCCCAGGAGCAAGGCTACCAGCATGGTGCTAGCTCCTTGTGATAGGAAGATTCGCTGGCAGTAGCGTAAGATATCAGGCTGCCGGCAGGATGTTCTGGTTGAACCGGAACAGGTTGTGCGGATCGTACTGTTTCTTGAGCCCGGCAAGGCCGCATAGATGTCCGGGCCGTAGGCCGCTTTCACCCTGGCCGCGCCCTCGTCGGCCAGAAAGTTGACGTATTCCGCGCCCGCCGAGAATGGCCTGACGGCCTCGGAGAAGGCCCACGCCCAGGCGATATGGGGGGCCGGCTCCTCCTGGGCCATCCACAGGCCGACGATGTTCAGGATGTACGGCTATCGCGGTGAGTGAAGGCCGTCTCGTCCCTGCCCACCCGGCTCACCGCGCCGCCGACCTGGTGGATGTGCACCACGGCGAATGGCGATAACGAGCTCATCTGAGACACGTTTCCCAAGATGGTGTCGATGGTGCCGTCATCCAGGTCGTGCAGATACGCCGTCTTCCAGTAGGCATGGATGCCATGCGGAGCCGTGGCGTCGAACATGCTTTGGAGCGCCGTGTAGGGGAGCGGGCCGATCAGATCGATGGCCGGCTCGGCAAATTGCCTGAGCGGCTGCACCAGCGCCTGCCCCTCCTCCACCGGTCCAGTATAGCAAAGAGCGACTGCCACCATGGGCGTGCCACGCAGGTGTTCGGGCACGAACGGTTCGGGCGGAGCCGTGAGGAAGGCGACCAGGGTGGTCAGTTCGTCGGGCAGAGTTTGGCCCAATCGCGATAGAAGCGCAGCAGCTTTGGCGCTCTTGCGACAGGGTGGAACAGCGCACCTCCCAGCACCACCGGCCCCACCGGGTGCAGGCGGTACTGGAAGGAAGTCACCACCCCGAAATTGCCGCCTCCACCGCGCACGCCCGACCAATCTTTTGTGGCGCTGGCAGTGATCGAATGTGTTGGTGGTCACCAGATCGGCCGAAGAGCAGGTTGTCGGGACCCCGCCAGCCCGTGCTCGCGCATGAGCCACCGCTCAGGGCGAGCCCTCTGATGCCGTGGCCGAGACCAGGCCGCCGTGGTGCCAGGCCGTGGGCCTGGGTGGCGGCATCCAGGTCGCTGAAGATGGCGCCGCCTTCGACGGTGCCGCCGGCGCCGAGCATCTTGGGTCACGTTCCACGCCTCCCATGTCGAGAGGTCGAGCACGAGGCCGCCGTCGCATGTGCCGAAGCCCGCCACGTTGTCGCGCCCACCGCCCAGCGGCAGTTCCCGGTCGCGGGCGGTTCACCGCCTTGACGACGTCAGTCGGGTCCATTGGCCGGACCATCAGGAAGGACGGCCTGGTCGATCATCCCGTTCCAGACCCGGCGACGCCGGCTACGACACTGCTCGCCGGGTCTGGAACGGGATGATCGACCGGCATCCTTCCCTGATCGTCCGGCCAATGGACCCGACTGACGTCGTCAAGGCGGTGAACTTCGCCCGCGACCGGGAACTGCCGCTCGCCGTCCGGGGCGGTGGCCACAACGTGGCGGGCTTCGGCACATGCGACGGCGGCCTCGTGCTCGACCTCTCGCTCATGAGAGGCGTCGAAGTTTAACCCGGGTGCCGGCACGGCACGCGTCGAAGGCGGCGCCATCTTCAGCGACCTGGATGCCGCCACCCAGGCCCACGGCCTGGCCACCCCCGGCGGCCTGGTCTCGGCCACCGGCGTCGGAGGGCTCACCCTGGGCGGCGGCATCGGCTGGCTCATGCGCAAGCACGGGCTGGCGTGCGACAACCTGCTCTCGGCCGATCTGGTGACCGCCGACGGCAAGTCGATCACTGCCAGCGCCACGGAGCACGCCGACCTGTTCTGGGGCATGCGCGGTGGAGGCGGCAATTTCGGGGTGGTGACTTCCTTCAAGTACCGCCTGCACCCGGTGGGGCCGGTGGTGCTGGGAGGTGCGCTGTTCCACCCTGTCGCAAGAGCGCCAAAGCTGCTGCGCTTCTATCGCGATTGGGCGCAAACTCTGCCCGACGAACTGACCACCCTGGTCGCCTTCCTCACGGCTCCGCCCGAACCGTTCGTGCCCGAACACCTGCGTGGCACGCCCATGGTGGCAGTCGCTCTTTGCTATACTGGACCGGTGGAAGAGGGGCAGGCGCTGGTGCAGCCGCTCAGGCAATTTGCCGAGCCGGCCATCGATCTGATCGGCCCGCTCCCCTACACGGCGCTCCAAAGCATGTTCGACGCCACGGCTCCGCATGGCATCCATGCCTACTGGAAGACGGCGTATCTGCACGACCTGGATGACGGCACCATCGACACCATCTTGGGAAACGTGTCTCAGATGAGCTCGTTATCGCCATTCGCCGTGGTGCACATCCACCAGGTCGGCGGCGCGGTGAGCCGGGTGGGCAGGGACGAGACGGCCTTCACTCACCGCGATGAGCCGTACATCCTGAACATCGTCGGCCTGTGGATGGCCCAGGAGGAGCCGGCCCCCCATATCGCCTGGGCGCGGGCCTTCTCCGAGGCCGTCAGGCCATTCTCGGCGGGCGCGGAATACGTCAACTTTCTGGCCGACGAGGGCGCGGCCAGGGTGAAAGCGGCCTACGGCCCGGACATCTATGCGCGCCTTGCCGGGCTCAAGAAACAGTACGATCCGCACAACCTGTTCCGGTTCAACCAGAACATCCTGCCGGCAGCCTGATATCTTACGCTACTGCCAGCGAATCTTCCTATCACAAGGAGCTAGCACCATGCTGGTAGCCTTGCTCCTGGGCCAGGTGCGCCATGGACAGGATACCGTCAACATGGCGCACCGAGCCGTCGAATGACAGCTCGCCGAGGAAGAGGAAGGCCTCGAGGTCAGGCAGGAATTGCGCTGCCATCACGCCGTCAACAAACCGGTCGTCAAAGGTCAGGCCGAACTACCCGGCGGCGCGCACGACTGCCTGGCCGTCGCACACCATCCAAGCCTCAACAAAACGTCATGACGCAGCCATCGGCCCGTGGATCGCTGCCCCCGCAGAGAACTCCGGTATCTTTCTCGCGTGTGATCACCTGGCCGCGACCGAAGATTGCGCGGTCGTACCCCGACACCTGCTCGACGTGATAGCCCATGTCGGCCAGCGCCGCAGCCGTCTCCTCGGGTGTACCTTCCTCCAGCGCCACGCGCTCTTGCACAGCCTCCTGGTCAACGTAGAAACGCGGCCGGTCCAGCGCGCCCTGCGGGTCCAGGCCATCGTCCAACAGCGCAATGGCCACCTGGACGTGCCCCTGGGGCTGCATGAAGCCGCCCATCACGCCGAAGCTGGCGTAGAGCGAGCCATCGGCCCGTGTCGCCAGCGCCGGGATGATGGTGTGGTAGGGCCTTTTGCCGGGCGCCAGGACGTTGGCGTGGCCTGGCTCCAAAGAGAAGCCCAGGCCACGATTCTGTAGTGTGAAGCCCCAGCCAGAGGGCACAATGCCAGTGCCAAAGCCCTGGTAGTTGCTGTTGATGAAAGAGCAGGCGTTCCCAGCCCCGTCCACCACGCTCAGGTACACCGTGTCGGAGCCCGCCGGTGCCGCGCCAGGCGCCCGCGGTGCCGCAGCCCTTCCTGGTCGAATCAGCTGCCGCCGCTCGGCCGCGTAGTCTGCCGAGAGCAGCCAGTCCAGGGGGGCGGGGCTGACTGCCGGATCAGCCACGCGCCGGCGGGCATCGGCAAAGGCCAGCCGGATCGCCTCGATCTCCAGCTGCAGGCGCTTTGCCGAGAGCGCTGGCATTGCCGTCAGCTCGAACCCGCTCAGGATATTCAGCGCCAGCAGCGCCACCAGCCCCTGGCCGTTGGGCGGGCACTCCCAGATTCGCATGCCGCGGTAGGCCGTGCTGATGGGCGTTTCCCAGCTGCTCCGGTGCCCTGCCAGATCCTCGACCGTCAGGCAGCCACCGGCCGCCCTGACCGTGGCAGCGATCGCGTCCGCGATTTCCCCTTCGTAGAACGCCTGCTTGCCCCCTTCCGCGATCACCCGCAGAGTGCGCGCCAGGCCCTGGTTTCGGAAAATCTCGCCGGGCCGCGGAGCCCGGCCCTCGATTGTCAGCTCTTGCCCGCCCAGTGCCTGGGATAATTGCCGTTCGACACCTTGTGCCCAGGCATGAGCCGTGATGGGCGCGACCGGAAAGCCTTGATCGGCCAACCGGATAGCAGGGGCCAGGATCGTGCCCAACGAGAGGCGCCCGTGACGCTGGACCAGATCGCACCAGCCTGCGACGGCGCCCGGCACCGTGATCGTGAAGGGGTGGAGTGGAGGCAACCCTTCTTCGAGGCCTTCTCGTCGCACCCGCTCCAACGTAAGCTCGGCTGGGGCCCGGCCGGAGCCGTTCAAGGCAGTGATTTGCCCGGTCGAAGCCTCATAGTAGAGGGCAAAACAATCCCCTCCGACTCCGGTCGAGGTGGGCTCGGTCACGTTGAGGGCGGCCGCCGCGGCCACGGCGGCATCAGCGGCGTTGCCGCCCGCTTTCAGGACTTCGAGCCCGGCTGCCACTGCCAGCGGCTGTGAGGCAGCTACCATGCCGTGGCAGCCCAACACCGCCGAGCGACGCGAATGGAAAGATATCCCTGTCATTGGCCCGTCCCTCCCCTTACGCCGCTAACACACTTCTATTTCGGGAAGAATTGTAAGGGAATTGCCCGAATGGCACAAGCGTAGTCGCCATGAGCCACCTCAAGCTTGTGAGTTGGAGCAGCCAGCGGCATAATGGTATACTGTGAAGGCACGTACCAGGATTGGCTGGACGCCGGCAGCAAGACGCCTGGCCAACACGCCGCCGAGAAGATCGAGAGGGTCCTCGCCGAGCACCAGGTCGAGCCCTTGCCACGCGACGCCCAGACACGTATCGGAGATACAGTGGAACACGCCGGATGACCAAAGCAGTGGGGGCGTACGCCCCGGAGATCGAGGACGCCTTTGCCAGACCATGACCACAGCCAATTGATTGCCGAGCTGTCGGAAGAGTACACCCGCACACGGCCGCGCTCGGCTGCCCTGCAGGAGCAGGCCCGCTGCTACATGGTGGATGGTGGCAGCCATCCACCGCGGCTGATACAACCCTTCCCACCGCGCATCGTCTCGGCCCACGGGGCCTATGTGTGGGATGAGGACGGGCGGCAGAATCCTCGACTTCTGGCAGGGCCATTTCGCGAACGTACCCG
>CAWEHT010000167.1:0-5661 GCA_963808455.1 uncultured Chloroflexia bacterium | reverse complement strand
CCTCTCGGCAGTGGGCATGGATCTCCGGGCTGAGAGAGTTCGCTGACACTTTTGCGGCAAACCCGATTGGGCGGGCAGCCTGCCGTTGCCAGTTAGGCGCCGCCGGCGGACTTCAGCGCCGGCGGCGCGGACCTCAAGGCGCCGGGGCTGGGGATGCAGCCAGGCTCTTGCTGCGCTCGATCGACTGCAAGGCCAGATAGCGATCGCCAAACTGCTGGACCTTGTCGAGTTCGTTGTCGAACTGATCGTAGTGGACTTCTTCTTCCGCCACCAGCTGCTCGAAGATCTTCTTCGACGCGGAGTCGGCAGCGGCCGCACACTCGTTGGCCCACAGGTTGTAATCCTGCACGCTGCCTTCTTCCATCTTGCGCCCCATCTCGAGCGCCCCGGCGACGTCGTGGACCTGTGTCACGTCGCCCGAAGCCTTCATCGCGACTTCGCCCTTCAAGAACAGGATCCGCTCGGCCAGGAGTTCCACATGGCCCATCTCCTGGATCGCCGTCCGCCTGAACAGGGCTGAGAGCAGGTCGTATCCCTGGTCGTCCAGGTGAAAATGCAAATACATGTACTGATGGACGGCTGCCAGCTCATCGCCGACGGCCCGATTCAACAGCTCGATGCTCTTCTCATGCATGGGTGCCTCCAGGGGTTTGTGAATGTGATGGTCTGAGCCTGCAATCCAGACCTTGCAATTGTACTACTCAACTGCCGGAAGGGGGGAATGCATGATTCCTTCATCGACAATGGTAGAATATCATCGGAAGCTGGAGCAGGGCACCATATCGGCGCACCCCAACCCATCATCCCGGCAGGAGCGTTGCCCTATGCAGACTATGGACCTACCCGAACTGGCCGCCATCTTCAACTACCGGCGCCTGGCGGAGCGTCTCGCAACCAGTGGGCAACCCGGCGAGGCTGAGCTCGGCGCCATCGCCGCACGCCGGATTCGAGGCCGTGATCAACCTCGCGTTGCAGGATGCCGAGGGTGCGCCGCCCGACGAGCGGCGCACCGTCGAGGAGCTGGGCATGACGTACGAACACATCCCGGTCGTCTGGCAGCACCCGACGCCCGCCGATCTCGAGGCCTTCTTCGCGGCCATGGACCGGCACGCCGGCCGCGTCCTCTACGTGCATTCCGCGGCCAATCTGCGGGTCTCGGCCTTCATGCTGCTCTACCGCGTCAAGCGGCTCGGCTGGCGGCTGGAGGACGCCCTGCCGGACCTGCAGGCGATCTGGCAGCCCAACGAGACCTGGCAGGCCTTCATCGACGCGGCACTGGCAGGGTAGCGTGAGCCTTCCCCAAACTTTCGCCGGGTGCGCCGTTTCTTCGTTTCAATCGACTACAGGGCCGGATGGCGATCACCAACCTGGTGGAAGCTGGCAAGCTCGCACTCGAACTGATCGTAGTGGACTTTTTCCTTCGCCACCAGCTGCTTGAAGATCTTCTTCGAGGCGGGGTCCGCGGCGGCCGCGCACTCGTCGGCCCACAGGGTGTAATCCCGTATGGTGTCCTCTTCCATCTTGCGTCCCATCTCGAGCGCCGCGGCGACATCCTGGACCTGTGACACCTCGCCGGAAGCCTTCAGCGCGACTTCTCCCTTCAAGGACAGGACCCGCGCCGCCAGTGGTTCCACATGCCTCATCTCCTGGATCGCCGTCCGCCTGAACAGGGCCGAGAGCTGATCATAGCCCTGGTCGGCCAGGTGAAAATGGAAATACATGTACTGATGGACGGCTGCCAGCTCATCGCCGACGGCTCGATTCAACAGCTCGATGCTTTTCTCGTACATGGGTGCCTCCAGGGTCTCAGGAATACAATGATTTGAGTCTGCCGACGTAGACCTTACGATTGTACTACTGAACCCTCGGAAGGGGAGAACGCAGCATTGTTGGGTCGCCAGGTCATTGACAGCATCAAACATCTACGAGTATGATGTGTCGGCATGTTCGGCATGCCCCGTTTCTAACACAAGCCTCCCGATGTGTCCTGGCTTAGCGGTGTCCACAGCGCTAGGAGAGGATTAACCGTGAACAAGTCAACGGCGCACTTACGACTCGGCTCGATCATCTCAAGCGTTCCCGTGTTGGCAGCAGTCTGGATTACGCCGGCGTGGGCAATGGAAGCGGATACCACTGTGCAGCTGAACGCACAGCGAGCAGCGCCGGCGGTTCCCGTCAGAGCGGCTTTACTCGAGGCGAACTCGGCGCCCGATACGCAATCAAGCGCACCGGTGACCCCGGCCAACTTGTCCGCCGCCAATCCGATCACTGCCGCGGCCTCCCTGACGTCCACCCCTTCCGCGGCTTGCGAGCCAGGGCTTCTGTTCGATGACGATTTTGAGTCCCCACAGACATCCACGGCCAACGGTTGGGACTTCGGTCCCAGCGGCAGCGGCGCCAACCTCTGGGCGCCCTATGTGCAAAGCATCAGCGAGACCAAGCCCGGTAAGTATTACCCTGCCTTTGCGAACGGCACCTACCAGGATTTCGGGGCCCTCGTTGAGGCTCAGCCAACGGGTCCCGGCTACGCGGAATATGGGCTGCTATTCCGTTGGACCCAGGATGCCGACGGAAGCAACGCCGTGGGCTATCAGTTCAACGTGACTACGGCTGGCGGCTATGAGTTGGCCAAGCAGGTGGGCGGCCAATGGGTCGATCCCTCGCCGGTGCCGCTTACGCCGTCAACCTACATAAACACCGGAAATCAGCGCAACGTGCTAGGGGTCATTGCACGCGGCTCAACCATTATGTTGTACATCAACGGTGTGTTGGTGAACACAGTGACGGATAGCACCGCCTCCCAGGGCACCGTGGGCATCTACGCGGCCACTCAGACGGGGTCGCCGGCACCGCCCGCGTTGGTCTCCTATTATCGGATGAGCATCTTCACGGCCGACAGAGCCGCCGCCGACTGGGGCGGCGGGGCCACAAACGCGGCGGCTCTTGCCGCCGCCAGCCCGATCCCTGCGGGCGCGACGCCTTCCACATCGGGCGTACTTTTCCAGGACGACTTCAGCTCCCAGCAGGCTTCACTGGCCAGCGGTTGGCATTTTATCTCCGGCAAGGGCGTTGCCTCGACCTGGATTCCGGGCGCGATGGTAATGATCCAGACGAATCCAACCTCGTATGACTACGATTTCCCTTCTGCTTCCTACGATAACTTTGGCGCCGAGGTCAAGGCCAGTCCCGACGGCACGACGTATGCCGAGTACGGTGTGTTGTTCCGGGCAACTTCCACCAGTATCGGGCTTTCGGCCTACGTCTTTGAAGTCTCGTCAGACGGACGGTTCTGGCTGTCAAAGGTCACAAATAACAGCTTGCAGGGCGGCCAACTCCTGGCCCCCGCGGCCTCATCCGCCATCAAACAAGGCGCTGCCCAAAACGTCCTGAGGGTGCTGGCCAACGGTTCTCAGATCAGGCTTTTCATCAACGGCACGTTTGTGGGCGAGGTCACGGATGCCTCGTTCAGCAGCGGCGGCATCGGGTTCTATATCGCCGCCGAAAATGCTCCACCTGCCATTGTGAACTTCCACAGTTTGCGCATTCTCACGGCCAGCGAAGCCATCGCCGATTGGAACTCGCAGGCCGAGCCCGCCACGACTCCGGCGGCTCCCTGATCGTCGCGCGGAGGCGCCATTTTCACTGAGTGCGGCGGAACTCGATGCAGCTTGCGAGCTTCCCTGCGGCCACGGGTCGGTGCTGCTCGGGCAGCTCTTCAAGAACTATACCTGCCCGACCTGCCGCAGCGGGTACTGGTATTCGTTCTGTTGGCAGGCAGTGGTGCAGGACGACCGCACCTGGCACTGCAATGTGTGCGGCATGTGTCGCGACTGGCGGGAGTGGCACCCTCCAAACTGCAATCGGTGCACCTACGGCGTCACCCTTCCTGGCGAGCATTGCGGGGCGGAAGGGCCCTACGCCGGTATGGCCTGAATCGACAGTTGCCCGTCATCGGCATACTGATGTGTTCATGGCCGCTTTGAAGTTCCCGAATACACGCCGCCCCGGTTCTGTGACAACTGCGGTCGCTCCTACCCTTGGACCGAAGCGCGAGTAAGGGCAGCGGGAGAGCTGACCGACGAGCTTGAGCTCAGCGACGAAGACAAGAAAATTGTCAAGGACAGCATCGTCGCCATGCACGTGCCGGGCGATAGCGAGCGGACGCTGAAGCTGACCACCTACGCGCTCATGGCCGGCAGCGGCCTCACCCGGGAAGCCATGGAGACCTCCAACCGGATGATCCAGGCCGCCGTGAGCCGGACCATGACCAGGCTGCTTGATGAGACCGCCGCGGAGTCCCTTCTGCAGGTCGTGCCGATCATCGGCGCGCTCGTGGGGTTTGCGTTCAACTACTGTCGCATGAAAAATGAACGGCCCTATCTCACTCGACCCGTATTTCCATCACCAGCCGCTTGCAGGTGGCGATCACGTCGTGCAGCGTCTCAGGGTCGCCGTCCAGTGATTTGAAGCGGCGGAAGCGCATGGTGGCGTCCGGGGTCGTGGCCGTCCACCAGATACACTGACGCACGAAGTCGTCGGTGGCGTCCTCGCAGTAGTTGGCCAGGGCCCAGGCGCGCCCCAGACTTCCGTGCTGGCTCCGAACCTGGCCAGTTTCTTCACGCCGTCCGTGCCCACCAGGCTGATGATGTGCTGCACCGGCCGGCGCTGCGACGTCGGCAGCAGCTCGACGTCGTAGCCGGCCGCCACGGCGGCCAGCATCTCGGGCGCTCTGAGCTCGCGCTTGCCGGGGCCATTCATATCGATCCAAATCTGGGCCGCCGTGCGGCCGGCGACCCGGATCACGGGCAGCTCGGTCAGCCTGCACACCCCTGCGGCCGCCAGCCGCCGATGGCCATCGCCGAGAAAGCCATCCTTGCCGATCAGCAGCGGATAGGGCAGAAAGCCGTGGGTCTGGATGCTTTCGACCAGATCCTCGATGTTCTCCCGGCACGTGCGGATCGGCGGATCGAAACCCGCTGTCCTGATCTCCCCAACTTTCGCGAACTCCATTGTGGCTACCATGCGATTCACCCCTTTCGCTTCTCAGCGCGATGCCATCAGAGACACCATTTTCCACACCAAGGCCGGGGCAACGCCGGCTATAAGCGACAGACGAATCAGAAAAGGTAGGAGGAGGGAAAGCCGCTGCCGGCGCGCGCTTGCACCGGTGGCAACTGATGGATAGCGGCCTTTGAACCAAGGCCGGCACAGCCCGGAGGAAAATGAGATTGCGTGCCATGCATCGCCTCCTGCGGAGCCCGGTGAGCACACCAGCGCTTGACCCGAAGAAAGAACGAGCCGCAAGGAGGATTATACCACCAATCGGCACGGCTGAGACGGCGTGTAACGTCGCGTTGCGCATCTTGAACCGCATCCAGCGATACCTATGGCGCCGGCGTCTTCTCGGGGCTCTCTCGGCCCGGCCCAGCAGCGCGAGCTGGCCGGCCAGCTCGCGAAGCCGGCGGTCCACACGGCCGTTCACGGTGCCCTCCGGGTAATTGCCATCGGCTGACCAGGCGCCCGCGGTGACACCGGTCAGAATCTCGATGCCTTCATCGATGGTTCGCACGGCCCAGACGTGAAAGCGGCCCGCGCGCGACGGCCTCCAGCACGTCGTCCTGGAGCATGAGGTTGTCGATGTTGCTCGCCGGAATGTACCCG
>CAWEHT010000166.1:0-5747 GCA_963808455.1 uncultured Chloroflexia bacterium | reverse complement strand
CAATATGTTCATTTAACTGGTCAAATATGTCGCCAGCCTTACCGATTAACTCATCTTTGCCCGCCGCTTTACATATTGTTTCTATGTCGGCAAATATGGCTGCGTCTTGGCTTGCCTCGAATATAGCCTCGACCAAGGCGGGGTTCTTGTATGCTTCAATACCAAAGCGAGAGTCATCTTTAATCCACGACGGTTTGACCCATTCATTTAACAAGTAATAAACAAAGTGTGGCAGTTCCGTCTTGTAAACACCGTCATCAAAGCCAACGGGATCAAAGTGGTAGTTGTAGGCGAGCAAGCAATACTTGTCCTCAATGTCGTTACAGTCGGGCAATAGTTGTAATATGTCGTTGCGGTTCTGAGCGTGATTACAGCACGGCGGAACATATTGCTGATAACTACGTCATCCTTGTACTTGCCACGAAACGCCAACGGTGAACTAACGGTCGCAGTCTTTATGAAGTCCACCAACTTTTCCCTGAACAAAGGTATTTGAACGCCAATAGGACGTTGGATGCCACCCAGAACGGGGTGCGTCTTTGGCCGTCCACGCGGGGCAGCAGCAACGCTCTTCCCGCGGCCATGCGGAACTGCGCCCCGAACACGGCTGAGTTGGGCAATTCGTCCAGGATCCGTTGCCGTGCTTCGAGCGGGGCCATGTGGGTGAGGATCTCCAAGGGCGGTGGGCCGGCCAATTGCGGGAAGCGGACAAGGATGCCGTCGTCATTGGCCATCATCTCGGGCTCACTGCCCGTGCGCTCGCGCAAGGCGTTGCGCAGGGCTATGGCCCAGGCGCCGTTGACCCGGCCGCCAAACGGGGAGTGCAGCACCAGCCTGGGCTCGCCGACAGCATCCTTGAAGAGTTCGGCCACCACCGTGCGATCCGACGCGATCACGCCGGTGGTATCCAGCTGCCTCTTGACATAAGCCAAGAGGTTATCGATCGAGTTGTCGTCGAGCGCATATTCGCCGGCAAGCCAGGCGCGCAACCCGGCGATCGCCTGCCGGTCTTCTGCTTCCCCGTCGCCGGCCCTCTGCAAGCGATCGGCGAGCATGCGCCTGAATTCGCCGACGCGTCGCCCCAATTCATAGGGACGCCAGGGATAGTCGCCGTGCCAGAAGGGCATGCGCGGCACGGCGCCGGGCGCGGGGCTCACGATCAAGCGATCGTCTGTGATGCTTTTGACCCGCCAGACCTGGCTGCCGAAGAGGAAAGCGTCGCCTGGCCGGGTCTCGAAGACGAACTCCTCGTCCACTTCGCCGATGCGCGTCTGATTGTCTGTGAGGTAAATGCTGTAGGCGCCGGTGTCGGGTATGGTGCCGGCATTGCTGACGGCGAGGAGCCGAGATCCGGGCAGCGCTGCCAGCCGGCCATGGGCCTGATCCCAGCTGATCCGGCGCGTAGCGCCGACAGCGCGCCCGGCCTCGAAACCTGGCCGGCATCGGCCGGCTGCGCCGTGTCGCCCGCGGGCAACTCCTCGCCTGTCTGAGCGGGCACGAGGTTGGCAGGGACGAGCCCACCGGTGCCCTGTTCCTGATCCCCTGGCTCTAGCTGGGCCGCGCCCCCTGCCGAGTTGCCGGACTCGATGAGATATTTGCCGGACAGCATCCCGAGCACCGACTCGAACACGCGGCGCGAAAGGTTGTGGTAAGGATAGGCCTGTCTGATCAGGTCGAAAAGGCCGGCGTCGTCCCACGGCTCCACTGCCACCATGGCCACGATCTGCTGCGCAAGCACATCCAGCGGATTCTGCGGCGTGTAGGTCTCTTCGATTTCGCCATACAGCATGCCGTGAGCAATCGCGGCGGCTTCGACAAGGTCTTCGCGGTGCGTGGCATAGATGCGCCCGAAGCTCGTCTGCCCGACCAGATGGCCCGAGCGTCCGACGCGCTGCAGCCCCTGGGCGACGCTCTTGGGCGACTGCAGCTGCGCGACGTGGTCCACGGTGCCGATATCAATGCCGAGCTCCAGCGAGCTGGTGCCGATGAGCGCCGGCAGCCGTCCCGCCTTGAGCTCTTGCTCCAGCAACCGGCGTGACTCCCTCGATATGCTGCCGTGATGCGCGCGGAAGGGCCCGTCGGCGCCGAGGGCAAACATCCCGCGGTCACGCGCCAGTCCACCAGGTGCCAGGATCTCGGTGCTGCCCGGTGGCACCTCCTCTGACTCCTCGCCTGCCCACTGCGCGTTCAGCCGATCGGCCGTGCGCTCGGCCAGCCGCCGGTTGTCGGCGAAGACCAGGGTAGTGCGGTGCCGCCTGATCTCGTTTAGCAGCCGGCCGATCACGGCGGGCCAGATCGTGTCGCCGGGCAAGTTGGCGAAATCCTCGACCACCGTCACGACCTTCAGGTCGAGGGCCTTCCGATAGCCTGTGTCCACGATCGTGACCGGGCGAGGCGCCGGGGCGCCCTCTTCGCCCGAGGATGGCGCGGTGCCGGCCTCCGTCCGCCGGCATTGCCCGGCCAGGAAGCGAGCTACTTCCTGAAGCGGTCGCTGGGTCGCCGACAGCCCGATGCGTTGGACCCCGGCGAAACGGGCGGAGGGCAGGGGACAGGGGGCGGCCCTCATCTTCCGCTCCTTGTCCTCGGCTTCCCCGGCGGTGCCTGATCTCTGCTCCCTGGTTCCTATTCCCTCGGCTGCCAGGCGGTCGAGCCGCTCCAGGCTGAGCGCCAGGTGCGCGCCACGCTTGTTGCCGCACAGGGTGTGGATTCTCGTCGATGATCACGGTCTGAACCGCGCGCAACATATCGCGCCCACGTGGGCTGGTAAGGATCAGGTACAGCGATTCAGGCGTGGTGATCAGGATGTGAGGCGGGGCCTTGAGCATCTGCGCCCGCGCGTGGCCG
Source organism: uncultured Chloroflexia bacterium (assembly GCA_963808455.1). GTDB lineage: Bacteria > Chloroflexota > Anaerolineae > CG2-30-64-16 > CG2-30-64-16 > CAWEHT01. Next base: position 2,903 of record CAWEHT010000166.1, on the reverse strand, counting down.
GGCGTGTCCCCCGTACGCACCGCCACCCGCAGGGGGGGCAACCCCTGGCCCATGCGCCGGGCCGTCTCGCGGATGCCTTCGAGGGGCACGCGCGAGATTGCGCTCGATGTCGTTGTTGAGAGCCTTCAAAGGCGACACGTAGAGCAAGCTCACGCCAGGTGACGCCGGGACGGCGGTTTCTCCTCCCAGGGTGCGGTAGATCCGGTCGATGCTCCACAGGAAGGCGGCCAATGTCTTCCCCGACCCCGTCGGAGCCAGGATCAGTGTGTGCTCCCCACGCTGGATAGGGGGCCAGCCCTGTGCCTGCGGCGGAGTGGGTGTCCCGAACGCCTGCTCGAACCAGGCTCGTGTGGGGCCCGAGAAGCCGGCCAGTGGATCGGGTAATTCCATCACGGTCGATCGGCCATGGGCTCAGCCTGCCTTATCCAAAACGGGCGAAAAAGGCTGCCAGGTTTGGCCGCCGTCATGTGTCTCGAAGGCTCCCACGCCGCCCGTTGCCCAACCGTTTCTCAGGTCGGAAAAATCCAGCGCGCCCAGGAAGCGCAGGTTGGGGAGGCGACCCCCCGCTGACCAACTCTGTCCGCCATCGTGGGTGACGAACAGCTGAGACTCATCGGTCGTCCAGCCATCCCGGGCGCTCACAAAGATCGGGGACGCAGCGTCGCGCTCGGGGACCAGCTGTGACGCGTGCCATGTCTGCCCCCCGTCTTGGGTGTAATAGAGCAAGGCCTCGCGCCCTGACGCGAAGGCTAAGCACGCCTACCCCATCCGAGCCAGGAGGAACCACCGGCGGCGATGTCTCGCAATCGCCGGATTGGAAGAGGCTCGCCTCGTCAGGGGTCGGTGGCGGCAGCGGTTGATCACGCCATGTTCGCCCGCCATCCCGCGTGGTGTAAAAGAAGACCCCGCTCGTCGTGCAATGGGCAGTGGCCCATCCTATGTGGAGGTCCGCAAAGCTCACCCCCGTTTTGTTGCAGAACACGGGAAGGCCGCCGGGGGTGGATGGCTCCAGGGCGCCGCCTGTCGTCGAAACGCTGGCCCAATTCTGACCGCTGTCGGCGGTTTCGAAGATCTCCACGGCCATCGAGCCGCCCGATTCGCCCAGGTTTGCCATGTACCAGCCATGCTGAGCATCGATGAAGTCGAGCCAGCCGGGGCCACCGTTTGGCAGTTGCAGCGTTGCGCTTGGCAGCCAGGTGCTTCCGCCGTCTGCAGTGCGCTCGACGGTCGTCTCCGCGTGGACCGGTTTCGCGGCGATCGCCTGCCCCTGTGACGTGACGAACCAGGCGTGGCTCGCATCCAGAAAGAACGGGCTCTGGATACGAGTGGGGTCGAGCCCGGGAGGGGACACGACCTGCCATCTGCCGCCGCCGTCGGTGCTTCGCAAGATGCCGCCTGCGTTGCGATCCATGGTCCAGCCGGTGGCCCAACCGGCTTGTGCGGAAACCATCCGCAGGGAGCTGAGGGCCAAAGCAGGCCCAAGCGGCCCGCCCGCCTGTGGCACGGGTCGCGAGGCAGCCGGATAAGCCGACGCCGTGACGGTGGGGCCTGGGCGGCCGGCCGCCTCTGCCCCGGCACCCGGCAGGTTGGCATGCGGCGATGGGGCACTCGCAGGGACGCCGGCTGACGGCTCGGCGCTGGCAGTTACAGGTGGTTCAGGCGGGCGGTGAACGACGCTCGCCGCTGGCGGCAAGCTCCTGGCGCAGCCGGCCAGGAGCAGAAGCAGCACGATCGTGGCTCTCACGGGCTTTCACGTGCTCGCAAGGGGCGGCGAATACCAGTTGCGGCCATCGCGGGCGATCAGCGCAGTGGCAGCTTCGGGGCCCCAGGTGCCGGCCGAGTAGTTGGGGAAGCCGGCTGGAGGTACGGCATCCCACGCGTCGAGCACCGGGGCGATCAGGGACCAGGCTGCCTGGACCTGATCTGCTCGCATGAACAGCGTCCGATCTCCGGCAAGCACATCCAGGAGGAGCGTCTCGTAGGCATCCGGTGGCACCGCGCTGAACGCCTCGCGGTAGCAGAATTGGAGGTCCGCTGGGCTCAGGCGTACTTCCAACCCGGGCTGCTGCACCTGGAAACGGATCTGGATGCTCTCTTCGGGCTGCACGCGGATGACCACACGATTGGCCTGCCAGTCTACCACCGCGGCATCCGGGAAAGCCTGGTGGGGGACCGGCCGGAACTGGATGGCCACTTCGGAGGCTCGCGTTGGCAGGCGCTTGCCCGTGCGCAGGTAGAAGGGCACATCTTGCCAGCGCCAGTTGTCCACATAGAGCTTGAGGGCCACGAAGGTCTCGACCGCCGAGTCAGGCGTCACACCCGGCTCCGATCGGTAGGACGCCACCCGTTCGCCACCGATGAAGCCGGGGCCGTACTGTCCCCTGACGGCGAAGTCGAAAACACAATCTTCTGGAATGGGGCGCACGGCATGCAGAACGTCAACTTTTTTGTTGTGGATCTCGTCGGCAGCCAGAGAAACCGGAGGCTCCATGGCCACCAGGCACAGGATCTGCAGCAGGTGGTTTTGGATCATGTCACGCAAGGCCCCGGCGTGTTCGTAGTAGCCTGCCCGATGTTCCACGCCGACTGTCTCGGCTACGGTGATCTGCACGTGGTCGATGTAGCTCCGGTCCCAGATCGGCTCGAACAGGGCGTTGGCGAAGCGAAATACCAGGATATTCTGCACCGTGTTTTTGCCGAGATAGTGATCGATGCGGAAGATTCTGGTCTTCCTCGAAGACGGTGGCCAGCGTGGTGTTCAGCTCTCCGGCTGAGGCCAGGTCGTGCCCGAACGGCTTCTCGACCACCACGCGCGTGGCATGGTGATCCATGGCCAGACCGGCCTCGCCCAACTGGCACACGATGGTCTCGATGAACCCGGGCGGGATGGCAAGATAGAAGGT
>CAWEHT010000165.1:0-11759 GCA_963808455.1 uncultured Chloroflexia bacterium | reverse complement strand
CGCAAAGATCAGCGGCGAGACGGTGTGCAGGTACAGCAAGGTACCCAGGGCCAGCGCGGCGCAGGCGAGGCGGCGTGGCCTGGGATCGTCCCAAAGCGTGTCCACGGCCAGGAAAGCCCACGGGAACCAACTCCAGGCCATGAACTCGGCCAGGTCGGCACGCACATAAATCTGCGCCAGGTGATAGGGCGCGTAAGTGAAGACCAGCGACGAAACGAGAGCTGCGCTCGACCCCCACCAGCGCTGGGCCACCCGGTAGATGCCGAGCGCGCCGAGCAAGAAGCCCAGGGCCCAGGTAGCCTTGACGGCAGCCAAGCCCAGGCCGGCCAGATGGAACGCCTCGGCCACGATGTAGGGCAGGGGCGCATAGATGAGCCACAGCGGATAGCCAAAACCCAACGTGTGGTCAGGCGCCCAGATGGGCCACAGAGACCCGGCGCGGCAACGTCTGGTCGAACTCGACCAGCCAGAAGACGCTGTGATGCGCGTCGTGGGCCTTGAAAAAGTAGCCGGGCGCCGTAAGGGGCAGCACGGCGGGCAGGGCCAGCAGCAGCGCCAGCACGAGCGCCGTGTCCACGCGCGGCGCGCCGGCGCCCGCTCGGCTGCTACGGGGCGCAAAATACGCTCAGCCAAGAGCGACCTCGAAAAGCTTCACTCCACGTGAAGGGCAATCTGACCGGACGCATCTTACGTCCATAGGCGCCGGCCGGCAAGTTTGACGGATCTCGACGGCAGGGCTCAAGCGTAGACCAGACCTAAGAAACTCATATGCTATACTATACGTGGTCTGCGCCGCCCAGTTGCGCGGCCCAGGAGATGCTGGATGCCTACACAGGTGCGCTTGTTCATTAGCGCCGGCCCCGGGGAAGAAACGGCCCGCGAGCTCTTGGGCCGGGCCCTCACGGAATTGCCGGTCAACGTGGGCTGGACCATCAAGCGTACGCCGGACGTCGATTCGGTCGCCGAATGCCATATCTTCGTAATACTCATGGGTGCCGACATCGTGGCCCCCGTAGGGCTGGAACTGTGGTGGGCCCGGCGTACCGAGAAGCCGGTGTTCGCTTCCGCGGCCGCGACCATGCGCACGCCGGCCGGCCAGATATTCTTGCAGGAGAACTCCGGGCTGGAGTGGCGCCGCTTCTCGGACGCGGCGGGCCTGCGACGGGCCGTGCAGCGTGACCTGGCCTCATTCTTGCTCCAGCACACGCAACGCTACGGGCTGACCCTGCTCGAAATCGAAGCGTTGCGCGGCTTGCTGGCCGGGTTGGACCTGGTGCGGTCGGCGGGCGCACCGGCCCAGGCCTCGGGCGCGGCCGGCGGCGGCGTGATCCTGGCGCCGGGCAAGGATGAACCGGCAGGGGCCCGCCTCATCGGCAATGACCGCACTTGACCTGAAGGCCCGCGCCTTTCTGCTCACCGCCGCGGGCGCGACCCTCCTGGTGCTGTTCCTGCGCGCCGCCCACGCGGGCAGCGTCCTGATCTTCCTGATATCGGCCGTCGCCATGGCGGCGCTCGCGGCCGTCGTGAGCGATGCGACTACCCAATTGGGCCACCACCTGGGGACAGGCATCGTGGGGGTCGTGCAGCCCGCGCTGGGCAACCTGCCCGAGCTGTTCTTCTCCATCTTCGCGCTGCGTGCCGGCCTGCTGGCCGTCGTGCAGGCCACCCTGGTCGGGTCTGTGCTGGCGAACAGCCTGCTGGTCCTGGGCATCGCATTCATGGCGGGCGGGCTGAAGCACGGTGTGCAGCACTTCGGCACCATGCGCGAGCGCATGAACGCGATCCTGATCGTCCTCAGCGTCGCCGCGCTGGTGATCCCAACGCTCGCCACGTCGCCGGCGGGCCCTGCCACGGGCCATGCCGAAGGGCTGAGCGTCATCAGCGCGATCGTGCTCCTGCTCGTCTTCGCGGCCAGCTTGCCCTCGTCCATATCCTGGACGCTGGATCTGGAGGTCCCGGCACCGCCCCGCGAGAGATGGCCGGCATGGCTGGCGGCTGCAGTGCTGATCGGGGCCGGCGTGGCTGCGGCCTTCGTGTCAGAGTGGATGGTCGCGGCATTGGTGCCCGCCATGGCCGCGCTCGGACTGTCGGAGACCTTCACCGGGCTGGTGATCGTGGCCATCGCAGACAACGCGGTCGAGCAGGTGGTCGGCGTCCAGATGGCCCTGCGGAATCAAGCCGATTTTGCGCTCAGCCTGATCTTGAACAGCAGCCTGCAGATCGCTCTGGCGTTGACACCGCTGCTAGTCATCATCAGCCATTTCATCGGCGGCACGCACCTGACTCTCGTGCTTACCCCGCTGCTCATCGCGGCGCTGGGCCTATCGGCCCTCCTCGACGCCTTCGTGGTCTACGATGGCGAATCCACCTGGCTGGAAGGTGCGGCCCTGATAGGGCTGTACCTCATCATAGCCGCCAGCTTCTGGTGGGCGCCGGCGACAGCGTTCTGATGCTCCGGAGCGTAGGCCGGCCCCTCTTGCCGGCTTACGATGCCGTGCCCCGCGTTCTGATCCGGCTCATTTCGGCACTAACTCGATCTGGAACAGCTTCGGCCAGAGCTTGCCGGTCACGAACAGGCGCTTGCCCTGCGGGTCCCAGGCGATCCCATTGAGCACATCCACCGGACGTTGGCGATCCGCCGCGCTGAGCAGCCCGGTGAGGTCGATCCAGCCGACCACGGCGCCGCTCTGAGGGTCGATCCACGCGATGCGGTCCGTCTGCCAGATGTTGGCATAGACCTGGCCCTGGATGTATTCCAGCTCGTTGATCTGGGTCACGGGGCCGGTATCGTCGAACACGTTGACACGGCGCGTTTCCGCAAAGGTGCGCGGGTCGAGGAAATGCAAAGCCGGCGTGCCGTCGCTCATGATCAGATGCTGGCCGTCATAGGTGAGGCCCCAACCTTCGGTTGGGTAGGTGAAAGTGCCGATCTGCCGGAATGTGGCCTCGTCATAGACGAAGCCGACGTGGCTGGTCCACGTCAGCTGCACGATCTGATGGTCGTAGAGGGCGATGCCTTCGCCGAAATACTGATCGGCGAGCCGGTGGATCTGGACGACGCGCCCGGTGGCCAGCTCGACCTTGCGCAGGCTGGATTCCCCTTGCAGCCCGGTGCTTTCGTAGAGGTAACCGTCCTGATAGACCAGGCCCTCCGTGAATGCCGCCGGGTCGTGAGCGTAGGCCTGCACCACCCTGTAGGTATAGGCCGGGACCGGACCAGAGACGGCAGCCGTGGCGACAACGGGTGGGGCACCACCGGCAGCCATCGACGGCAGGTGAATGATGGTGACGGTGGCAAGCGGGCTGGCGGGGACGGGCATGGGCGTGGCGGCCTGCGCGGGCCCCTCTGCGGCCTGCACGGGACCTGAAGGCGTCGCCAAAGGCGCGGCCGTTGCAAGGGGAGAAGCGGTGGCGAGGCTGACCTGGGGCGGCGCATTGCCGGCGCAGGCAGTTGCGAGCAGCGCGACCAGGATGCTGCCCACGGAGGCCCGTGCCGCGAAGAAACGGAGCGCCGCGAGGGTACGCGCGGCGCAGCGAAGCCAGCAGCGGGCGGCGCGGAGCCCCCTCTGCGGGATACCGGCTGTGCCATGTCGCATCATATCATGTCTCGATCCTGTGGGTGCACGCGGCCAAGCGCACGCCAGTATACCACAACAGGACGTACGTTCCTTGCCGTTAGGGCGTGATCACGGGGCCATTCCATGTTGCAGCCACCTCCCAGCTTCGCAGCTGCAATGGGGGCAGTGCGCGCCATTGCGACCGGCCGCCATCACAGGATGCACACGAAGGTCCCCGGATGGGGATGGATGCGACGGGATGGACGCGAAGGTCCCCGAACGGGGATGGATCGGGCTCAAAGAACATCCTGGGTATCCAGCCCATCCTGTCCATCCTGTAGGAATCAACCCGCCGGGACGCGGCAACCGGGCCGGGTAAACCGGTAGCTGAAGCTCGTTTCGGTCTCCGTCCCCGGCGTCGTGCCTTGCTCCGGGCAGAGGTCGTCGTCACGATTGCGTGCCTGCGAAATGTGGCGGGTGGCAGGCGCTTTGACGGCCAGCCAAGCTGCTGTTATACTCGCCTCCGCGAGGAACTCCGCGGATGATGCGAAGCTCTGCCCCTGCGGGGGTGCCACGAACGATCGGAAGCCTTTGGCCGTGCTCGTGGCCAAGTTGGCGTGGGCCGGCCGGCCCCGCCCGGCTGGTGTTGGCGTTGCTTTCCCTGTTCCTGGTGCATCCGGGGGGCGTCGCGGCGCGGCAGGCCTGCACAGCAAGGCCAGGGAGACGGATGGCCCCAGCGTGGGGACACGCACTGCCGCGCCGGGAGCCGGCTACTACTACACGGTACAGCAGGACGACACGCTCTGGGACATCGCCGCGATGCACGATCTCACGCTGGATGAAATTGTGTCGGTGAACCCGCTGGTCGTCCCAGAGCTGCTGCAGCCGGGGCAGACCGTTTTCCTGCCGGCCGGGGCCGTCACCGCAACCCAGACGCTGGCCGCGACAGCACCTGTTGCAGCCGCGCTGCCGAGCTCCCAACCTGGCGCGAGCCCGGCGGTCCACGCCGGGCCGGCGGCCGCGCCGGCGCCCGAGCTCCTCCAGCTGATCAACCAGGAGCGCGCTGCCTACGGTCTGCCGGTCTTGGCCTGGTCAGGTGTCCTGGCGAAAGCCGCGCAGTCACAGGCGGCGGACTGTGCCCAGCGCGACTGGGGCAGCCATTACGGCTCGGACGGCTCGACGCTGCGCATGAGGCTCGCACGCGTCGGCTATACGCCGGCCGAGGCGGGGGAGAACTGGGCCAATACCCAGGACGCCCAGCAGGCTTTTGCCATGTGGTGGGACGAGGCGCCAGGCGCCGATCCCCATCGTCGCAACGTTCTCGGACCCGAGTTCGACGAGGTCGGCATCGGCGTGTCCGAGGGGAGTTGGGGCTATTACTTTGTCGCCGATTTCGCATACCACTGAAGCCTTGAAGCATCTCACGGGCAGCGCAGGATGAATGGGCGCCGCCAATTTTGGCCTCCACGGAAGCTGCCAGGCCCCTCCCGGCCGGCGATGCACTTGCCCACCTGGTTCTGGTGGGCGTTGGGACTCGACACAGCCCTGGTATTGGTGCTCTTCCTGGTTGTCCTGGGCACAGGGGAGCCGCCTTCCCCGAACGCCCCGGACCTGGCCGCGGGCGGGGCCGGCCCAGCACAGGTCGCGGCATTGCCGGCGCTCCTCGACAAGCCGGCGGGTGCCGGCGTGGGCGAACAGGCGACAGCTACGGGCGAGGCTGGCCCCTCTGCTCTTCTTCCTGGCCTTTCGGCAAGCCCCAGCGTGACACCGACCCTCTCGGCAGGCGCCGTCGCAAGCGCGACCTCGACCAGCGCGCCGAGCCCAACACCGCGCCCGACCGAGACCCGGGCGGAGACGAGCACTCCCGCAGCAACGCCGACGGGAACGGCCACGCACACTCCTTCCCCATCGGCAACCGCCGAAGACACGGACACGCCCACGCCTGCGCCGACGGCCACGGCCACGGCTACGGAAACACCTTCCCCATCGGCTACCATCGAGAGCACGAGCGTTCTCACGGCATCGGAGACGGTGTCGGTGACGAACGCGCTGACGGCAACGGAGACGGTGTCGGCAACGGGCGCGCTCGCGCCGACAGCATCGGCGACAAGTACTTTGACGCCGGCAGCGACCGCGCTCGAGACGGCCACACCTACGCCGGCACCAACCGCGACTGCCTCAGAAACGGACACGCCGGCACCGACAGAGACCGGCGTCGTTTCGCCGACGCTAGAGCCCTCGGCGACGCCAGCGGGCTCGACGCCCTATTCCGGCCGGCTCGTCAGCCTCTACTTTACTGATCTTGGCATGGGCAACCAATGCTACGTCGGCCTGTCGGTCACGCCGCGCACATCGCCCGTCACCATGGTGGCCGTCGAGGTCTACGAGACCGTGCATCACAACCTGGTGATGAAGCAGCTCCTGCATGTGAACCGCAACGGGCCAGACCAGAGCACCGAGTCATTCCTGGGGCCGTTGAGCCTCCAACCGAAACAATACTATTTCAAGGTGACGTGGGTCGACCCAGTCATGGGGACGCAGAGCCTGGCACCGCTGGCCGGGCCCGGGCCGCGCAGAGGGGACCCTGGTGGTGGCCTTGAACGGGACGTGCTCGCTGGGCCAATGAGTCACCCGAGCGAGCAGATGAGGCAGGCCCCGCCCCAGGAGCGCCAACCTGTGCAGCCGGGCGGATTCTTTGGGCGGCTTCGCCGCCCAAAGAATCCGCCCGAACAGTCCTCGCATCCTGTGGTAGAGGCCGGCGCCAACGGCATGCATTGCCCCGTTGCAGCTGGAAAGCTTGGGGCCGGCTGCGAGATGGGATGGCCATGGGGCCCCCGCCCGGCGGGCCACTCAGCGGTCGGCAGTCACCACAGGTACCTCGCGGCGCTGGCGGCCGCGCACGATCCCAAGGCGAGCGATCGCGCCGGTCTCGAGGCCGGCAAGCAGGCGGTGGATGTCGTCGATCGAGGCCACCTTCCTGCCGTTGAGCGTGACGATCCAGTCCCCTTCGCGCAATCCGGCCGTTTCCGCGGGGCCACCCTCTTCCAACGAGACAACCTGCACGGCAGTGGCCTCGGGAAGCTCGAGATAGCGTTGGGTCGCGCGGTCAACGGGGCGCACCTGGCCGCCCAGCCCCAGATACCGCCGGCGGACGTGCCCGCGCACGATGAGCTCCCCTGCGACCCAACGCGCCGTGTTCACGGGGATGGCAAAGCTGAGGCCCTGCCCGCCCAGGATCATGGCCGTGTTGACGCCCACAACGCGGCCCCGGCTATCGAGCAAAGGGCCCCCTGAGTTGCCCGGGTTGAGGCTCACGTCCGTCTGGATGATGTCGTCGATCAGCCGGCCCGTCGTGCTGCGCAGGGCCCGGCCAAGCGCCGAGATGACCCCGGTCGAGACCGTGTTCTGAAAGCCGAGCGGGTTGCCGATGGCGATCACCAGCTGGCCCGCCCGCAGCGCCGCCGAATCCCCCAGAGGCGCGGCCGGCAGGCCGGCCGCCTCGGCCCGCACCACCGCCAGATCGGTGGCCGGGTCGGTCCCCACGCGCCGGGCCGGCAAGCTGCGCCCGTCGGTGAGCTCGATCCTGATGTCATCCGCGTGTTCGACGACATGGTTATTGGTGAGCACGAAGCCATCTGGCGCGATGATGGTGCCCGAGCCGGCGCCCTCCCCGCCGGCCCCGCGCGCCGCCCAGGCATGTGGACCCGTATGCCGGCTACGGCAGGGCCGGCCTTCTCCACAACGCTGACGACTGCGCGAGTACGCGTCCAGCAGCTCCTCATCGCCGCCGGCCGCGGTCGCCGCGTCGCGCAGGCCACCGGGAACCGCCGCATCCTCAAAACTATGCCGCTCGTTGTTTTCCACTTGGTTCACCTCTTCCACCGAGCCGAAAGTCTGTCACAAAACGCACATGAATGCATCACCCATTCGGCCAGCCGGTGGACTGGACTTAAGGTCTAACTGGGGAGCAGTTTCGCGCGCCCTCAGGAAAAACGGCCTCGAAGTGGATTGACAGCGCCCACGCTCGGTGCTATTGTTCCAGTAAGCACAGGCGCTGGGATAACCGGCCCCCCGCTATTCCCACATCGACAGGGACCCTCTTTCACACCCAGATCCCGGCGGTATTGCGGCTGGTGCCTGCCAGGCGCCTCCTCGATTCACATTCACATGGGAGGCTAAAATGTTCGGACGTCTTGTAGCGGCACTCCTGGCACTGTTCCTGCTCGCGCAGCCCCTGGGGGCTGCGCCTGCGCCGGCCCTACCGCCGGGCACCGACGCCGAAGTCTCGGTTGCGTCGCAGCCCGCTGGCTCTGCCATTGCGGGCGGAGGGATCGCAGGTGAAACGTTCTTCGATGTCGTCGGTGGGGCGTTCCGTCCCGTTAGCAGCAGCGGCGCCACCTGGGTAGGTGGTGACGACTGTCTCCTGCCAACGGGCACAGGTCAGTGGGTTGCCAACGTCACCCTCCCCAGTGGCAGCGCCATATGGGAGTTGTATATCGACTACTACAACACGTCTGTCTCGGCGGATTCGACCGCCACGTTAGCTTCTTATCCGGTGGACGGTGGCACTTCCACCAAAATCCTGACCCTCACCTCGCTCCCAGGTTCGACTAACCCCGGTTCGTGGTATTCCTTTGTTCGTCTCACCACCTCAGGAGTGGACGTGAACGACACAACGACCCGCTACGAGCTATTGTGGTCTGGCTCGACAAGCCAGTGCCTGTACGGCATGCAGGTTGGCTACGTGCCGCCCCCCTTCTTCGGCAGCTTCCTGCCGGGGCTCAACAAATAACCACGCCCGTCTAAAGGCCCGCCTCTCACCGGGCGCGGCCGGGCGACAGCCGGCCATCCGTTCCGGGGTCGCGGTTAGCCCGCAACCCATAAGCAGGAGAGCCGGTCAGGCCGGGAAGCACGGGCTTGAGGAGGGCCGGCGGGCGCCGGCCGGCGGCTTTAGCCTTCAGGCTGGCGGCCAAGGCCATTCCATGTTGCAGCCGGCCTCCAGTGTGGCAACCGCAACGGGGGCAGCGCGCGCCGCTGGGACCAGCCGCCATCACTGGATGCACACGCAGGTCCCCGAACGGGGATGGATTCGACAAGGTAGGCCGAAGTGCAGGTCTTCTATTAGGAGAAGGAGTGTTTTTCCAGTGTCTCATCCCGCGCTCATGCACGACGGGTTCGGGCGCCGTCACGACGCCATCCGAAGCGAGCTGAAAAGGCTCAACCTGGACGTGGCCGTCATCTTCAACCCCGTCCGGGTCACCTATTTGACAGGCTTCGCGCACCTGCCCACGGAACGTCCGATCGCGCTCCTGCTGCCGGTCGATCACGAGCCGATCATGCTTCTGCCCGTGCTGGAGGAGGAGCATTTCACCAGCCAGGCGCCCTGGCTCAAAGGGGTCCACGTCTACGCCGAATACCCCGGCCGCGTGCACCCCATGCGCCAGCTGGCCGGGCTGGTCGCCGGCCTGCCCCGCGGAAAGGGAGGGCTGCGCCTCGGCGCGGACGGCGACGGCTACATCGATCTGAACGGCTATCGGGGACCGCGCCTCAGCGAGGCGGTTGGGGCGGAAGTGACGCCGCTGGGCCCGGCCATCGACCGGTTGAGGATGGTCAAGTCGCCCGCTGAGCTGGCGATCATGCGCGTGGCAGGCCGCGCGGCAGCCCGTACCCATGCCTACTTGCAAGAAGAGATCGCGGCGGGCCGCCAGGAGCGCACGATCGCGCGGCGCGCCGAGGACCGGCTGGCCGAGGCCCTGGAAGGGGAAATATGGAGCCAGCCGGGAGCCGCCGGCAGCGTTGACGTCCCAACGACGCTCTTATCGGGATCGCGCACCGCCATGCCGCATGCCTGGATGGGAACCCGGTGCGTCGCGCCCGGTGACATCCTCATCACCTGCTGCGAGGGAATCGCCGCCGGTTATCACACAGAGCTAGAACGGACCATGTTCGTAGGCAGGCCGCCGGAGCGCCAGCGCGGGCTATTCGAGATCGCGCGCGAGGCGCAGCAACTGGTGATCGAACGCCTTCGCCCCGGCGTGGCCTGCGCCGAGATTGACAGCGAGATCGCCAGGTGGTTTGCCAGCCGCGCATGCGAGCGCTTCGCGCTCCATCACCAGGGTCATGGCCTGGGCCTGGAAGTCCATGAATCGCCGTTCTTCGACATCGGCGATGAGACGATTCTGCAGGCCGGGATGGTCATGAGCGTGGAGCCCGGACTTTACGTGCCGGGCCTCGGCGGGTTCAGGCACTCGGACACGGTGGCCATCACCGAAACCGGCGTCGAGATCCTGACCGAATACCCGAGTGCGCTGGAGGACCTGCTGGTCTAGCGTGGGTCAGGCCCGACTGGGGCCGGATCCCATGCGGGCTGGCGGGTATGGCCCTCCGAAGCCAGGGCCGCACCTGCCAGCCAACGTCTCTGGCTGGCGTGTCTTCTGGTTGTGTTCCATGCGTGGAAAACTCGGGCCCGGCGGCTTTCGTGCGCTCGCCGGGCCGGCTGACTTCTGGCCAGATCTCAAGTCCGATGGCATTGCTGCCGTGGCAACCGCGTCGCGGCGGGCGACCGGCCCGCCGTCACGCGGTGCCAGGAGTTCAGTCCGGGAACCAGCCCGCGCCCGTCTTCGAACACTGATAATTGCGCCCCTGGGTCATGGTCTGGCCGGGGGAGCAGTTGCCCCAGAACTGGATGGCCGGCTCCATCTGGATAGAGCCCAGGTTGGGCGAGTTCGACGCGTCTGGCACGAAACAGTTGGCCTGGTGCAGGCCGAACAGTTCGCAGCGTGTGTAGTCGCCGTACGCCGTGATCAGCTCAGGCACAGCGGCGACCGGAGGGTAGACCGGGGCCGGCGGCGGGGCAGGCGCGATGTACTGGTACTGGTTGGGATACTGATAAGGGTAGGCGTACGGGCCCTGGTTGGCGTACGGATACTGGTAAGTGTAAGGGTAAGAGTACGGGTATCGGTTGGGATACCGGTACTGGTAAGGGGAACGGTCGCGATAAGGGTACGCGTACTGGTAAGGATACGTGTACTGGTAACCGTACTGATAGGGATACGGGCGAAAGCCGCCCCACGCGTAGGCAGGGGCTGCGAGCGGCAAAATGACGGCCATACAGAAGGCCGCGGCTACGAGGATCAGGCGCATCCTTTTCATAACACACGTCCTTTCGTACACCCCATCCGACCCTCAAAGTTTACGACTAGGCAGGGCGCATGTCAATAGCGGAGCACAATGGCTAATGTTCGCCCTATGGCGTGGGGTGGCCGCGCTCGAGAAATCGGCCTGCCGACTTACGCCCTACCTGCGGGAGGGGCGCTCCCTCATGGGCGCTAACTTATCCAGCCGGGAGGGCTCTTTGGGCGCCGAAGCCGCCCAAAGAGCCCGATAAGATGGTTTTCCCTAAGATGAACGCCGACTGGACGGAGTGGATGGTTGCAATTGCAATGCAGGACGCGTTCAGTTCCTCTCACGGGTATTGACATTGGTGAAAGATTGCGCGATACGTGGAAGAGCTAGAGCAGTTGGCGGTATGTTCCCGCGTCGCGCACCGTCATCCCACATCGTCGCCGCCTTGCGTCCCCCCGTGCTTGTGACTTCTGCCGTGCTGGCGTTTGATTGCGATACCTCTGCTTTATGATGTGGCCCACGCTGTCGGGCGTGCAGTGCAGGATCGTGCGATCTGGCCGGAGGTAGAAATGATCAGGAACACCTGTAGAGCGTTGGCTGGCGCAGCCGTGCTTGTAGCCATGACCCTCCAACCGCTCGGCCATGGGCAGGCCCTGGCGCAGCAATTCGCATCGGCATCTGGCGCCGTCACGTGGCGGGCGATCAATCAGGGGCTGCCGGACCCATTCGACTCGGGCGTGGGTACGGTGCTGGCCAGCCCTACCGACCCCAACGTCATCTTTGCCGGAATCGGCTTCGGCGTCTACCGCACCACGGATGGCGGCGCCCACTGGTCGGCGGCGAGTACGGGCTTGCCCGGCCAATGCACTACCAATATGATGGCCATCTCGCCGGACGGCAAGACCCTTTATGCCAACATCTGGACCTCCCAGGGTGGCGGGCTGTATCGCACTGACACCGGTACCATAAATTGGGGCGATTTGAGCAATGCTCCACCTGAGAGTACCATTTACTCGATCTACGTCGATGCGACCACCGTCTACATAGGTTCGTATTTCAGTGGGATCTATAGAACTT
>CAWEHT010000164.1:0-5305 GCA_963808455.1 uncultured Chloroflexia bacterium | reverse complement strand
TCTCTGTCTCGTTGCCTTCGACTCATCGTATTGCTTGGGGCGAGGTGTTCGACCCTGACGAGGTGGCCGCAGCGCTGGGCCCGCAAGAAGTACCGCTCCTGGCCGTCGTGCATGCCGAGACCTCCACCGGGGCGCTGCCACCGCACGTGGCCGAGATCGCGCGCTCCGCCCACGATCGCGGCGCGCTGCTGGTGCTCGACACCGTCACATCGCTCGGCGGCGTGCCGGTCGAGATCGATGCCTGGGATGTGGACGTGGCCTACAGTGGGACGCAGAAGTGCCTCTCCTGCCCGCCGGGCCTGTCGCCGATCACGGTGGGGCCGCGGGCCCGCGAGGCCCTCCGCGGCCGGAGCGCCCGGGTCCCCAACTGGTACCTGGACCTGACCAACGTGGAGAAATACTGGGGGCAGGAGCGCACCTATCATCACACCGCGCCCATCAGCATGAATTACGCCCTGCGCGAGGCGCTGCGGCTGGTGGCGGAGGAAGGGTTGCCGGCCCGCTTCGCCCGCCACCGCGCCAACGCGGAGCTGCTCTGGGCCGGCCTGGAAGAGTTAGACATGCCGCCCTTCGTGCCGCTGGCCTACCGCAACCCGACCCTGACCACCTGCCGGCTGGGCCCCGCCATCGAAGACGCGCCCGCCCGCAGGCGCCTGCTGGACCAGTACAACATCGAGATCGCCGGCGGCTTCGGCCCGCTCAAGGGCAAGATCTGGCGCATCGGCCTGATGGGCCACAGCAGCCGCCGGGAAAACGTGGCCCTGCTGCTGGCCGCGCTCGCGACGGTGTGCGTGGCGCCTTCGCTACCCGCGCGCGGCTGACGGCTCCCGGCGAGGGCACCGGCGGTCGCCGCGTAGGCGCCCGCCGGTCCGGCCATCGGAGCTATTCGCCGGTTCTCGCGACGGAGACGGGCCTGCCCTGTAGGCCGGGGCCGTCGAAATCGCACAGGCACCTGCCGCGGCGCAGGGCAGCCTGGGTTGCCGGAGCGGTCATGGCTCAACACGTGCTGCGATTGCATGGGCCGCTCCGGCCCTCAGCCGTTGGTACGCCTCGGCTGCCAGCCACCCGGTGACGACCTGCCGGAACCCCGCGTCGTTCATGAACCGGACGAATATCTCCTCGTTCTGGTCCATCCGCTCCACGAACAGCGTCTCCAGCAGGTTCTTGAAGACTAGCTCGAATTTGTCCTCCGGGTTCGCGGCCGCAGCCTGCGCCAGCCCATCGTCCGCCATCGCTTCTTCCACGACCTGGTCGAAGAAGAGCTGGTCCGCCTGGTTGAAATTGGTGCCGAACTGCTCGTTGATGGCGTCGATCAGGCGTGATAGAAGGATAGGCTGCTCGCGCAGCATCCCGCTGCCCACCTCCGACGGCCCATCCAGCGGCCGCCCGTACCCCTCCCGGAGGTCGATCGAGCCCTCGCTGATCTTTTGCAGCCGGTAGTATTCCAGCCTTACCTCGTCGTCGAACTGGTAGACGCCCTCGCCGCGGCGCCTCTGCAGCTTCGGCGCAAGGTGGCGCAGGTAGACATAAAGCTTCTCGAGGTCGGAGTCCTGGTACGGGATGATCTGGCTCAGGAAGCTGTACAGGTTGCGGAACGCCTGCTGCTTGCCCCGCCACTGCTCAGCCTCGTCCTCGTGCTCCTCGTGGAGCGCTCGAAAGCGCGACGCTGCCGGGTCCAACGCCGCGTTCATGGCCTGATGGTCGGCCGGGCTCTGCCGCTGCTTCGGCATGAAATAGACCGCGCAGAACCGCTCCACTTCCTCGCTCAGATAGATCCCCGAGGCGTCTAGCTCCCCTTTGATCTCGTACATGCGGGCCGGGTCAACCTCCTCGCCCATCTCCGCGCCCTCGTAGTAGACCTTGAAGGCCTCATGGATCTCCTCCCGGTCGTTGACGAAGTCGAGGACGAAGGTGTCCTCCTTGCAGCGGGTGCGTGCGGTTGAGCCGCGACAGCGTCTGCACGGCCTGGATGCCCGCCAGCCGCTTGTCGACGTACATCGTGTGCAGCAGCGGCTGGTCGAACCCGGTCTGGTACTTCTCCGCGACCAGCAAGCACCTGGTATTCCTGCGACGGCGAACTTCTCGGGCAGCTCCTTCTCCTTGATGCCCTGGTTCATTCCCTCTTCGGTGTACGTGACGTCGGCGAGCTTGTCGTCCAGCACCGTCGCCCGAGAACGCGACCAGCGTCTTGATCGGCGTAGCCCTTCGCCCTGATGTAGCGGTCGAAGCTCTGCTTGTACCGCACCGCCTCGAGCCGCGAGCCGGTCACCACCATCGCCTTGGCCCGGCCGCCGATCTTGTGGCGCGTGACCGCCTGGAAGTGCTCGACCATCACCTCGGTTTTCTGGGCGATGTTGTGGGGGTGCAGCCGCATGAAGCGGGCCAGCGCGCTGGCGCGCCTTCTTGCGCTCGACGTTCGGGTCGTCCTCGCAGGCCTTCAGCAGTCTGAAGTAGGTCGCGTAGGTCGTGTAGTTCTTGAGCACGTCGAGGATGAAGCCCTCCTCGATCGCCTGGCGCATCGTGTAGCGGTGGCAGGGCTTGTCCGTCCGCGGCCGAAGACCGCGAACGTCTTGTGCTTGGGGGTGGCCGTGAACGCGAAGAAGCTCAGGTTGGCCTGCCGGCCGCGCTTGGCCATGCTCCCGATACAGCTCCTCCATGTCCTCGTGACCCTCTTCCGCCGCCTGCTCGCCGGGCTGCTTCGCGCAGCTCCTCGCCGCCGAGCACGCCCTTCAGCTCCGCCGCCGCTCTCGCCGCCCTGCGAGCTGTGCGCCTCGTCGATGATCACCGCGCAGCGCCGCGTCGGCAGCACGCCCGTGCCCTGGTCGCCGCGCTGCTCGGCCATCTTCAGCAGCTGCCGCGACACGAACGGGAACTTCTGCAGCGTCGTGATGATGATGGGCACGGCCTTCTCCAGCGCCTCGGCCAGCTGCCGGGAGCTCTCGTCGATCTTCTGCACCACGCCCTGCTTGTGCTCGAACTGGTACATCGTGTCCTGCAGCTGCTGGTCGAGCACCACGCGGTCGGTCACCACGATGACGCTGTCGAACACGCGGCGATTCCCCGCGTCGTGAAGCGAGGCCAGCCGGTGCGCCAGCCACCCGATGGTGTTGCTCTTGCCGCTGCCCGCCGAATGCTCGACCAGGTAGTTGTGCCCCACGCCCTCGCGCCGTGCGGCATCGACCAGCGTCCGCACGCACTCCAGCTGGTGGTAGCGCGGGAAGATCATGCTTTCGGTCTTCACCTTGCGACCCTGCTCGTCGTGCTTCTCGTCAACCTGCAGGTGCAGGAACCGCGCAAGCAGGTCCAGCAGGCTATCGCGCTGGAGCGTCTCCTCCCATAGGTAAGCCGTCCTATACGTCCGCCCGGCAGGATCGGGCGGGTTTCCGGCGCCGCCGTCGCACCCTCGGTTGAAGGGCAGGAAGTGGGTGGCCGCCCCAGCCAGCCGGGTGGTCATGTAGACCGCCTCGGTGTCCACCGCGAAGTGCACCAGCGTGCGCCGCTTGAACTCGAAGATCGGCTCGCGCGGGTCGCGGTCGCGCTGGTACTGCAGCCTGGCGTCGTCGGCCGTCTGCCCCGTCAGCGGGTTCTTGAGCTCGAGCGTTGCGACGGGGATGCCGTTCAGGCTGAGGGTCACGTCGAGCGATCGCTCCGAGCGCGGGGAGTAGTGCAGCTGGCGCGTGATGCCGGTGCGGTTCGCCGCGTAGCGCGCCTCCAGCTCAGGGTTCAGCTCATGGGCGGCCTTGAAGAACGCCACTCGCAGCGTGCGGCCGTAGCACTTGAAGCCGTGCCGGAGCGTCGCCAGCGAGCCGTTGGCGTCCATCCACTTGCACAGGTCGTCGATGACTTGTTCCCCCGTCCGTGCCCCGTGCAGCGCCTCCAGCCGGGCCCACTCCTTGGGCTGCGTCTCTCGGATGAAGGCCAGCACCGTCGCCGGGAAAAGGGCGCGGCTCGCGGTCGTACCCGGCCCGCTCGACCGGCACGTAGCCGTTCCCCAGCAGGTGGGCCTCGATAACGGCCTCAAAGCTCACTTCGCGGGTTTCAGGCATGGTTGTCAGAGGCCCCTGAAGAACGTGCTGAACGGCTGCCGACACTGGGCGCGCTGGATGTCAGTCGGGCCTGCCCCCTCGACGTAGAGTTTGGCGGTCACCATCGGTTTCCCCCCAGCTCGCCCATGCTCCACAGCTGCCCGAGCGTATATTGGTCGAGCCAACCGTCCAATAGCTCCGGGTCCAGGCGCCGGAACTGCGACCCTTCCATGTCCCTCTCGCAGACGATCACGCTTCCCGCCTCGCCGCTCAGCGCGTCGACCAGCAGCCGCGAGTGTGTCGTGACGACCAGCTGCGTGCGCTTCGATGCCCCTATCAGGAGCTCGGCCAGGTGCGGCACGATGTCAGGATGCAGCCCGAGCTCGGGCTCCTCGAGGCCAATCAGCGGCGGCGGTGTGGGGTGCAGCAGGATCGCCAGCAGGCACAGATAGCGCAAGGTGCCGTCCGACAGGCGGGTTGCCGGAATTTGCCGCCCGCCCGCTTCCGCCAGGTAGAGCTGCACGTTCCCACCGTCGATTCTGAACGAGATGTCCTCGATCCCTTCGTAGGCCCTCTGAAGCGACTCGATCAGGTCTCGCCTGACCTGATATCGTATGTTCGAGAGCACCAACGCGAGGTTCGAGCCGCCGTTGACGAGGAAGTCGGCGCGTGCCTGGGTGCTCTGCTCCCGGCGCAGGCCGGCCGCCGGCCCGAAGCACCAGTTGCGGAAGAGTGCGACCCCTTCGTACTGCTCCTGGAGCCACGCCAGGATGGGGTAGCGTTCCGGGTCGCGGAACTGCGAGAGGACGGACTGGTCGGGCCTGACAGTCTCGCGCCGCAGTATCCGCTCTCCCTCCTGCCTCTCGTTGAGGACCGGGTTGCCGCGCTGGAAGCGATAGTAGAAATAGGGCTCGCTCTTGCCGGGATACGCCTTCTCGTTCTCGATCCACTCGTTGACGACCTCGAAGCGCCCGCCATTTTCCGCGATCATTAGCCCGTGGCGTAAGGGCGGCCGTCCCGGCCCGTTGTGGAGGACCACCTCCAACGTCGCTTCCTGGGCGCCTTCCTGGCTCGCGGCCTGGCCCTTCCACAGCCATTCGTGAACGCCGCCCATCTCCTTGACGGGAGCCGGCAGGTTGGTCGGGGCCGCATGCAGCAGCGCCAGCATTTCCAGCAGGTTAGATTTGCCCGAGCCGTTCGCGCCGATCAGAACGTTGAGATCGCTCAGCGGCAGGTCGATCCCGGCCGGTCCAAACGACAGCAGGCCGTTGACTTTGAGT
>CAWEHT010000163.1:0-7712 GCA_963808455.1 uncultured Chloroflexia bacterium | reverse complement strand
CACCTCGCCGAGCTCAGTCGTGCGCACAAGGCCGCCGGGAAACATGGATTCGAAGTTGTGGCATGTATCGACGGGCGCGGGTTCGGTGTTCGGCGTGAGGATATGCGCAAACTCTTGGAAGCAACCCGAGGGAAAGTGTTTACACTCCGAACCCTCGACCACCTCGTAGACAATACCGACTTGCGTGAATTCCGGAGCGCAACCTAGCATTACGACCGTGTCACGCGCCGAGTTACGCGGCCACCGTTGGTCCCAGATCGCTTGAATGATCATTGCTCATCTTGTTATTCGATCTGACCGGCGTGACCTCAAACGTCGTGGCTCCCGGCGCGATCCTTACGGAGGCAGGTCGGGCAAGGTACAGCGGTCTGGCAGCGGCTCATGGCTGGGGCGAGACGTGGGAGGAGATCGAGCGCAACGCCGTCCAGGCCATGGCCCCAAATGACGTGGGCCGCCTGGGCCGGCCGGAGGAGATTGCCACGGCCGTCGCGTTCCTGGCCAGCCCACTGGCCGATTACGTAAGCGGCGCCACCATCCGCGTCGACGGCGGCGTTATCCGCTCGGCTTTTTAGTACCGGCCATTCCACTTTACCAGCGAGGCGCGATCCAAATATTGTTGACCGTCTGTACATCGTGATCATCCCTGCGCCTCCGTGCCTCCGGCCATGACCATGGGAATACTAACGGGTCGCCTCTGTCGTGCAGCAACATCGTTCAAGCCGGCCTCCGCCGACTGAATCGGCGATCGAGTTAGTGTGCACTGGCACACTTCGCCGACGTTGCAGGGACTTCCAGTCGCCCGTGCTGGAAAACTGAATGACCTCGGCCCTGCCTTCAGAGGCCCAGCACGGCGCGAGTATTCATAGACTTCCGGTTGGGACTGCGCCTGCACGCTCGTAATTCATGATAATGACGCCATTCGAGGTGACTTTGCTTTCCGTCACCTTGAACGCCGCCGGGATCGTGCCATCGGCAAACAATCGTTTTCCGCCGCCCAACGTTATCGGAAATATCTTCAGCCAGAACGTATCGACCAAGTCATGCTTGATGAGCGTCTGAACGAGATTAGCGCTTCCATAAACGTGCAAATCCGGCCCTTGCTGTTGCTTGATTTTGGTGATTTTTTCCGCAATATCTCCGTCTAAAAACACGGACGGCTGCCATTCGTGAGAAGTCATGGTATTCGAGGCGACGTACTTGGTCGCTGTGTTGACGGCCGGCCATATGTCATTATGTTGCGGCCAGATACGGTGCCCAAATTTCAAAGGTTTTGCGCCCTAACAACAAGTCAAACGGCATGTTCATCTGCTTCTTCATGGCCGTTGCAAGAACAGGGTCGGAATGTGGACTTATCCACCCGCCATACGCGAAGCCGCCGCTGGTATCTTCCTCTGGCCCGCCTGGGGCTTGTATGACACCATCAAGGGAGACAAATTCAAGCACATTGACTTTTCTCATGACTGAGTGCCTCCAACATTTGGATTACTACCTGGTTTCTTCATTCAAGGTTCCGGTTGACAAAACCCCCGCTCTGGTATACAATGATACATTGCTACAATGATACAAGTGCCGGCGTGAAATGCGCCGGTGCAAGCAAAGGCGAGGTGCATGATGGAAAAGTACTTCGGTGAGCCGGTCCCCTGCTCAGGAAATGGCGCTTTGGCCCTTGACCTTAGCCCCTGGGCCGGCTTACCAGATGGCGCTCGGATAGAACTCGTGGATGGGCCCATCTGGCGTGACCAGCGGGCAGCCCAGCAGGCGCGCCGTCGCGACAATTGTGCGGCCGGCCGGGTCCCGGTGGTCCCAGGGCAGTTCCAGGTTCGCGAGCCAATCTGCTCGTCCACGGCCAGCACTTCGACCCGCTCCGTGCGGTGCAGCCGCGCGGCCAACTCGCGCACGCCAAGATGGGTATGCCCAGCTTCCCGCGCTGGACCTTGATACCGATCTCCCACAGCGATATGGAACAGACCAGGATGCGGTCGGCCTGTGCGATGGCTTTGGCAGCCGGCGCCGACAATTGCCCGTCATCGAATACCCATCGGAGCAGAGCTGAGGTGTCCAGAACGATCATCTAGACCGTTCCCCATTCGTCAGTGGTTGGGATGTCGAGGTCTTCACTGCAGACCAATTTGCCGCGCACGTCCCCGAAGACCTCTTCGACGGGCCTGCGCGGGTCAATACGTTGGATGCGCAGGACGGGCCGGTTGTTGTCGGTGACGATCACTTCCTCGCCCGTCTCTTCGATCTGGCGAAAGATGCTCAACATCTGGGCCTTGAGCTTGCCTTTGGATATCGTGAACATCCCTGCGCCCTCGTGCCTCTGGTCATGACTATGGACATAGTGTAGAACGGCAGCGGCTCGATGTCAAGCCGGGCCTGGAGGAGATGTATTGGTGAAATTACCATGAACTCAAGCCCGTACCGCCGCCGGACACGCCATGGGCGCGGCCAGAGAGCTGCGCGGCGCGGCCAGAGAGGCGGCCTACGCAGCCGGACAGGCCGCGGCGGTGGCGCATGTGGCCGCCCACGAGCTGGGTGCGGCGGCCTACGCGATCAGGGCCGCCCGCGCGGCGGCTCCTGAAGATGAACGCATGGAGGCGGGTCGCCTGGAGTGCCGGTGGCAACGCTCGCAGCTTCCCGGTGCAATCCGCGAGTTCGTGCTCGACGACCAGAGGTTGCGCAATGCGTATTGCTGGTTCGCCTTCGATTGCTGACCGGTTCGTAAGGACGACGTCGGAACCATCCCAGTGTTCTATCCAATCTATTTTCCGACTCCAAGGACCTCCCGTGCATATTTGATGCGCTTAATGCAGGCTTCCATTTCCTTCTTATGAGATCACCCTGCTGCCGCGTGGGCGCACATCTCGCCCGCCATCCGGCGATCGGCAAGGGGTCAGCCCAAGGTTCGCCGGCGCAGCCCCTCGCGTGCCGCTGGCGGCGTCGGCGTCTGGACCACGAAAGCCGCGAAAGCGACACGAAAACGCACGAAAACGCCCGGGCGCGACCAGGGGGCCGCCGAGCATTGCGGCACGTCCAGCCCGGCCGGGCCGCGGCGGTGCCCCTTCGTGACTTCGCGCTTCGTGCACTTCGCTACGCTCGCGCCTCCGTGGTCCAAACGGCACCCGCTGCATGGTCCAAACGCCACCCGCCGCGTGGTCCAAACGTACACGCCGCCCCGCATGAGCGAGGCCGTCGCCACGCGAAACCTCCAACCGCACCTCCCATCCAGAAGCTGCGTCCTGGTTTGGCGGGGCCCCGCAACACGGCTTGGCCCTGAGCAAGGGATGCCTCGCCCTTGCCAGGGCCCGCCGGCCGTGATATATTATCGATAATATATCAATCGGAGGGAGCCGTGTCCGGCCTGCGTGAGTTGCTCGTTTTCAGGTCCGCGATGGTCTCGCGCCGACGCCGTCTCGGATGCGCTGGGCCGCGCGATCCTTCAGGGCCGGCTGAGGCCTGGCGAGCCTCTGCACCAGAAGGCCCTGGCGGCGGAGTTCGGCGTCAGCCAGATCACCGTCCGCGACGCCCTCGACAAGCTGGTCGCCAACGGCCTGGCCACACGTCAGCCCTACCGGGGGGTAAGGGTCATCGACCTTTCGGCGGCCGAGCTGGCGGAAGCCTACTCCTGCCGCGGTCCTGGAAGGATGGGCCTTTGAGCTGGCAGCCCGGCGCATCACGCCTGCCGAGCTGGACGAGATGCGCCGGCTGCTGCCGGAGACCTACGTGACGGCCGAGGATTCGAGCATCGGGCACGCTACGCGAGGCCAATCGCGCCTTCCATGAGATCGCCATCCGCGCCAGCGGCCACCGGCTCCTTAGCCGCACGCTGGACGAGATCTGGAACCGCATGGACCCCATGATGTTCTACGCTCGCCGCCTGGCCGATCCGGCCGGCGTCGCCGAACGCGCCTGGCGGGGCGAGCGCGATCGCCTGAACCATGTGGCCCTGATCGAAGCCCTGGCCGCGGGGGATGGGCAGGCAGCCCGCCGCATCGTGGCCGATTACATCACCGAGGTCTGGGAGGTGTTGGCCCACGATCTTGATTCGTCCCCGGAGACAAACCACCGGCAAAATGAGGAGGGTATTCAGTGATGACCGCCGCACCCCCGACGATCGCGTCGCCCCCGGCCTCCGGGTCGGGCGCCTTTCTGCGGAAGGTTGCCGCCGGCTGCACGAAGCCGGCCTGGAAATCCTGGCCCGGACGGGCGTGCGCCTGTACCTGCCCGAGGCCGTCGAGATGCTCCGCCAGGCGGGCGCCTCGGTCAGCGAGGGCAACCGGGTGCGCATCCCGGCCACGCTGGTCGAGCGCGCCCTGGCGACCGCGCCGAACGCGTCGTGCTCCACGACCGGGACGGCCGCCCGGCCGTCTTCGCCGAAGAGGACCGGGTCTACTACGGCAGCGGGTCCGACTGCCTGCACATCCTGGATCATCGGGATGGCCGGCGCCGCCAACCGGTGCTGCAAGACGTCGTGGACGCCATCACGCTGTGCGACGTGCTGCCCAACATCGACTTCGTGATGTCGATGTTCCTGCCCGGCGACGTCAACACGATGGTCAGCGACCGCTGCCAGATGGAGGTCATGCTCGAGACCACCACGAAGCCGATCATCTTCGTCACCAATGAATTCTCGGGCACGGCCGATGCGGTCGAGATGGCCGAGATCGTCGCCGGTGGCGCCGAGGCGCTGCGCCGCCAGCCGAACATCGCCTGCTACATCAACGTCACGACCGGCTTGCGCCATAACGAAGATGCCCTGCAAAAACTGCTCTTCCTGGCCGGCAAGGGGCTGCCGGCCCTGTACATCCCGGTGGTCCTGGGCGGCAGCACCGGGCCGATCACTCAGCCCGGCTCCGTGGCCATGATCCATGCCGGTGTGCTGGCGGGGCTGGTCCTTTCCCAGCTCAAATGCGAGGGCGCGCCGTTCATTGCGCCCGGTTGGGGCGGCGCGGCGATGGATATGCGCACCCTGATCAGCCCCTACTGCACGCCCAATTGGGGCAGCACCGCCCAGGCCCTGGCCCACAGCTGCCGCCTGCCTACGTTCGGCCTGGCCGGCTGCAGCGACTCGAAGCTCGTGGACCAGCAGGCCGCCGCCGAAGCCGCGTTGACCCTGATGAGCGAAACGCTCGGCGGCCCCAACCTGATCCACGATCTGGGCTACCTGGAATCGGGCCTGTGCGGCTCGCTGGCGCAGCTGGTGATCTGCGACGAGATCGTCAGCTGGATCAAGAGTTGCCTGGCGCCGGCCGTGATCGACGACGAAACCGTGCCGCTGGACCTGATCGACGAGATTGGCCCCGACGGCCAGTATCTGACGTGCGACCATACCCTCCGCCACGTGCGCGAGGGTTGGTATCCCCGCGTGTTCGATCGCGGCAACTTCAGCCAGTGGCAGGCCGCGCGGCGGGCAAACCCTGGGCGAGCGGGCGGCCGCCTGCGTCAACCGCCTGCTGGCCGGCCATCAGGGCCAGCCGCTGCCGCCGGACATCAGGGCGTGCCTCCACGCCGTGGTGGTACGGGCCGGGCAAGAGCCGGGCGCTCTCGGGAACGCCCCTGCCAACGCCGCCGGCAGCTGAAACTTGCCATTCATCCGGCGCCGCAATGGGGTCGATTGCCCCGGTTCAGGTAGCCGGCGCAGGCCGGCTTTGCCGGAGTTGCAGCGACTTCCAGTCGCCGGGCGCAATTTCACTCCGCGATCAGTACAGGAAAGGACCTGCTTACCTTGCGTGACTTGCTTTTGCTGAACGGACATTTGCACACCCAGGACCCGGCTGCGCCGAACGCTACCGCCGTGGCGCTCCGCGACGGCCACATCTTCGCCGTGGGCAGCGACGAAAAGATCCGCGGGCTGGCTCGCCCCGGCGAGCGGGTGGTGGATCTGGCCGGGCGGCTCGTGCTGCCGGGCCTGGTGGACGGCCATTTTCACTACTGGAATTGGACCCTCGGCCTGCACGGGCTGGACCTGGCCGGCTCACCCTCGCTGGCCGCGGTGCTCGAAGGGGTGGGGCAGGCCGCCGCGGCCGGCATGGCCCCGCGTTGGATCGTGGGCCAGGGCTGGAATGAGACCGTTTGGGCCGATGGGCGCCTGCCGGGTCGCGCCGACCTGGATGCCGTTGCCGGCGGCCATCCCGTGCTGCTCTATCGCAACGACATGCATCTGGCCGTCGCCAACAGCGCCGCTCTGGCCGAGGCCGGCATCACCGGCGACACCCCCGATCCGCCCGGAGGCGTGATCGGCCACGACGCCGGCGGCCGGCCGGACGGGCTGCTGCGCGACCTGGCAATCAATCTGGTCAGCGAGACCATGCCGCCGGCCACGGAAGACGAGACGGTGGCGGCGATGCGCGGCGGCATGGCCCGGCTGCACCGGCTTGGCCTGACCGGGCTGCACGATTACCGGGTCATGGGCGGCGTCTGCGGGCGCCCGGCTTTCCGCGCCTGGCAGCGGCTGCAGGCCGCCGGGGATCTGGACCTGCGCGTGTGGATGCACCTGCCCGGCGAACGGATCGACGAGGCGATCGCCCTGGGGCTGCGCACCGGGTTTGGCGATGAGCGCCTGCGCATCGGCCATCTCAAGTTCTTCGTCGACGGCGGCCAGGGCGTGCGCACGGCCTGGATGCTCGAGCCTTATGAGGACAGCCCCGGCTGCGGCATTTCCCTGACGCCCGTCTCAGAGATCCTGGCCGCCGTCGAGCGAGCCGAGGATGCCGGCCTGGCCGTTGCCATCCACGCCATCGGCGATCAGGCCAACCACCGCCTGCTGGCCGGCCTGGAAGAGCTGCGCAACAGGCGGGCGGCGGCAGGGCCCGGCCTCTGTGCCCCGCCCGCGGCCCCGCATCGCGTCGAGCACGTCCAGATGATTCAGCCGGAAGATGTGCCGCGGCTGCGGCGGGCCGGGGTCGTGGCGTCCGTGCAACCCCTGCAAGTCACCGAGGATATCCCAATGGTCGAGGCTTCGGTCGGCAAGAGGGCGCGCCTGGCCTACAACTTCCGCTCGATGCTGGATGCCGGCGTGCCCCTCGCGCCGGGCTCTGACTGCCCGGTCGTCGATCCCGACCCGATGTGGGGCATCCATGCCGCCGTCACCCGCCAGCGCCGCAACGGCTGGCCGGCCGGGGGATGGCATCCCGAACAACGCCTGACCGTCGCAGAGGCCGTCTGGGGCTACACGATGGGCACCGCCCTGGCCAGCGGCCGCGGGCATCAGCTGGGCAGCATCACGCCCGGCAAGCTGGCCGACCTGGTCGTCCTGGACAGGGATATCTTCGACGTCGAACCCATGGCGATTGCGGACGCCCGCGCCTGCATGACGATCTTCGACGGCCGTGTGGTCTACGAGGGGTAGGACCTGAAAAGCAATAACTTCCGCTGCTGTCATGCTGAGCGGGTGGACGAGAGAACCAGCGCCGCGGCGGCGCGCCAGCGAAGCATCCGTCGTGCCCGAGAATAGGCAGCACGGATTCCTTCGGCCTGACACGTTGAGTCGTTAGGCACGGTCAGGGAGTCGGCCTCAGGATGACAGGTTCGGGAAGTTATTCCTCTACGAGCCCTTAGTCTGGATTTCGCACGGTGAGAGTGCAAAGCCAGCGCGAAAAGAGGAGACGAAATGATCACCCAGAGCGATTTACATGTGGTACTGGGCGCGGTGGTGGGGTCGGTCAGGCTGTGGCACGTATGCTGGCCGAGCAGGGGCAACGCGTGCGTGCTAA
>CAWEHT010000162.1:0-7596 GCA_963808455.1 uncultured Chloroflexia bacterium | reverse complement strand
CGGAAGTCCGGGGTGGTGGTGCCAAAGGGCCGCACCGGCTTGGCCGCGCTGGCCGGGGCACCGCGGCCCAAATCTCGGCACTGCCGATATCCAGCCCGGCAGCGTGTGGGTGGATGACCTTCAACCCCTCCCAGGTCTTGGGGGGCGCCGCATGACGCTCAGCAGACATGGCTTCACTTCTCCCAGTGCGAAATCTGAGCCGCCAGACCCGGTCAGGTCCCCAATTGATAATCTTTCAAACGGGGTCAGCGCCCAACCCGCTGCGCTGCCACCAGTGTGCACATCACGCCTGACCAGGACCAAACTACCGAGCGGGTTGGATCACACCAGTGACGGTCCGGTCTTAGCTTGTCCGGCTACTACCCGAGCATTGTACCAGGCGCAGGCAAGTTTCTCTCGTGCATGCAGGCTGGCCCACGCCGGCGTGGGGGAACTACCAAGAAACTCCTGGTACGGATTCTTCGCTGTGGCGCGTCGTTGACAGGACTTGTTGGCACGGCCGCTCAGAATGACAGTCCAAAGGTTTCTTGTGTGCCACATGACCGCCCGCGGTCATTAACGTCTCAGAATGACAGACGCAGCTACGGAAGACGTCTTCTGCATATGCATTAACTTCCTCTTCACAGGGGGCTCAACTTCCTCTCAGCCTCCGCACAACCCTGCCTCAGTTGCCGGGCTTAAATCAGGTTTGTATTGGAGGGACCTTATGACCACGCAAGCAACCGCCAACGGCCTGATTCTCCGGGCAACCCAAAGGGATTGGCGAGTATTCGGAATCGACGCCGGCCGCCTGTCACGCGCGGCCTTTACCGGCGGGGTCTGTGGCGCTGTGCAGCTCGCCCTCCTCGACCTGCTCATCGCCTTACATCGGGACCCGGCAGCAGCAAACACGCTGGCTTTCCTCGCCTCGGCCCAGCTGAACTTCGCCATGAGCGCGCGCTTCATCTGGGGCGATCGCCAGGCCGAAAAAACGGGCGGGCTCAAGCGGCTGGCCGGCCAGTGGGCCGCCTTTCATGGCTCGGTGCTGGCCGCGGCGGGCATCAACTTCCTGGTTTTCCAGGCAGCGCGCACGGTCATGGCGCCGCTGCCGGCGGCCGCGCTGGGCATCGCGAGCACGGCGCTGCTTAACTTCGCCGTGCAAGATCGCCTGGTGTTTTGCAAAGGGGGCCAATCATGACGGCTGATTCGAGGACTCTAGCGCTGCCGCTGGCCTTTTCCGCGGCGCAAGCCAACCTGGAACCGCAGCTGTCCATCGTGGTGCCCGCCTTCGACGAAGCTTGCGGGCTGCCCGAGCTGCATCGGCGGCTCTGCCTGGTGATGGATGGCATCGGCAGGCCCTGGGAGCTGGTGCTGGTCAACGACGGCAGCCGCGACGCTTCGGCCGAGGTGATCGCGCGGCTTTGCGCGGGCGACCGGCGCGTGCGGGGCATCGGCCTCAGCCGCAACTATGGTTTCCAGGTCGCCACCACAGCCGGCCTCGACGCCGCGCGTGGCCAGGCCGTGATCTTGATGGATGCCGATCTGCAAGACCCGCCGGAGGTGATCCCGGAAATGGTGCAGCAATGGCTGGCCGGCTTCGATGTGGTCTACGGCGTGCGCAGCGAGCGCGACGGCGAGACCTGGCTCAAGCGAGCCACGGCCGGCGCTTTCTACCGGCTGATCCGCCGCATCACCCGGGTGGACATCCCCTTGGATACCGGCGACTTCCGGCTCATGGATGCCAAAGTGGTGGATGCGATCCGGCAAATGCCCGAGCAGAATCGTTTCCTGCGGGGCATGGTAAGCTGGGTAGGCTTCAAGCAGACAGGCGTGGCCTATCACCGGCAGGCGCGGCAGTCCGGCAAGACCAAATTCACGGTGGGCAAGATGGTGCGCTTCGCGCTGGATGCCATCACCGCTTTTTCGTATGTGCCGCTGCAGCTCGCCGGCGTAGCCGGCGGGGCCTTCACGCTGCTGGGGACGCTGTCGCTGGCAGCGTGCGGGCTGCTGCGCCTGTTGCGCGGCTCGGCGCCGGGCCTCGGCACGGCGGCGACGATCGCCGCCGTGTTATTCGCCGGTGGGGTGCAGCTCATGTGCCTGGGCATCGCCGGCGAGTACCTGGGCCGGATCTACGACGAGGTGAAACGCCGGCCGCTCTATCTCGTCGATCAACGGTGGGGCGATGGTGGCTCGCGAGGCGCCCTGAATAGCGCCTCCTGATTCAAGAGGGTTGTGTGATGCGGGATGACAGAAAAGAGGAGAAAGCCAGGATGAAAGCGATGATCCTTGACCGGCCGTGGGCGAGAGGCAGGCGCAATCCCGCCGCGGCAGGGCGCACGGCGCAAGTGATAGGGGCCTGGCCCGCCGTTGCCCTGGCGGCGATCGTGCTCCTGGCCGGAGTGTTGCGCTTCTACAACCTCTCGTCCCTCGGCT
Source organism: uncultured Chloroflexia bacterium (assembly GCA_963808455.1). Lineage (GTDB taxonomy): Bacteria > Chloroflexota > Anaerolineae > CG2-30-64-16 > CG2-30-64-16 > CAWEHT01. Next base: position 5,184 of record CAWEHT010000162.1, on the reverse strand, counting down.
ATGTCAACCAATACTATACGGCCGGGGTCAAGTCAATGCTGGAGTCATGGCATAACTTCTTCTTCGTCGCGGCCGAACCGGGCGGCTCGGTCAGCCTGGACAAGCCACCGGTCGGCTTCTGGCTGCAGACCGCCTCGGCAGCGGTGTTCGGCGTCAACGCCTTCGGGGTGCTGCTGCCGGAGCTGCTGTCCGGCATGCTCTCGGTCGTCGTGCTCTACCATCTGGTGCAGCGGAGGTTCGGCCGGCTGGCCTGATCGCCGGGCTGGCCCTGGCGATCGCTCCGGTGGCCGTGGCGACCGACCGCAACAACACCATCGACAGCTCGCTGATCCTGGTGCTGCTGCTGGCGGCCTGGGCGTTCATCAAGGCCACAGAGAGCGGCCGGCTCAAGTATCTGCTCCTGGGCGCAGGGTTGGTAGGCATCGGCTTCAACATCAAGATGCTCGAGGCCTACCTGCCCTTGCCGGCCTTCTACGCGCTGTATTTCTGCGGTGCTCCCGAACGGCTCATCCGCAAGGCCGGCAAGCTCGTCCTGGCCACCGTCGTGCTGCTGGCCATCTCGCTGTCGTGGATCACCGCCGTTGACCTGACGCCGGCCGGCCAGCGTCCCTTCGTGGGCAGCAGCGGCACGAATTCGGCCTGGAATCTCGCCATCGGTTACAACGGCGTGCAGCGCCTGGTGGGCATGGGGCCCGGCCAGAGCTCCGGCGGCAACCTGCTGAGCACCCTTTCGAGCCTTTGGCGCGGCTCCAGCAGCCTTTCGAGCGCCTTCTCGAACCTGCGGCACGGCAGCAGCAGCTCGTCGGCAGCCTACGGGCCGGGGACGCCCGGCGGTGGGAGCCAGTTCATGCCACGGCCGGCGGGCGGCGCTTTCCAGGGGCTGGCTGAAACGGATGCGGCGGATGCCGGCAGGACCGGCTCGGCCACCAACGCCTCGGGCAGCACAGCCAACGGGGACGCGGCCGTCGGGGCCATCGGCAACGCGGCCGGCTGGGGCGCGGCCGGAGCGGCCCCGCTGGGCCCGCCCAACGGCGGCGGGATCCCTGGGCCCGGTGGGGGAGGGTTCGGCGGTGGGGCGCCTGGCGGCGGTGACGGTGGGCCCGGAGGTGGGGCACCTGGTGGCGGCGGGCCCGGCGGTGGGCCGGGTGGCGGCGGGCCCGGCGGTGGGCCGGGTGGCGGCGGCATGTTCGGCACCGGGCAGGCCGGCCCCCTGCGGGCTGCTGACCGGCCAGCTCAGCAACGAGATCGGCTGGCTGCTGCCCTTCGGGTTCTTCAGTGCTCTGCTGCTGGCGCTGCGCTCGTGGCCCCACTGGCCGATCCAGCCGAAGCACCAGGCGGCGGTCCTGTGGGGCGGCTGGCTGCTGACCGAGGCCTTGTTCTTCAGCGTGGCCGGGTTCTTCCACCCGTACTATCTCTCGATGCTGGCCGCCCCGCTGGCGGCCCTGGTCGGCCTCGGCGTGGCCGAGCTCTGGCAAATGCGCCGGGGAGCGCTGGCTCCCCACGCTCGGCCTGACGGCCGTCGTCGTGGCCGGCACCGTGGCCGTGCAGTGCACCATCGCCCTGAACTTCGTGAAGACGATCTGGTGGCTGCCTATCGTCGCAGGGCTCCTCGGCGCCGGGATCGTCCTCTCCGCGCTGGCCCGCCGCCACCTGGAGCAGCTCGCCCGCATGGGGTTCGGCTGCCTGGTGGCGGCTCTCCTGATCACGCCCGGCATCTGGTCGGGCCTGACCACGCTCTACTCGACGGACTCACTGCCGTCGGCCTACAGCGGGCAGGAGGGCGGGCCCGGCGGTGGGGGTCCCGGGGGCGGCGGCAGCGGGCTGCAGGTGGACGATACGCTGCTAAGCTACCTGCAGGCGCACACGCAGGGCGTGAAATACCTGATGGCCGTCTCAAGCTCGAACGATGGCGAGGGCTACGTGCTGGCCACCGGGCGCCCGGTGCTCTACCTGGGCGGCTTCAGCGGCGGGGACCAGGTCGAGACGGCCGGCAGCATGGCCAGGCTGGTGGCCAGCGGCCAGCTGCGGTATGTCAGGCTGGGCGGGATGGGGGGCGGCCCGGGAGGGGGCCAATCGGACGTCATGAATTGGGTGACCACCAACTGCAGGGTGGTGCAGTACGAAGCGACCTCGCAAAGCAGCGGCTCCCAGAATTCCTTCGGGGGGCCCGGCCGAGGGCAGGGCTCGCTTTACGAGTGCGGCGCCTCGAACGAGCGCGTGAGCTGGGCGCTCGGGGATCGGGCATGAAACAACCTCATTTGGTGCCTGGCCTGTTGGCGCTGTTCCTGGCCGGATGCCTGGCCGTCGGGTTTAGCTTCCATGCCCGAACCCTCGAAGGTCGTTATGTGCATGCACTGGCGCCCGACATGTTTCACCAGAAGAGCCTCGGGAATGCCATCCAGAAGGCTACCCTGCAGCAGCCCGATCTGCTGCCGATGTATGGGAGCTCGGAAATGAGGGCCGACAATGCCTATGACGGAGCGGCCCTCTTCGAGGCCTACCCGACCGGCTTCGATGTCTCACGGATCGGCTTCGAGCTGCAGTCGCTCCTGTGCGTGGCGCTGCAGCTCGCCGGCGACGGGTCCCAGCTGCGCGGAAAGAAAGTGGTGCTGATAGCCGATCGGGGCACCGTATTGGAATACGGGGGCAACTGGGAGGACAACTTCTCGGCCCTGGAAGCCAAGGAGCTCGTCTTCAGCAGCGACCTCAGTTTCGGCCTCAAGCAGCGGATCGCCAAGGAGATGGTGAAATCCCCAAGGCTGCTCGCCAAAGACCCGCTGCTGGAATTCGCGACGCAGCGGCTGGCCGCCGGGGGCCTGGCCGATCGAGCCGCCTACTTCGCCCTCTTCCCGCTGGGCAAGCTGAACCTCTGGATCATGCGTCTGCAGGATCACTGGGAGGTCCTGGCCTACATCCGGGGCCAGAAGGGTTTGCAGGCGACCTTGCCACACGATCCCGCCGTGCTCGACTGGTCGAGCCTCGTTGCCGAGGCTTCGGCCCACGACGCAGCGGAAAGCGGCAACAATGTCTTCGGCATCAACGACACCTATTGGGACGAACACAAGGCGGATTTCCGCGGGCCCAACTTGCCCGGGCTCAACTTGCCCAGGCCTGGCGGGCCCGGACCCGGCGCGCAGGGGGCCAACGCCTCCGGGCCCAACGCGCCCGGACCCGGCGCGCAGGGGGCCGACGCCTCCGGACCCAACGCGCCGGGGCCTGGCGCGCAGGGGGCCGACACCTCCGGGCCCAATGGGCCCGCGCCCGGCGCGCAGGGAGCCAACGCCCCCGCGCCCAATGGGCCCGTGCCCGGCTCGTCCGAGCTCGGCGCGGCCGATCTCACCAAGAAAAGCACAGCGTTCGACGCCTGGTTCGTCAGGTCAACCTCGGATACGCCCTGGAATCAGCTCAGAGCTGACGCTGGCCGAGCTGCAAGAACTTGGGGCGCAGACCTTGCTGATAGGCATCCCGATGAACGGGCGCTACTTTGATTTCGCCGGGGTCTCTCAAGACGGCGCGGGCGAGCTACTATGATAAGCTCGGCCGGCTGGGCCGGAAGTATGGGGCCAGGGTCGTGACGTTTCAGGATCACGAGTACGACAGGTATTTCTTCTATGATTTCGTCGGCGACCACGCGAGCCAGGAGGGATGGGTTTACATCGACCAGACCCTCGATGCGTTCTATCATGGCACGCTGCGCTAGCCGGTCGCGGCATGGGGGGCCGCCGGGCCCCCAAGACCCTTTGTGTTACCAATTGCTTTGCTGCGGGCCGCCTGGGCCCGCAGTACATGTGCAGGAAAGGTCCTCGGTGGGGGCGTTTGTCATGCTGACCGCAGTGCAAAGCTCGGGTGGGCGAGACAACCAGCGCTACGGTGGGACGCCAGCGAAGCATCCGTCTGGTGTGACCGAAAGGGCTCCATGTTTCGGCACTAATCTGTCTCTTGCCCGCAGGCCCCCAGGCGTCAGGCGCCCCGCGCCACGATGTACCGCGCCCGGATGGCGCCGCTGGGGTAGGCCTGGTGCTCGACCATCGTGAGGGGCCGGGCCACGGCTGGCCCCTGCCGGCTCGCAAGCAGCGGGATGCCCGCACCCAGCACGACGGGGACGATCGTGAGATCGTATTCATCCACCAGGTCGCGTTCCGCAAAGGCCCCCGCGAGCCGGCCCCCGCCGACCAGCCAGATATCCTTTTGGTGCCTCGCCTTCAGCACGCGCACGATCTCGCCAGGGTCCCCGGCGTCGAAGGCCACCTGCCCGCCCGGCGGCTGCGGCAGCCGGCGGCCCGTCATGACGACGGCCTCGATGCCGGCATACGGCCAGTCGATCCCGGCCTTCAGCAGCCACTCGTAGGTGCCCGACCCCATCACGAGCGCCCCGACATGGCTGAGGAACGCCCGGTAGCCGTAATCTTCGCCCGAGCGCTCGAACGGCTCGAGCCAGCCGACGCGGCCCTCCACGTCCGCGATCATGCCGTCGACGCTCGTCGCCACGTAGTAGATCACGCTGCCCATGCTCACCTCCGGCGGCCGCCTGCCAGGCCCCGCGCATCGTTCCGGTCCCGACCCGGCGCGAGGCCCCGCGGCTCGCGTCGCTCACCCTAGCGCGGCGCAGCGCGATCTGTCTGTCTGCCTCAAGACACCTGCGACTAGGATGGCTCGATCAAGGGTAAAAGCGCTCAAATAACCACTCAGGCAAGGGTTTCTAATTCCCAGATAGGATCTTCTACATACCCTTCCGTTCCATGCACCCGAATGCGCTGCCCATCCTTTATCAGTTTGGTAGCATTCTCTACTCCAACCACCGCTGCTAAGCCATATTCACGTGCGATCACTGCTCCATGGGTCATCAGCCCACCGACCTCGGTGACCAGGCCTTTGATGGATACAAACAATGGCGTCCAGCTGGGGTCGGTAAAGGAGGTGACCAGTATGTCGCCGTCTTCGAGGTCAGCAGCTTCCATGCTCGAGAAGACACGTGCTCGACCCTCGACGAGTCCGGAAGAGACCGGTAGACCGACCATAGCTTCGGGTGGGAGATTTTCTCGTTCGTACTCACCTCCAATGATCTCACCATCAGACGTGATGACACGCGGAGGAGTCAGTTTCTCGTATAACCTGTAATCGTCTTTTCGCCGGTCAACGATCTGGTAATCCAGCCGATTTGTGTGTACGATCCCGCGAAGTTCT
>CAWEHT010000161.1:0-6546 GCA_963808455.1 uncultured Chloroflexia bacterium | reverse complement strand
ATGTATTGCTGGCAATTGGCCGCCGGGGATGGTCGCCATCCTGCTGCTGTGGTGGCCAGATGCAAGAGCAACCTGGAAGGACGCCGAAACCCTGGGTGTTGCCACTGAATACTGGCAACGGAAGCCGCTCTCAATCATTGAAGGGGGTCCAGACGAGCAAGCCTACCAGATCGACCATCTGATCTCCGCGGGGCGTGCTAGCCACGCCTTCGATCCGTGTCGCGTTGCGGGCGTCAGACGTGCCCACCGACGTGCTCGTGCGGCTGCTGGACGCAGCGATGATTGAGCTGGCTCAAGCCCAGACATCCGAGGAAGCTGCGCGGCTCGGCATTACTCCGTACGATGTGGTCGCGTTCTTCGCAGAATTACACAAGCGGACAGATCTCTCACCGCTCGAGGTAGCACGCAGAGAGTACCAGGCGTTGCCAATCCTCGACCTGGCAGATGCTCGTGGACTGACCATCCACGAATTCCTGGCAGAAGATCCAGGCTTCTTCGTTGATATCCTCTGCGACGTGTTCTTGCCCGCCCATAGAGACGGGAGTCAGGATGCGCAGCTGTCTCCTGAGAGGCAGACGAGGGCAGAGCTGGGGTATCGCCTCCTAAAAGGCATGCACATGCTGCCCGGCAAGAGGGTAGGCGGGGAGGTGGCCGAGGAGACGATCCTTGAATGGATCGACGAGGTTCGTCGGAAGGCGGTCGAACAGGATCGGGCCGTCGTCGCCGACCAGTTTATCGGACAGCTTCTTGCGCACGCGCCGGAAGATTTGGTAGACCACGGCTGGCCGGAGCGCGCCGTGCGCAACGTCATTGAGAAACTGGCAAGCGATGATGTCGATGACGGTGTGGCAATGGAACGCAACAACATGCGCGGTGTAACCACGCGGGCCATATATGCAGGCGGCGATCTTGAGCGTGTGCTGGCGAGCCAGTACCGGGGCTACGCCGATATCGTGAGGGCACAATGGCCGAGAGTGGCGTGGCTCCTGGAGACGATCGGCACGCCGCTATGACGACCTCGGTCGCTGGCAGGACGATCTGGCGGAGCAGGACAAGTTGGATCTGTAGCGAATTCTGGGGCACAATCTCAGGCCGCGGGGGAAGGGGAGCGGTCATCGGCAGGTGTTCGCGCCCCGAGCGATACGGCACAGTGAGGGCGCACTCGGCGCCCACTTTCGCAGCCGGCGCCGGTCAGGAGACGCTTCGAGTCCGGCCCGCGGCGCTCCTGCTGGTGGAATGCTCCGGCTGGCGAGCAAGCTGCTGCCCCTACGTGCCGATCTGCAGCCCTTCTCTGCGGGCGATCTCGACAATGGGGCTCGTGTGGTCCTCCTGCCCACTGCCGTTCGCCGCAAGGGATCGGTTCGATACGACTGTCAATACGCGCAGCGATGCGCCAGAGAAGGTTGATATCCTGACGATTGCGCAGGCCATCGAAATGTGGCGAAACAACCAACAGGTCAATGTCGCTCCACTGATCGACAGAGCCGGTTGCCTGCGAGCCAAAGATCACGCCAAAGCTGACCGCGACGCCCAGGGCAATGAGCTGGTGCAAGTAGCCTCTGACACTCGCTACAACTGACTGGTCAGCCACTGGAAGGCCTCGCTGGCGCGGACTCGGATTTCACTGGCTTCGAGCCGCCTGATGTTTGCCAACCGGTCGAAGTGATCATCATGATAGCTGTAGATATCAGATACTCGTCTCAACAAGCTGCATGGGGTCTACTTGTCCTTGCTGACCGCACGTTTGGCCTGTTCCTCGTGAGCGATCTCCACGATCCGCTGGAAATCCTCGGGCCGTGATATGGGTTCAACCGCCAGGTAAACGGCCTCTAGCGTCGCCTGCGCCTTGAGCTCGCCGACCATGACCGTGACGGCCTGGCCGCCCAGGAGGACGCGGTCACCCGACAGACGCACGCGCACAACGCCGCCGCGCGGCGATGCCTGGTAGGCGACCATCTCGGCCTTGCCGAGGCGAGCCGCCCAAAACGGGCCAAGACAGCAGTGAGCCGAGCCGGTCACGGGGTCCTCGCTGACGCCGGCGGCCGGCGCGAAGAAGCGGGAGACAAAATCATATTCAGAGGAAGCCGATATCGCTGCGGTGACGATGACCCCACGCAAGGGAAGACGGCCGAGCAGGGTGAAGTCCGGCCGCAGCCGCCGGACGGTGTCCTCATCCTCGACCTCGATCAAGCAGTCCTGCAGGGCGTTGCTTGCCACATACCTGGGCGCCACGCCCAGCGCCTCCGACAGCCCAGCGGGGGCTTCGACGGTCTGCGGCGGGGCCGCCGGAAAGTCCATCTGGATCCAGTCACCGCTCCGGCTGGCGACCAGCAGCCCACTCAACGTATGGAAGCGGGCCGGCTCGTCCGGCCGCAGCGCCCCGGTTTCCCAGAGCACGTGCGCGCTGGCGAGCGTGGCGTGGCCGCACAACTTCACCTCAACCGCCGGGGTGAACCAGCGCAGGCCGAAGCCGCCGACCTGCGGGACCAGGAAGGCCGTCTCAGAGAGGTTCATCTCGCGCGCCAGCGCCTGCATCCAGGCGTCAGGAGCGGCCCCGGGCAGGATACAGACGCCGGCAGGGTTGCCGGCGAAAGCCTGATGGGTAAAAGCGTCTACCTGATAGATTAGCTGGCTCATGGCGTCTCCCGTTTGGGTGTCCTGGCAGCCTGACCTCAATGCGTGCGAACCACTGCCCGGTCGCGTCGAGTATAGCGGAGAGAGCGAGGCCGCGCAAACGCGGCGGCGCGGCGATCCCGGCCCGAAAATGGCCGGCCCAGCGCCGGGTTTCAGCCCCTGAGCGCTGCTGCCTGGCAGCGGGCGTAGCGATTCGGGCTCGAGGCAGTTCAGCTGATACCGGCAGCCCAGCGACCCTTTCTTGACAGATCCTCCTCTAGCCTTTATCTTAGCTGCACAAACGCACGCTGCCCTGGAGGCGCGTCCGTTTGGCCGGCTCGTGCTCCGCGATTACGGCAGCTTCCGGCTCCCCAGGTCTGGCTCCCCCATACTGAAAGGATCCGGTTGTTGCGGATGCGGGCCGCATGCCAGCAAAGAAGATAAGGAGAATCGCAATGTTCGGCAAATTCCTGAAGTTGGCCGGCGTCTTTCTCATCGCCAGCACTCTCCTCGCAGGTGCAGGGCACGTCTTTGCAGCCGAAGCTCCCGGCACAGGGCCCGAGACGGCTTTCACAGTGCCTTCGGGCCCCGTCAGCATCCCGGCGGGCGGCGAGCTGTGGTTTGCCTTCGCCTACGACGGAGATGGCTCGCAGATCAACATCGACATGAGCGGCAATTTCCAATCTCCGACCCACAAGGCGCCCCTGACTCAATTTGCCATCTGGACTTCCGAAGAGGTGCGGCAGCGATCGCTGGGCGAGTCCGTGACGCCGATTGGGGCCGGCGCCGTCAATTCTTACAACAACAACCCCGACATGATCTGGACCAGCAATTTCAACGCGTGGGGCACCTATTACGTCGTGGTCGATCAAAGCACGCTGGCACCCGGCACCTTCCAGCTCACGGTCACCGGAAGTGGCGTCTCTGTCGCCGGCCAGCCGATGCCGTCTTCGGCAGCGGCCCCAACCACCGCCCCTGTCGCGAGCGTCCCCGCCACGGCTGCCCCGGCCCCTTCGGCCCCGGTGACCAGCACAGCTGCCCCGGCGCCGTCGTTGCCGATGACCAGCACAGCCTCGTCGGTCGTCTCCGTCCCGATGACCGCCACAGCTGTCCCGGCCGCCTCCGCCCCTGTCTCCAGCACAGCTGCTCCGGCCGCCTCGGCCCCGGTGACCGGCACACTGGCCCCTGGCGCCGGCCCTGACAATGCGATCAGCACCGCCAAGGGCTGGGTGCCGACCGCGTCGGGATCAGTCACCTGGTATTCCTTCCAATACGCCGGTGATGGTTCCCAGGTCACGATCGATATGCAGGTCTACCCGGCCACCGCGGCCGGTTTCGCCGTCTGGACACCGCAGAATTTGCAGACCATGCTGGCAGGCCAGGTGGTGACGCCCATCGGCCTGGGGTCTGCCTCCAACTCGAACAAACCCAATGACCTGCTCTGGTCCGGCAGCTTTCTCAAGCCGGGCACCTACTATGTGCTGGTAGCTCAAGACGGGCCACCCGGTGGCTATAACCTCCAGATCAGCGGCAGCGGGGTCAATGCCACGCACTAGCCGGCCGTAGGCCGGGTGCGCGGGTCACCCTGCCCATATGGAGCGGAGGGCGGCTGCGGTAGAGCCGCCCTCTTTGGATCTTCCTTTCTCATGGGGGCGCCGGCCCCACACCCTTGCTCAGGGTAGGCATCTCAGATTGGGGGCAGGTTGCCCGCCGACCACGGATCGAGCCACGAATGCACGGTTAGCGCACGCCGCGGCGAGTACATCCGCGCATCCGCGGGGTATCCGTGGTCGGCCTTGCCCCGGAAGATAAATGCCGGCTCACGGCATACCCTGGCACAATTGGCGCAATTGTGGTACGATAGGCTGACATATGTGCCTGCCGCGTGTCAGGCGAAAGTCGGCTGCGCTTCTGGCGGTGCCGAGGCCGTCGTGCCAGAATGAAGCGAGCCGATGATTGAACTTGCGAGGGAGCATGATGCGACGAAAACTCTTCCCCGTGATGCTTCTGGTCGTGGGCGCTCTCCTGGTCCTCGGCAACACCGCCCTGGCTCAGGAACAGACCCTCTATTGGCAACGCTACGACGTTGACATTGCCATCCAGAAGAGCGGTGACTTCCGTGTTCAGGAAACGCAGGAACTCGTCTTCACCAGCGGCACCTTCAGGTTCGGCGAGGACGACATCGACCTCACGAACTTGAGCGGTATCACCGACGTCGGGGTTAGCGAGCAGGGCGGCCCTACCTATGCGGAATCCGACAGTGGCGCGCCGTACACGTTCAGCCTCTCGCAGGACAACGGCCAGCTGGCGGTCCGCTACAATTTCCCGCCCAGCCAGGATTCGCGGCGCACGATCCTCATCGCGTACACCGTATCCGGCGCCCTGCGCTACTATCCTCAGACCGGCGTGGATCAGCTCGATTGGAAGGCGATAGAGGTGCCCGATGGGATGCACGTGCAATCATCCACGATCACCCTGCACGCGCCGCCCGGAGCCACGTTCACCAACTACAACATCAACGGCGCCAGCGGGCAGGCCACCTTCCACAAAGGCCAGACCGATGCCACCATCGTCGTCGATGGGCCGCTGAGCGCAGGCGCCGACGTGGAAGCCGTGGCTGAGTGGCCACATGGGATCGTAGCAGGGTCGGCGCAGCCATGGCAGCAGCAGGTGGATGCTGCAGCTGCAACGCAGGCGCAGCAACAACAATGGCGGCCTGTCTTCACGCTGGGGTTCGGCGGGTTGGGGCTGCTGATCCTGGTCGGCGGTCCCCTGTTGTTGTATCTCTGGTGGTACCGCATGCGCCGCGAGCACCCCATCGCCATGATCGCCGACTACCTGCCCGAGCCGCCCTCCGACTTGCCTGCCGGCATGGTAGGCGTGTTGGTGAACGAGACCGCGGATATGCAAGACATCATCGGGACCCTCCTGGACCTGGCGCGCCGGGGCGCTGTCGAGATCCAGGAGACCGATGAGCCGGGGTTCATGGGCATCGGCGAGCACCGCGATTTCGTGTACCGGCTCAAGGATATGTCGGTGGCAAAGCTCAACTACGAGTTGACCTTGCTGCACGAGATCTTCGGATCGCGGACCGAGCGCAAGCTCTCGGACCTGGCCAACCAGTTCTACGCCACCATCCCTACGCTGAAAAAGCAGATGTATGACGAAGCGGTGGGCGAGGGCCTGTTCAGCGAAAGCCCCGAGGCGGTGCGCCAGCGCTACGGCTGCCTGGGCTTTGCCGTCCTGGCGGTCGGCGGGGTGGCTGCCTTCTTCTTGCTGGCGGCCTTCAGTGGTTACACCGGGGCAGCCGTGTGCCCCGGACTTGCCTTGATCGTGGTGGGGGCCGTGATGCTGGCCCTATCCCGCCGCATGCCGCGGCGCACCGACCAGGGGGTCGAGGCCAACGCCCGCTGGCAGGCCTTCAAGCGGTACCTGCAAAATCTGGAGAAATACACCAAGGTCGAGGACGCGGCCGGCATCTTCGAGCACTACCTGCCCTACGCGGTGGTTTTCGGCCTGGAGCGCAGCTGGATCCAGAGATTCTCTGCCGTCCAGAACGTGCCGGCCCCGACCTGGTGGATACCCGTCGGCATGCCGCGTCCCTACTATGGGCCTGGCTTGGGAGGCCCTGCCGGGGCCGGGGCAGGTCACGCCGGGCCGGCCAGCATCGGCGGCGAGCGCTCGCCGGTGCCGTCGCTGAGTGATATGTCGCGCGGGATCAACGCGTCGCTCGGTGGCATGAGCGCCGGGCTGAACGCCATGCTCTCTTCGGCCAGCCACACGCTGAGCAGCCAGCCGGCTCCCAGCGGGGGTGCCTCGGGCGGGCGTGGCTTCGGCGGCGGCGGCTTCTCCGGGGGCGGCGGCTTCCATGGCGGTGGCAGCGGCGGCGGCCACAGCCATTTCGGATGATGCGAGGTTCGCTACAGCAACTTG